>USPQ01000109.1 GCA_900556625.1 uncultured Bacteroides sp. | reverse complement strand
AGATGATTTTACTTTTCTTTTTCATTTCTCTTATTTTTAGCTTTGTATGTAGTTTAACTCTCGTTATAGTCTGAACAAATCGGCAAGATTAATTGAAACAGTTCCGATAAAGCCGATACCTTGCTGTGGTAACTGGATTCCATAATCGGCAGATTTATCTTTGTAATTGAATAAATTGTCTATACCCAGTCCCACAGAGATACCGCGAGGAAAACTTGCACTAGTGTTCAAGGTGCAAATAGTACGTGGAGAGTAATTATATTCAGTTATAGTATTGTCAACGGAATAATAGGAGTATGTGTGTAATTTGGAACTCCACTGCCCGTTCAGTGAAACGGAAGTATTGACTTTACCGAATTTACGGTTAAAGGATGCGTTGAATGTTAAACTATGAGGCCGTGTCATGGATAAATTGTATCCTTTATATTCTTCTTTTTCATGGACGTATGCGTAAGAACCTTGTAACATCAGTCCGCAATCCATTTTTACCCGTGCAATAGCTTCCATACTTATACTTTCAGCATTGTCGGAATTCATGTATTTCATGTCCGGCATACTTTTCCCGTCTTCAATATTATCAAGATAAGCTAGTGTAATTTTATTCTTGAATTTATTGTAATAGCCGGATATGGAGGCATAAAAGATGTCTTTGTTAATTTCGGCAGACAGGGAAAACTGCTGGCTGTTCTCTGCTTTCAGATTTTCATCACCATGAATGGTAAACATCCCCAGACCTCCCATGTCATATTCTTCATACAGTTCTTTTAAAGTCGGTGTCCGATAGCCTTGTGCATAGCCGACACGCAGGGTTAACAGTTCTACCGGCCGATACATTACCGATAGTTTAGGAGTCATACGGAAGTGGTATTTGGAATGGTAATCAGTCCGTATGCCCGCTATCAGATTGAACTTCTCGGAGATTTTCCAGTCTTCCTGCACATAGAACACGTATGATTGCTGGTTATAATTGGTACTGTCTTTGAACATATAATGTTTTAAATATTCAAGATTGGCTTCCAGTCCTGCTGTAAATGTATGTTGGTCGTTGAAATTTCCGGTATAGTTCAAACGTGCTGTTTGCACGAAGTTATCGTAGTTCTTTTTGGTATGTCCTGCTACAAAATAGTCTATATCCTTTCTATAACTATCGAAGATGTAGGAAAGATCCAACCTGTGATTGACATTAAACAAATATTTTAATTTACCATTTACCGAGTAGTTTGAAAATATATCATTGGTTTTTGCATTAGCCGTAGCATTATCGCGTTTATTCCGATAATATGTTCCTTTTATTTCCGCACTAAACTGGTCGGTAAAAGCATAACCGAACTTCTGCGAGGCATCCCAGATCTGATATCCCCGAATGGTACTGCTGTTAGCACTTTTATCGATGGTGATTGAACCGTCCGGATTGATGACTGTTCTTTCTGTTTCTTTGTCATCAGAAATTGTGTATGTATCTCTTCTTCTGTGGGATATGGTAGTGAAAGAAGAAAAACGGTTTTGTTTGGTTCCACCTGAAACAGTGTATTTTTGTCCACTGTTATTGCCATAACGTGCGTTTACATTTCCTGTAAAAGGTCTGTTGGCGCTTTTCGTGATGATATTGATCACAGCACCCAAAGCATTTGAAGCATAGAGAGTGGATTGAGCTCCTTTGACGACTTCAATGCGTTCAATATCATCTATATTGAAACGGCTGAAATCGGGGTTATGATCCGAGCCTTCACCACTTATACGTTCACCGTCAACCAAGAATAATAAGTATTCGCCACTCATTCCTTGATAAGTGATTTCCGGCAATTTACTCATGGAATTGTAATTGAATTGTATACCGGGTAGCTCATACTGTAAAAGGGTCTCTATATCCATAGGATTTAAAGCCTGGATTTCCTTTTGCCCGATCACTCTGGTTAGTATCGGGGCATCTTTGAGCGGTTTTTCTGTCCGTGTACCTGTAACGACGACCTCTTCCAATGAGCTTTGGGTCGGTTTCAGGCGTATGACAATGTTATTGTGTTCATTGTCTTGAATCTTGTATTCCACAGGAGTATACCCGATGAAACTGGCCCGCAAGATAGGAAACCCTTTATCTCTTAAACTTAATGTAAACTCTCCTTGTGTATTAGTGCCGGCACCGATTGTCGTACCTATTACAACGATGGACGCTCCGGGCAGGGGAGTGCCGTTTTCATCTAATACAACTCCTTTGAAACACCGCGTAGTAGCGTTATCGTTCTCATTGTTTTCGTAGAGGCACCCCGTCTCCGCTGTCGTATACAACGTGGATAGGACACCCAATAACATCATAAAGATTCTTTTCATGATTGGTTATTTAACGGGATACTCGTAATTAAACGTGACGTGCCCTTTTACATTATCCGCATTTGCAAAATCGGTGAACTGGAGTTTTGCATATGTCCCGTCTTTACATTTTAGAACGAACACATTGTTGGTTGTTGCCAATGTTCCAGCCATAGCCGAACCTTCGGTCCATACCATTGTAGTATTACAGTGGCTTTTCACGTAGCAATCATCTGTTGGCGGCATAGCGAATCTGACGAGTATGTTCTGTTCACTTTCATCTGCGACATATCCGCCTGTCGGAATTGTAGTCACCTTGCTCATATCCGTCATATCTGTTTTTACAACAGAGCCTCCATTGGTTTTTACTTCCGTATAGCGATGTATGGCAATCTGCCAGTCAATGGTAACTGCAGATTCGTCATCACTTCCTTCCATAGTTACGGTTTGGGTTTTGCCATCTTTAAGATTTACATATACCCATTGATTATAAGCAGTAGCGTCAACGGTCAATGTTTTCATCTCTGTTTCTTCTTTCTTTTCGTCGTCATCGCTGCAAGACGTCAATGTTGTTGAGAGTGACAGTGCCATAAAGGCAACCATCCAAAAGTTCAAGATTTTCATACTCTGTTAATTTTGATAGATAATGATTGTTTAATTTTCGGTTGCAAAGTTATAGGGAACTATAAGGATGGAAAATACCTAAAAGAAATGAAAAATAACCAAGCTTTAGTTATATGTAGGTATTAAAAGTGAGGAAGTCGCTTCTTGTGAGAAGGAATATTGTACGGCTTAAATAAAATCCGTACCTTCGCGCCCTTAACTAACTAACCTTTATTTTTATGTTTACTGACTTATTGCATTCCTCTTATTTCTCCCTTTTCCTGATAGTCGCGTTGGGGTTTATGCTGGGAAGAATAAAGATCAGAGGATTATCTCTTGATGTGTCGGCAGTTATTTTCATTGCCCTTCTTTTCGGGCATTATGGTGTTATTATTCCTAAAGAATTAGGAAACTTCGGTTTGGTGCTCTTCATATTCACCATCGGTATTCAAGCGGGGCCCGGATTCTTCGATTCTTTCCGTAGTAAAGGAAAGACGCTCATTCTTATTACTATGCTTATTATTTGTTCTGCCTGCTTGACTGCAGTCGGGTTGAAGTACGCATTTGATATTGATACACCGAGCGTTGTCGGTCTGATTGCCGGTGCGCTGACCAGTACTCCGGGTCTGGCGGTTGCTATCGACAGTACCCATTCTCCTTTGGCGTCCATCGCTTACGGTATCGCATATCCGTTTGGAGTGATCGGCGTGATTCTGTTTGTCAAACTGCTGCCTAAGATTATGCGGGTAGATTTGGATAAAGAAGCCCGCCGCTTGGAGATAGAACGTCGTGGACAATTTCCGGAGCTGATTACTTGCATTTATCGGGTTACCAATTCTCATGTGTTCAATCGTACTCTGATGCAGATAAATGCGCGCGCCATGACGGGCGCTGTCATTTCACGTCTGAAACATAATGATGAAATATCCATCCCTACGGCCCATACGGTGCTGCGTGAAGGAGATTATATACAAGCCGTAGGTAGTGAAGAGTCGTTGAATCAGCTTGCCGTGTTGATTGGCAAGCGTGAAGAAGGTGAGTTGCCTTTGGATAAAACGCAGGAAATAGAATCTTTACTATTGACCAAAAAGGACATGATAAATAAGCAGTTGGGTGATTTGAACTTACAGAAAAACTTTGGATGTACAGTGACCCGTGTCCGTCGAAGCGGTATTGATTTGTCTCCATCTCCCGATCTCGCTTTGAAGTTTGGCGATAAATTGATGGTTGTCGGTGAGAAAGAAGGACTTAAAGGAGTAGCCCGCCTGCTGGGTAACAATGCGAAGAAACTGTCTGATACGGATTTCTTCCCCATTGCGATGGGTATTGTATTGGGAGTGCTGTTCGGCAAAATAAATATATCTTTCTCTGACAGTCTGTCATTCTCTCCGGGACTGACCGGTGGAGTGTTGATGGTAGCCCTTGTGTTGAGTGCGATTGGTAAGACGGGCCCCATCATCTGGTCTATGTCCGGACCAGCCAATCAATTGCTGCGCCAGTTAGGTCTGCTTCTTTTTCTTGCCGAAGTAGGAACTTCTGCCGGTAAGAATCTGGTAGCCACTTTCCAGGAAAGCGGATTGCTGATGTTTGGCGTAGGTGCAGCCATCACATTGGTGCCGATGCTCGTTGCCGCCATTGTCGGACGTCTGGTATTTAAAATCAGTCTGCTCGATTTGCTGGGAACGATAACGGGAGGCATGACGAGTACTCCGGGACTTGCTGCTGCCGATTCAATGGTAGACAGCAACATACCTAGTGTAGCTTACGCGACTGTTTATCCGATTGCTATGGTATTTTTGATTCTGTTTATACAAATCATAGCTTCGGCGGTATATTAACAGTATTTTGTCTAATCATTGATTGTGAAATAAATAGTTTGTATCTTTGCCGTCCCAAAGTGAAAATGAGGTGAAACGATTGGTTTTAAATATAACACGCTATTTCTTGCCGATACTTTTTATATCGTATTTGGCAAGTATTACATTCTTTACCCACGTCCATGTGGTTAATGGCGTGACAATTGTCCATTCGCACCCGTTTAAGCAAGGGACGGCGCATCAACATTCAACAGTCGAATTGTTGCACATCCATATCCTGTCTCATCTGATAGCGGATAGTGCGACTGTTGTTTTTGCCCTTCCCCTTTTCGTTTCTTTTCTATTGTGTTTGCTGCTCGGACGCTTGCCGCATACACATTTTCATGCTCCTTATCATGGAGTGACAGCACTGCGTGCTCCGCCTGCTATTTGTCTTTTCGCCATTTAAATGATGGTACCATGTCTCATTTGAGGCAGGGGATTATCTATATGTACATACAAGTATTAAACGAAAACAAATAACAAACGGAAAATGAAGAAATACATCTTTTCGCTTGTCTGCCTGTGCTGCGCATTGTTGCCTGCCCTTGAAGGACAAGCTCATGAATATCCTAATCATCCTGAATTACGTAAATCGGACGCCAATATCATTGGCCATATTCTTGATAAAAACACTAAGGAACACTTACCCTATATAACAGTCGCCTTGAAAGGTACTACCATCGGAACGGTAACCGATGCTACCGGGCATTATTTCTTGAAGAATCTTCCCGAAGGTAATTTTGTGCTCGAAGTTAGTTCGGTGGGGTATAAAACCGTCAGACGGAATGTGACGCTGAAGAAAGGGCGCACATTGGAAGAAGATTTCGAGATAGAAGAAGATGCGGTTGCTTTGGATGGTGTAGTAGTATCTGCCAATCGTAATGAGACTACCCGTCGCCTGGCTCCGACGCTGGTGAATGTGGTGGATTTGAAAATCTTTGAGAATACCAATTCCACGACTTTGGCGCAAGGATTGAGTTTTCAGCCGGGTGTCCGTGTAGAGTCTAATTGTCAGAATTGCGGCTTCCAGCAAGTACGTATCAATGGATTGGATGGTCCTTATACGCAAATCCTGCTCGATTCCCGTCCCATCTTTAGTGCACTTTCCGGTGTGTATGGCATCGAGCAGATCCCTGCCAGCATGATAGAACGTGTGGAAGTGATGCGTGGAGGTGGATCTGCTTTATTCGGTTCGTCTGCTATTGCCGGAACAATCAACATCATTACCAAAGAACCTATACGTAATTCCGGTATGTTGTCGCATACCATAACAGGTATTGGTGATGGCGATGCTTTTGACAACAGTACAGCACTGAATGCATCACTTGTGACGGACGACCAGCGTGCCGGTTTGTATATCTTCGGGCAGAACCGCCATCGTTCTGCGTATGATCATGATGGTGACGGATATTCCGAAATACCCAAGTTGCACGGGCAGACAGTCGGGTTCCGTTCATTTTTGAAAACAACGGCTTATTCGAAACTGACTTTTGAATATCACCACATGGAAGAATTCCGTAGGGGAGGAGACCTATTGAGCCGCCCGCCTCACGAAGCGAATGTGGCGGAGCAGACCGAGCACTCTATCAATGGCGGAGGACTGAAATTTGATTATTTCTCTCCTAACGAGAAACATCGTTTCAATGTGTTTGCATCAGCGCAGCATATCAATCGTGACAGCTATTATGGTGGCGGTCAAGACTTGAATGCTTACGGAAACACCACCGACTTGAACTGGATGGCAGGATCGCAATATGTTTATAGTTTCGGAAAATGTATCTTCATGCCGTCCGACCTGACTGCCGGAATAGAATTCAATCAGGATAAACTGGAAGATAATATGTGGGGATATAATCGTACGGTAGATCAGAAAGTGAATATCGGTAGTGCCTTCCTCCAGAATGAATGGAAGAATGAACATTGGGGATTTCTGATTGGCGGTCGTTTGGATAAACATAACCTGATTGACCATGTGATATTCAGTCCGCGTGCCAATCTGCGTTATAATCCGACGGAAAACATCAATCTTCGTTTCAGTTACTCATCCGGTTTCCGTGCCCCGCAGGCTTTCGATGAAGACTTGCATGTGGAGAATGTAGGCGGTAATGTAGCGATGGTCGAACTGGCTGATAATCTGAAAGAAGAAAGGTCGCAGAGCTTGAGTGCCTCGGCAGATATTTACCATCGTTTTGGTGCGTTTCAAGTTAACTTCCTGGTAGAAGGATTTTATACAAAGTTATCAGATGTATTTGCACTTACTGACGGAGAGGTGGTGGATGGAATCCTGACACGTACACGATACAATGCACCGGGAGCCCGTGTGATGGGACTGACATTGGAAGGAAAGATGGCATATCTGACTAAATTCCAGGTTCAGGCGGGAGTCACTTTGCAGCAGAGCCATTACAACGAACCGCACGTGTGGAATCCAGACGCTCCGGCTGTGAAGAAAATGATGCGTACGCCGAATACTTACGGCTATTTTACAGCAACCTATACTCCGGTAAAACCATTGTCTATTGCTCTTTCCGGTACATATACCGGTTCGATGCTGGTTCCTCACGAACCTGTTCCGGGATTCCTTGAAAATCCGATAACGGTGAATACGAAGGACTTCTTCGACATAAGCCTGAAGGCTGCATACGACTTTAAACTCTACAAGTCTGTGAATTTGCAAGTGAACGCCGGAGTACAGAATATTTTCAATGCCTATCAGAATGACTTTGATAAAGGAGCCGACCGCGATTCCGGATATATCTATGGTCCGTCCTTGCCGAGAAGCTTCTTTGCCGGAGTGAAAATCAGTTATTAATTCGGTTGTTCGGTAAGTTATACAACGCTACCCGATAGCTTCTCTTCCGACAGATTTGGTCTTTTTATACCGCCCTTCACCTTTTCGCTATAATACCCTATTCATAGGCGTTAGCGGGTGAAGGGCGTATGTTTCACCCGCTAATGCCTATGAATAGCGAGTTACAGCAAAAAGGTGAAGGCTATTAATAATTAATTATAATTATCTCCGTAATGAAAGAAAAGAAGAATTTGACTGAATTTATGCTCTCTTTGGTGCAGACTCTGGAAGACGAACATCGTTTTGGCTCCGCTCATGTCTATCGTAGTACTCTCCACACTTTTACCGCTTATTGGAATAAGCGTAAAGGGAGAAAAATCTTAATGGCAGTACGTAACGTATTTACCGTAAGCGTCTTGCGGGAATTTGAGGAGTATCTGAGAGGCAAGTTGTTGAAGATGAACACTATCTCTACCTATATGCGGATGCTGCGTGCGGTATATCATCGGCTTTTGAAAGACGGTGAAGTAGATTATACGGCCGGTCTTTTTGACAGTGTCTATACAGGTACTTGTGCCGACGTGAAACGTGCGCTTTCACCCGCCGATATGGCGAAGATTTTATCTTTCCCGTTGCCGGACTTAGGTAGCGTGGCAGTTGGCACTTCTGTTTCGTCTTCGTTGGTACAAGATGATTTGGAAGAAGCCCGTTGCTGGTTCTCCTTGCTGTTTCTGCTTCGCGGAATACCTTTTGCCGACCTTGCCCGTTTGCGTAAATGTGATTATAAAGACGGGGTAGTCAGTTATTGCCGTCAAAAGACGGGGCGTCGTCTGACGGTGACCGTACCGAAAGAAGCGGAGTCTCTGATTCGAACCTGTTCTGATACTAATCCTGCTTCTCCCTATCTTCTTTCTATTTTGGATGGAGGAAAAACGGGTGGTATCGGTAGTCGTGAGGAATATGACCGTTACCTGTGTGTTCTTCGCGATTTCAACCGACGACTGGAACATTTGGCTTACGTTATTGGGATAAAGTGCAAACTGTCTTCTTATATTGCGAAACATCATACAATCTCTATCTAATTGAAAATTAAACAGTTATTTCTGTTTA
>USPQ01000108.1 GCA_900556625.1 uncultured Bacteroides sp. | reverse complement strand
GCAAATCGTCCGTCGCTGAATAGTAGTGCGGCCGGTCCGTCCCACGGTTCCATCAGGATGGAGTGGTATTCGTAGAATGATTTCAGATCTTCACTGATCGGGTTCTTCTCGTTGAAAGATTCCGGCACGAGCATAGCCATGGCATGTGGCAGGCTCAATCCTGACATCACCAGGAACTCCAGTACATTGTCCAGAGAAGCACTGTCGCTCATATCCGGTTGTATAATCGGGCGGATTTCTTTTATATCACCTAAAGTGGGAGTGGAGAGTACACTTTCACGGGCTTCCATCCATCCTCGGTTACCACGGATAGTATTGATTTCACCGTTGTGTGCCAGCAGACGGAACGGCTGTGCCAATCCCCATGTAGGGAATGTATTGGTACTGAAACGAGAGTGCACCAATGCCAGTCCGCTGGTAAAATAGCTATTTGTCAGGTCCGGATAATAGTTGCGCAGCTGTAATGATGAAAGCATACCTTTATATATAATGCTTTTGGTAGAGAGTGACACAACATAAAAATCGTCTTTTGCCGGAATAGATGACAATCTGACTTTATTTTCGATTCTTTTCCGGATCAGATATAACTTCCGGTCGGCAGTTTCCGTTTCCGTAAATCCGGTGATGAACACTTGTTTGATGTCCGGTTCGTTTGCCAGAGCCGATTCTCCCAGGATTTCGGGGCAGGTGGGCACATTGCGCAAATGCATCAATGTGAGTCCTTCTTTTTCAATTTCTTCAATAATAATACTTAGAATAGCTGCCTGGTCTTTTTCGTTTTTCGGTAAAAACAATAATCCTGTGCCGTACCGTCCTTTTTCGGGTACAGGAATACCTTGCAATAAAATAAACTCATGCGGAATTTGCAGCATGATACCTGCACCGTCGCCGGTTTTGTTATCCGCACCTTCGGCGCCACGGTGGCGCATGTTCTCTAATACCTTTAAAGCCGACTCAACAATGTCGTGTGACTTTTCTCCATGAATGTTTACCAGCATACCAACACCGCAGGCATCGTGTTCGTATGCCGCATTGTACAAGCCCATCTGTTTGGGCTGTCGTTGGTAAAGGGATCCTTCTGTTACGTTGTTAAAAAGTTCTTGTTTCTTCATTCTTACTAGCTTTATTGTATGATAATACCTAATTGAAGTGTCAATTTGTTCGGCAAAGTTAGTAGTTTAATTTCAAAATGATAGTAAAATGTAAGTTTTCTGTAACGCGAAATTAAAAGAAGAGCCTGTCTTCTTCTAATTTGTAATTAAAAGAAGGAGATTTACTTTTAATTTGTTAGCTCTTTTGGGTTAATGGTAAGCTAATTGTAATTTGTTTCTTTTTGAGCTAAAAATAATATATTATTTAACTTTTTGATGTGTTTGCAACTTTTTTATGCGTTTCTGTCAAATAAATATGCTTTTTGTTGTCTTTATGTTATTTGTAATGTGTATATTTGCAGTCGAAATAAAAATATCATAATATGTGTGGAATAGTAGGCTATATTGGTAAACGAAAAGCCTACCCTATCCTTATAAAAGGGCTGAAGCGACTGGAGTATCGTGGATATGATAGCGCGGGGGTAGCAATCATCAGTGATGACCGACAGTTAAATGTGTATAAGACGAAAGGAAAAGTCTCCGATCTTGAAAATTTCGTCACACAAAAAGATATTTCCGGTACAATCGGAATTGCCCATACTCGTTGGGCTACTCACGGGGAACCTTGTTCCGCTAACGCCCACCCTCATTACTCTTCTTCCGAAAAGCTCGCTCTCATTCATAACGGTATTATTGAAAACTACGCCGTTCTCAAAGAAAAACTTCAAGCCAAAGGCTATATTTTTAAAAGTAGTACAGATACCGAAGTCCTTGTTCAATTAATAGAATACATGAAAGTCACTAATCAAGTCAGTTTGCTGACAGCCGTTCAATTGGCGTTGGGAGAAGTGATTGGTGCCTATGCGATTGCGATTCTTGATAAAGAGCATCCCGATGAGATTATTGCTGCCCGTAAGAGCAGCCCGCTGGTAGTGGGGATTGGAGCGGACGAGTTCTTCCTTGCTTCGGATGCCACTCCGATTGTAGAATATACAGATAAGGTGGTTTATCTGGAAGACGGAGAAATTGCTGTTCTCCATCTGGGAAAAGAATTGAAGGTGGTCAACTTGAGTAATGTTGAAATGACACCTGAAATTAAAAAGGTGGAGCTTAATCTCGGCCAGCTGGAAAAAGGGGGATATCCGCATTTTATGTTGAAAGAGATTTTCGAACAGCCCGATTGTATTCATGATTGTATGCGCGGACGTATCAATGTGGAAGCAGACAATGTGGTACTTTCCGCTGTGATCGATCATCGGGAAAAGCTACTGAATGCCAAGCGGTTTATTATCGTTGCCTGCGGAACTTCCTGGCATGCCGGACTGATTGGTAAGCATCTGATTGAAAGTTTCTGCCGCATACCGGTGGAAGTGGAGTATGCTTCCGAATTCCGTTACCGCGATCCGGTGATTGACGGACAGGATGTAGTGATAGCAATCTCCCAAAGCGGTGAGACTGCGGATACTTTGGCTGCTGTGGAATTGGCAAAAAGCCGCGGAGCATTTATATATGGTATTTGCAATGCTATCGGGTCTTCTATTCCCCGTGCCACTCACACTGGTTCGTATATCCACGTAGGTCCGGAAATCGGAGTCGCTTCCACCAAAGCGTTTACCGGACAAGTCACTGTGCTGGCAATGCTGGCATTGACGCTTGCCAAAGCGAAAGGAACAATTGACGAACGGCATTATCTTTCAATTGTACAGGAATTAAATCATATTCCGGAGAAGATGAAAGAAGTGCTGAAACTGAATGATACCCTGGCGGAGTTATCGAAAACTTTCACGTATGCGCATAACTTTATTTACCTGGGACGCGGATATAGTTATCCTGTTGCCTTGGAAGGTGCATTGAAATTGAAAGAAATATCGTATATTCACGCCGAAGGTTATCCGGCTGCCGAGATGAAGCACGGACCGATTGCCTTGATTGACGCAGAAATGCCGGTAGTGGTGATTGCTACGCAGAATGGACTGTACGAAAAAGTGCTAAGTAATATTCAGGAGATCAAGGCGAGGAAGGGAAAAGTGATTGCGTTCGTTACGAAGGGAGATACGGTTATCAGCAAGATTGCCGATTGTAGTATCGAACTTCCTGAAACAATAGAGTGTCTCGATCCGTTAATTACTACGGTACCTCTCCAACTTCTTGCTTATCACATTGCGGTATGTAAGGGGATGGATGTAGACCAGCCGAGAAATCTGGCGAAGTCGGTAACGGTGGAGTAATGTGATTTACAATTAGACAATTTACTATTTACTATTTACGATTGAAGAATCAATGATAGATAGTAAGTTGTTTGATTGGCAGGTGGTAATTTAAATCGTAAATAGTAAATCGTCAAATCGTAAATAGTATAGATGGAACAATTGAAACATGAATGTGGCGTTGCCATGATACGCTTGCTTAAACCGTTGGAGTATTACGAGAAAAAGTACGGAACATGGATGTACGGTCTTAATAAGCTCTACCTGTTGATGGAGAAACAACATAACCGTGGACAGGAAGGTGCGGGACTCGCATGTGTGAAACTGGAAGCAAATCCGGGTGAAGAATATATGTTTCGTGAACGTGCTTTAGGCTCCGGAGCTATTACGGAGATTTTTGAAAATGTTCAAAACAATTTTAAGGAGCTCACTCCCGAACAGTTGCATGATGCTGCGTATGCCAAACGAGTCCTGCCTTTTGCCGGGGAAGTATATATGGGGCATCTTCGTTATTCCACTACGGGAAAATCCGGAATCTCATACGTGCATCCATTTTTAAGAAGAAATAACTGGCGTGCCAAGAATCTCGCTCTTTGCGGAAACTTCAATATGACGAATGTAGACGAAATATTTGCCCGTATCACTGCCATTGGTCAGCATCCGCGTAAATATGCCGATACATATATCATGTTGGAACAGGTGGGACACCGTCTTGACCGTGAAGTGGAGCGTGTATTCAATCTTGCCGAAGCCGAAGGGCTTACGGGCATGGGCATCACGCATTATATAGAAGAACATATTGATTTGGCAAACGTACTGCGTACTTCCAGTCGCGAATGGGATGGGGGGTATGTTATTTGCGGATTGACCGGAAGCGGTGAATCTTTCGCTATCCGTGACCCGTGGGGCATCCGGCCTGCATTTTGGTATCAGGATGACGAAATAGCTGTTCTTGCTTCCGAACGTCCGGTTATCCAGACAGCTTTGAATGTTCCGTTTGAGGAAATCAAGGAACTGCAACCGGGGCAGGCATTGCTGATTAGCAAAGAAGGTAAGATACGTACTTCGCAAATCAATAAGCCACGCGAAAATCAGGCTTGTTCTTTCGAACGTATCTATTTCTCCCGTGGCAGTGACGTCGATATTTATAAAGAAAGGAAACGGCTGGGCGAAAAGTTGGTTCCGAAAATACTGAAAGCTATCAATAATGATATCGATCATACGGTCTTCTCTTTTATTCCAAACACTGCGGAGGTTGCTTTCTACGGAATGTTGCAGGGACTGGATGATTACTTGAATGAGGAGAAAGTGCAGCAGATCGCTGCATTGGGGCATAACCCGAATATGGAGGAGTTAGAAGTTATTCTTTCCCGTCGTATTCGTAGCGAAAAGGTGGCAATCAAGGATATTAAGCTCCGTACGTTCATCGCCGAAGGAAACAGTCGTAATGATTTGGCTGCCCATGTGTATGATATTACATACGGAAGTCTTGTACCCGGTGTTGATAATCTGGTGATTATCGATGACAGCATTGTGCGTGGCACTACGCTGAAACAAAGTATTATCGGTATTCTCGACCGTCTCGGTCCGAAGAAGATTGTCATTGTATCTTCTTCTCCGCAGGTGCGTTATCCTGACTATTACGGTATTGATATGGCAAAGATGAGCGAGTTTATCGCCTTCAGGGCTGCTGTCGAACTTTTAAAGGAACGGGATATGAAAGATGTGATTGCGGCCGCCTACCGTAAATCGAAAGAGCAGGTAGGACTGCCGAAAGAGCAGATGGTAAACTATGTGAAAGACATTTATGCTCCGTTCACTGATGAGGAAATCTCTGCCAAAATGGTGGAACTGCTGACACCCAAGGGAACCAAGGCGAAAGTGGAAATCGTCTATCAACCGTTGGAGGGATTGCACGAGGCTTGTCCGCATCATAAAGGCGACTGGTATTTTAGCGGTAACTACCCTACACCGGGTGGTGTGAAAATGGTGAATCGGGCGTTCATCGACTATATAGAACAAATGTATCAATTCTAACAACCATACAACGATTCAATAATAAGAATGAGAAATGTGACATTAATCCTTGACGACGGGAGCCGGTTTTCCGGTAAGTCGTTTGGCTACGAGAAGCCGGTGGCGGGCGAAGTAGTGTTTAATACTGCCATGACCGGATACCCGGAGAGCCTCACTGACCCTTCATACGCCGGACAGTTGATGACGCTTACCTATCCTTTGGTAGGTAACTACGGTGTTCCTCCTTTTACTATCGAG
Source organism: uncultured Bacteroides sp. (assembly GCA_900556625.1). Lineage (GTDB taxonomy): Bacteria > Bacteroidota > Bacteroidia > Bacteroidales > Bacteroidaceae > Bacteroides. Next base: position 3,494 of record USPQ01000108.1, on the reverse strand, counting down.
CCGAATGGACTTGCCACTTTCATGGAAAGTGAGAAGATCCACGCGGAAGCGATTATCGTAAGTGACTATTCTTATGAATACAGCCATTGGAACGCTGTGGAAAGTCTTGGTGACTGGCTGAAACGGGAAAAAGTTCCTGGTATCACGGGCATTGATACACGCGAGCTGACTAAAGTGCTTCGTGAACATGGAGTAATGATGGGGAAAATAGTATTTGAAGAAGTTGAGAATGGAGAGTTGAGAGTTGAGAGTTATGAAGATATTAATTATGTGGACAGGGTAAGTTGTAAGGAAATAATTTCTTATCTTCCCGACGGAACCTCTCATTCTTTCCCATTAACGACTCCTATTGAGCAACTCAACTCTCAACTTTCAGGTTTTAACTCACAACTTAAAAAGGTCGTCCTGGTAGATTGCGGTGTGAAGACTAATATCATTCGTTGTCTGCTGAAACGTAATGTAGAGGTGATCCGTGTACCTTGGGATTATGATTATAACGGACTCGAATTTGACGGACTGTTTATTTCTAACGGACCGGGGGATCCGGATACCTGTGATGCTGCGGTGCAGAATATCCGCAAGGCGATGGCAAACGAGAAACTGCCTATTTTCGGAATCTGCATGGGTAACCAACTGCTTTCGAAAGCGGGAGGAGCCAAGATTTATAAATTGAAATACGGTCACCGTAGCCACAACCAACCGGTGCGTATGGTAGGTACGGAACGTTGCTTCATCACTTCGCAAAATCACGGTTATGCCGTAGACAATAATACGTTGAGTGCAGATTGGGAACCGTTATTTATTAATATGAATGATGGCTCTAACGAAGGAATCAAGCATAAAAGAAACCCTTGGTTTTCTGCACAATTCCATCCGGAAGCAGCGAGTGGACCTACGGATACGGAATTCCTGTTCGACGAATTTGTAAAACTATTATAACCCATATTCATCACGGATTATAAAAAATCAGTGTTTATCTGTGTAATCTGTGGTGAACCAGAAAGTAGAATCAATGAAAGAAAATATAAAGAAAGTATTGTTGTTGGGTTCCGGTGCCCTGAAGATCGGTGAGGCCGGTGAGTTTGACTATTCCGGTTCGCAGGCACTCAAAGCCTTGAAAGAAGAAGGCATTGAAACGATTCTTATCAATCCTAATATTGCTACGGTACAGACGTCCGAAGGAGTGGCGGATCAAATCTACTTCCTCCCGGTGACTCCGTATTTCGTAGAGAAAGTGATTCAGAAAGAAAAACCGGAAGGCATTATGCTGGCGTTCGGTGGTCAGACAGCCTTGAACTGTGGAGTGGCATTGTACAAAGAAGGTATTCTTGAAAAATATAATGTAAAAGTACTCGGTACTCCGGTACAAGCCATTATGGATACCGAGGATCGTGAACTTTTCGTTCAGAAATTGAATGAAATCAATGTAAAGACCATTAAGAGTGAAGCCGTAGAAAATGTGGAAGATGCTCGTCGCGCAGCAAAAGAACTGGGGTATCCCGTAATTGTTCGTGCTGCGTATGCATTGGGTGGCTTGGGCTCCGGTTTCTGTGATAACGAAGAGCAACTGGATATTCTTGTAGAAAAAGCGTTCTCTTTCTCTCCGCAGGTATTGGTGGAAAAATCACTTCGTGGTTGGAAAGAAGTGGAATATGAAGTGGTACGTGACCGTTTTGACAACTGTATCACCGTTTGTAATATGGAAAACTTCGACCCGCTGGGTATTCATACCGGTGAATCTATCGTTATTGCTCCGTCACAAACGCTTACTAACAAAGAATATCATAAACTCCGGGAACTGGCAATACGTATCATCCGCCACATCGGTATTGTGGGCGAATGTAATGTGCAATATGCTTTCGACCCCGAATCCGAAGATTATCGGGTGATTGAAGTAAATGCCCGTCTTTCCCGTTCATCGGCTTTGGCATCTAAGGCAACGGGTTATCCGCTGGCTTTCGTTGCGGCCAAATTGGGACTGGGTTACGGACTCTTCGACCTGAAGAATTCTGTAACAAAGACTACTTCTGCTTTCTTCGAACCGGCACTGGATTATGTTGTATGTAAGATTCCACGTTGGGATTTGGGTAAATTCCACGGTGTAGATAAAGAATTGGGATCTTCTATGAAATCTGTCGGTGAGGTGATGGCTATCGGTCGTACTTTTGAAGAAGCTATCCAGAAAGGGCTCCGCATGATCGGACAGGGAATGCACGGATTTGTAGAAAATAAGGAGCTAGTTATTTCCGACATCGACAAGGCTTTGCGCGAACCGACTGATAAACGTATTTTTGTTATCTCGAAGGCTTTTCGTGCCGGCTACACCATCGATCAGGTACACGAACTGACTAAGATTGATAAATGGTTCCTTCAGAAATTGATGAATATCATGCAGACTTCCGAAGAACTGCATAGCTGGGGAAATAATCACAAACAGATTGCTGATCTGCCAAACGAACTGCTTCGTAAAGCCAAGGTTCAAGGTTTCTCTGATTTCCAGGTTGCACGTGCCATCGGCTACGAAGGTGATATGGAGGATGGTATTCTTTATGTCCGCAAACATCGTAAAGAGGCGGGTATTCTTCCGGTAGTGAAGCAGATCGATACTTTGGCAGCCGAATATCCGGCACAAACCAATTATCTGTATCTTACTTATAGCGGTGTGGCAAATGATGTTCATTACTTGGGCGACCATAAATCCATTGTCGTATTAGGGTCTGGTGCTTATCGTATCGGTTCTTCCGTAGAATTTGACTGGTGCGGTGTGCAGGCTTTAAATACTATTCGTAAAGAAGGATGGCGCAGCGTGATGATTAACTATAATCCTGAAACCGTATCTACGGACTACGATATGTGCGATCGCTTGTACTTCGACGAATTGACTTTCGAACGTGTCATGGATATTCTGGAGCTTGAGAATCCGCATGGTGTAATTGTATCTACCGGTGGTCAGATTCCGAATAACTTGGCTTTGCGTTTGGATGCACAGCATATCAATATCCTTGGCACAAGTGCCAAGAGCATTGACAACGCTGAAGATCGTGAGAAATTCTCTGCCATGCTCGACCGTATCGGTGTGGATCAGCCCCGTTGGCGTGAATTAACATCTATGGATGACATTCAGGAGTTTGTTGAAGAAGTAGGTTTTCCTGTGCTTGTCCGTCCGTCATACGTGCTTTCGGGAGCTGCAATGAATGTTTGTTCCAATCAGGAAGAACTGGAACGTTTCCTGAAACTGGCAGCCAATGTCTCGAAAAAACATCCGGTAGTAGTAAGTCAGTTTATTGAACATGCCAAGGAAGTAGAAATGGATGCCGTGGCGCAGAATGGCGAAATTGTGGCATACGCTATTAGTGAGCATATCGAATTTGCAGGAGTACACTCCGGTGACGCGACTATTCAGTTCCCGCCACAGAAGCTATATGTAGAAACTGTTCGTCGTATTAAGCGTATCAGCCGTGAGATTGCCAAGGCTTTGAATATCTCCGGTCCGT
>USPQ01000107.1 GCA_900556625.1 uncultured Bacteroides sp. | reverse complement strand
ACTTTCTTTGCCATAATCATAATTATTTAAATGAAACAATAGTTATTATTAGTAAGTTTATTACTTTTGTGATGCAAATGTATCTTTCTTGTTTGAGAAATGCAATAACGTACTTGAAAATAAGGAAGTTACATAGAAGTAACTATTGCTGGAATTCAATAAAATACAAAACGTTAAAGAATGAAAAACTTTCATCCGACGGGGAATTGTCCGATAAGAGATGTGCTTAGCCGCTTGGGAGATAAGTGGTCGATGTTGGTGCTTATTACGCTGAACGCAAATGGAACTATGCGTTTTAGTGATATTCATAAAACGATAGAAGATGTCTCTCAAAGAATGTTGACTGTTACATTGCGTACTTTGGAATCAGATGGATTAGTTGAACGGAAAGTGTATGCTGAAGTACCTCCCCGTGTGGAGTATTGCTTGACAGATACAGGAGGTACATTGATTCCTCATATTGAAGGACTGGTGGGATGGGCCTTGGAGAATATGAGTACTATTTTAGAACATAGACAAATACATGTATAGCGTGTGCTTTATTTTTTATTGAATATCAAATCAAGTCCTTGAGTGCGATAAAACTCAAAACGGGTGTCGCTTAAGATAAGTGGCAAATGTTCGGTAATGGCATGGGCGATGATAACGTGGTCGGAAGGGTCTTTATGTCCTTGTGCTTCATTAATTTCTAATCGTGCATAAGTCTGCATGTGCTCTTTTTTCAGGGGAAGTATTTTGATGTAAAACTCTTTTTCGATTGAAGTGACCATTGCTTCTACTGACTTCCAGCGTTTGGAACATAAACCTTTATTTCGATATCCTACAATCAATTCACGAACAGATTCTGCACTCATATAAAGTACAGTATCAGGCTCTTGTAGTATAGCTGTTACATCACGATCTAACGAGTCTCTGTCGATCACTGCATAAACAAAGATATTAGTATCTATCAAATATCTCATTTATAGTAAGAATTTAGGATCGTTCACTATAAGGCTTCCCTTTAGTTTACCAAATGCTTCCCATGTCTTATTTACTTTCTTTTTTTTTGGTTTCTGCGCTTTGGCTTTGACTTCTTTTTCTTCTGATATTTTTTTTTCTTTTTCCATGATTCCTATTATTTGTATATTCCTATTTTCCTAGACAAAGATAATCTATTTATTCCAAATATCAGGATAAGTTTCGTTAAAGTAGAGTATGGTATTTTAGTTTTTTATATCTTTATGGCAAACTAGATAATATGGAGATAAAAAAAGTTATTTCAGATAAAAAAGAATTCCTTGATTTGTTACTCTTGGCTGATGAACAAGAAAGTATGATTGACCGATATCTGGAACGCGGTGATATGTTTGTTCTTTATGATGACGGGCTGAAAGCTCTTTGTGTGGTGGCACGTGAGGGGGAAGGTGTTTATGAAATCAAGAATATTGCTACTGTTCCTTTCTTCCAACGACAGGGGTACGGAAAACGGTTAATAGAGTTTTTATTTGAATATTATCAGGGGAAGTGCTCTGAAATGCTGGTGGGCACAGGAGATGTACCTTCTTCCAGATCATTCTATGAACATTGTGGTTTTGCGATTTCTCACCGGATAAAGAATTTCTTTACTGACAACTACGATCATCCGATGTATGAGGATGGTGTGCAGTTGGTGGATATGATATATTTGAAGAAAACATTTTAGTGTGTAACGATGGAAATAGATATCAATCGTCTGGTGAAAGAATATGGAAATATGATTTCCATGATTGCTCACCGGATGATTCAGAATAAAGAAATCGCCCGCGAAGCAGCACAGGAAGTGTGGTATGAACTTTGCAAAAGTATCAGTAGCTTTAAAGGCGATTCGGAGATTTCTACATGGATATACACTATCGCTCGTCGCACTATTGGCAGATATGCAGCATGTGAAAAGCATGTGAAAATGTCGGAAATCGAATATTTCCGTTCGTTGCCGGAAATTGAATATTCCGGTGGGGAAGAAGAGAAGCGGGAATGGATAAAAGAAAGGTGCGATTGGTGTATCACCGCTTTAAATCATTGTCTGAATAATGATGCTCGTCTGATTTTTATCTTTAGAGAAAATATCGGGTTGCCTTATCGACAGATTGGCGAAATCATGGAACTGAAAGAAAGTAATGTGCGGCAAATCTATAATCGTTCCATTCAGAAAATCACAGCTTTTATGAATGATACTTGCCCGTTATATAATCCCGATGGTGCTTGTAAATGTCGCATTTGCAAACCGGTATATTCTATTGATATGGATAAAGAATATACAATGGTGCAACGAATGATGAGGCTTGCCGATTTATATAGGAAGTTTGAAAAAGAACTACCGAGGAAAAATTATTGGGAGAAATTCTTGCAGTAAGTTGTCACAAAGCTCATTTGCTTTTCCACTAACTATATGTATAATTAAAAAACATATAGTTATGAGTAAAATTGACTTTTTAAAGGAGCAGATTATAGAAGCTCGCACATTTGTGAATCGTTTGATGTCTGAATTGCCGGAAGATTTGTGGTATGTTATTCCTGAAGGGACAGATTCTAACTTTATTTGGCAAGTGGGACATCTGCTTGTTTCGCAGAATTTCCATACACTGACAGCTGTTACCGGAGTGAACGAAAAGGTGGGGCGATTAGTGCCTATCCAAAAATATAATAGAATATTCAATGGTATGGGAACATTGCATCGTTCCATAGAAAAGGACTTGATTCCAGTTGCTGAATTGAGAGAACAAACGGAAATTGTTCATCAAATCTGTATCGAGAATCTGGAAACTCTGAATGATGATGTTTTGGCAGAGTGCTTGCAGCCTCTCCCGTTTAAACATCCTGTTGCGGAAACTAAATATGAAGCATTGTCGTGGAGCTTTAAACATGAAATGTGGCATAGTGCAGAAATGGAAGCTATCAAAAGAGATTTAGGTTATCCAATCGTTTGGATGAAATAATGATTATGTCCTTTTCTATTACTGTGTGAATAAATAGACTTACTAATGAGCTGCTATTGTATGCAAACGTGTTTCTCAATTTTTACAATTAAAGACTGCTCTCTTAATAAACGTACTTTCTGTTTATAATAAACTTTTTGATAGTTTATTATAAACGGTATCAGATTTTATTAAAAACTATTTTGATCGTTTTTAGAGATTCGATAGAATTAATTAAGTAAAAATATAAACAAAATAGGGCAATGATCGTTAGACCATTGCCCTATGATATATCTGTACTAATACTGAAATGTATCAGTTTAAAGGCTTTTTATGTCTCTATTTTTCTTATATTCTTCATTCCTCTTATTGCTTTTATTTTCTCAAAGATACAAAATAAAAAGCCATTTGTCAAGTGTTTCAGAAGAAAAGCCGATTATTCATTAAACCAGTCTATTTTCTTTGAAAAATACATCACTATTGTCAGAATGATAAACAGCCCTAAGCTGCCTGCCAATAATGCGAAAGTCTCCAGTTGGATAAGCACAAAGATATAAATATAGAGTATAGCCAACAAACCGGACATGATTAATGACGGTTTCTTTTTCTTGGTGATTCCGAACATATATCCGCCTACCAGCATAATAGTCAGTGCAGAAGATAACAAATAGGCCGGGTTGAAACCGACGTGTTCGGAGAAGGAGAGGAGCAGGCTGTAGAATAGACAGAGAGCCAGTCCTACCAATAAATACTGCAAGGCATGAATGCGGGTCTTGTTCATGATTTCAGTGAAGAAGATAACTCCGAAAGTCAGTAGGATAATCAGAATAGCATACTTTGCGGAACGCATAGACTGTTGGTACTGTTCCACCGGAATTTTGAAGTTCACACCGAAACTGGAACTCTCAATATCCTTGATATTTGAGGTGTTGAAGTCAACCATCACTTGTGAGTAATTCCGGTTCAAGTTTAAAACTTGCCATTGTGCGGAAAATTCCTTCTCCGTAATATTCCGGTTGTTAGGCAGATAGTTTCCGGTAAAGCTCGGTGTATTCCAGTTGGCTTTCAGATCTACACGGGTTGTTTTACCCAATGGAATAAAGTTGAGTGACTGTGAACCTTTCAGTTTGATTTTTATTTCGTATGGCAGTTTTTTGTTCTGCTTCAACTCCGACAAATTAGCGATCGCATGAACTCCGGTGTTAGCTATTCCTCTGTTGTCCATACCCGGTTCGAATATATAAACAGAATCTCCCAAGGTGATGCTGATTTGTTCGCTGATACCCCGCATATCGGTCAGGTTCAAGCAAATAGCTGCCCTGTCAAACTGCAATTGCTCCATATCTATTCTACTCTTTTTCAATTCTTCTGAACTGAATGACCCTTTCAATGTCAGTTCCGATTGATATACATTGACCTCATAGATACTTCTTTTCAGGATTTCAGTCTTCAGTTGTCCGTTGACCATAAGCTCGTCAGGAAAAAGTATCAGGTCTTTGATGGAAGCCTTCTTCTCGCCCTTGTTTTCAGTGACAACCGGATACTGGAGATTCAGGTAAGGGCCGGTGATGGTCTGTGCAAGACTCCATTTTTCGCTTACCTCGTCGATAGCTTCTTCTTGGGTTCGTCCCCGTTCGGAAATAAGATTCTCAATCATAAACATGGGTATCATCAGGAGAAGGATTAATAATCCGATGATGACAACCTTGATTGTTTTGGAGAAACGGTGGAGGCATCCCATAGGTTGCTGCGCCTGTTGCTCATTTAAATTTTCATTGAAAGCGTCCATAAGCCAGTAGTGTTTTGATGAATTATTTATTTTGATTTTAGAAATTTCTCTAAGGCTTCAATATGCGATTTGAAAGCTTCTCTGCCTTGCGGGGTTGCCTGAAAAACAGTCCGTGGCTTTCGTCCGACAAAACTTTTGTTGCATACGATATATCCCAGTTCTTCCAGGGCACGGGTATGGCTGGCAAGATTGCCGTCGGTCAGAGAGAGCTGTTCTTTCAGAAAATTGAAATCAGCTTCCTCATTTACCATCAGAATAGCCATGATGCCCAGTCGGACCTTGCTTTCGAATGCTTTATTAATATATTGGAATGCTTCTATCATTTATGATCTCTTTCTTTCGTAGTGTAAATAGAACAATATACCATAGAGGATATGGAAACCGCCGAAACCGATGGTCCAGAACAGTAGTGAATGACCTTCCCAAAAACAGTCTACGATGCCCAAACAGATGAAAGCATAACCTAACCATACGATGCTGGAATAAGTAAACTTGGAAACGTTGACTAGTGCCAGCCCATAAAATAGAAGCATGACAGAAGCCAAAATGTCGTAATACTCGTGCATAAGGATGGAAATACATAAAACACCTCCGGTCAGCATTGGAAGAGAGAAATTCCACAATGCCCGGTAAGTGAGGCGGCTGAAAAATTTTTGCCCTGTCTTCTTGGATTTGTAATAGGACAGGATGCAAGCAGTGACCGCAGCAGCTACCAATACGAGCGAGGCTATTATAGCCATCAATTCAAGGGCAACAATTAAATGAGTGCCCGGTGTAATAACTTGTGTGGCGATATATGCGCCAACTAATGCGTAAATGCCCGCCATGATTGCAGCGAGACCACTTAGAGAGATAAACTTTGAGGACTTTTCCATCAACTCTTTTATCTCATTTACCGATTCTAATGCTTTATCTTTATTCATATAAAAAGTACTTTGTATTGCAAAGTAAAATAAAAGATTTCAGATGAACAAACTTTTTGCTTGAATATTTTGATAATAAAGATTGGAGTACTATATTAATGCATTAATATATAGTGATTTAATGAATAAATAAACGAATGGACAGGAATTATGTCTACATGGTGTAAAAATGAAATTAGTCAAACGTTTGACTAATTCGACGGAAATATGTAACTTTGCCACCGAAACGAAACAGGTAAAAAGGTTATAGAAAATGAGAGAAGGAGCAGAGTTTAGAGAACTCATGTTGCAGATTGTTCGTACCCGTATGGCTTTCCGCCGGTCTATGCAACGGACATTGAGAAAAAATAACGCGGGTATTACGTTTGAGATGCTTCAGGTATTGAGTAGTTTATGGCACGAGCAGGGAATCAGTCAGCAGATATTGGCAGAACGCATTGCAAAAGATAAAGCCTGTCTGACCAATTTGATGAATAATCTGGAGAAAAAAGGATATGTGTACCGTAAAGAAGATCCCGCCGATCGTCGTAATAAACTGGTATTCCTGACTCCCGAAGGGGAGGAGTTTAAAGACCAGATTCGTCCGATTCTCGATCAGGTTTATGTATACGCAGAAAAGATTATTGGTATAGAAAGCATTGAAACGATGTTATCTGAATTAAAAGGTGTATACGATGTACTTGAAAATGTATAAAAAATATTGGGCAGCTTTGTCCTGCCTGCTTTGGGTCACTTCCTCCATCAACGCACAAACAGATTCTTTGTTCCTTACCGTCGATCAGCTTTTTGAACGGGGAGTGCAATATAATCTGCAACTTCAGGCAGATGCAATGAAAGAATCCATGGCACAGGAGCGGATGCGAACCGCACGTTCTGCGCAGTTGCCGGAATTGCAGATTGGACTGAAAGGGGGATTTGTAGGACAACCCGTCGTTTGGGAACGGGGATTATCCGATCCTGTCTATCCGGAAGCACCGGACTGGTCACAAAACTATGCAATTGATTTTGCGCAGCCTCTCTATCAGGGTGGTAAAATCCGAAGCGCTATTCATAAAGCGGATATAGAAAAGCAAGTTGCCGAATTACAGACATTGACCGATCAGGCGGAAATAAAGCTAAGGTTATTGAATCAGTATATGAATCTGTTTAGTCTGTTTAAGCAGCATGAGGTACTGGCGCGGAATATTGAGGAGTCAGAACTCCGGCTACACGATATACGGCGGATGAAAAAGGAGGGTTTGATAACGAACAATGATGTGTTGCGGAGCGAAATGCAGTTGACTAATGATCGCCTGTCTCTACAGGAAACGGAAAACAGCATTGTGCTTGTATCGCAGCAACTTGATATCTTATTGGGACAGGACGAGAATTTATTATTAAAACCCGATACTACTGTTCTTTATCAGGCAGTTGCCTTGCAGCCGTATGATGATTATATTGTTCAGGCTTATGCGAATGATCCGGCGATGAGGCTGCTTCGTGCACAAACAGAATTGGCGAGGAATGAAATCCGTTCTGTCAAGTCCTTTTCTCTTCCCAGTGTATCGCTTTATGCGTCGAATACTTTGGCGCGCCCCATCTCACGTACGTTGGCAGATATGTATAATAATAACTGGAATGTAGGTGTGTCGGTTGCCTATCCTTTATCGTCACTGTACAAGAATAACCATAAAATAAAAGAGAGCAAACTGATGGTATCCTTGCGGAAAAATGAGGAAGAGCAGAAGATGCAGGGAATCCGCGTCGATGTCCGTTCGGCTTTTTTACGCCACCGGGAAGCGTTGCAAAGGGTGGAAGCTCTAAAGCTGTCAGTCCGACAAGCGGAAGAGAATTATCGTATCATGCAGAATCGTTACCTGAATCAGTTGGCTATCCTGACTGATTTGCTTGATGCAAATTCCGTCCGTTTGAATGTAGAATTGCAGTTGGTCAATGCGCGTACTCGTGTGATTTATACTTATTATCAACTTCAGAAGGCTTGTGGAGATTTATGATTTCAGATTTATGATTTATGGGTGAATTGTTATGGCAAATGAATTGAAAGAAAAACAGCAGAAGCTGAAAAAAGTAAGAGTTCGTAATATCGTTTTAAATTTGGTATGTATCTGTTTGGCAGGTTCCGGGCTTTGGTGGACGGCTACTTACTTTTGGCGTTACGTTAATTACGAAGTGACGAATGATGCTTTTGTAGATCAATATGTGGCTCCTTTGAATGTTCGGGCTTCGGGTTATATAAAGGAGGTGCGTTTTAAGGAGCATCAATATGTCCGTCAGGGAGATACGCTGCTGGTGCTTGATAATCGTGAATATCAGATTAAGGTGAAAGAAGCGGAAGCTGCATTGTTGGATGCGCATGGTTCGCAGGATGTACTTCATTCGGGAATTGAAACTTCCCATACGAATATTGCCGTACAGGATGCCAACATTGCCGAAGCGAAAGCAAAACTCTGGCAATTGGAACAGGATTATCATCGTTTTGAACGTCTGTTAAAAGAAGAATCAGTCCCGGAACAGCAGTATGAACAGACAAAAGCTGCTTATGAAGCGGCAAAGGCACGTTATCAGGCATTAGTTGCGCAGAAACAGGCGGCATTATCACAATATGCGGAAACAAGCAAGAAGACAACCGGTGCGGAGGCTGCTATTTTGCGGAAGGAAGCAGATTTGGATTTGGCGAAGTTGAGTCTCTCTTATACGGTTCTCACTGCTCCTTATGATGGATATATGGGCAGGCGCACGCTTGAACCCGGTCAGTATGTGCCGGCCGGGCAGACTATTTCTTATCTGGTGCGTAACAAGGATAAATGGATTACCGCTAATTATAAAGAAACGCAGATTGCTAATATCTATATTGGTCAGCAAGTACGTGTAAAAGTAGATGCAGTGCCCGGAAAGACTTTTCACGGAGAGGTCACCGCGATTTCCGAAGCAACCGGGTCTAAATATTCCCTGGTTCCTACGGACAACTCTGCCGGTAACTTTGTAAAGGTGCAACAGCGAATACCCGTGCGGATTGACTTGGAAGATGTTTCTCCGGAAGAAATGGCGCAGTTGAGAGCCGGGATGATGGTGGAAACAGAAGCTCTACGCAAATGATTACCATGAAAGAATTGGAGGCACCTGTTCGTCAATGGGTGCCCGATTGGCTTGGACTTATCAGTATTTTCATCGTGATTCTCCCGGTCACGATGCTCAATGGTTCATATACAGGCAGTATGCTGGAAGTATCGAACACGCTGGGCACTAATTCGGAAGATATAACGATGGGATATTATGCTGCTTCAGCGGGCATGGCTATCGCTTATCCGATTATTCCTAAAGTGCTGGCAGCCTTTTCTGTGAAGTCTCTGTTGTTGATTGATTTGGTACTGCAATTCTTCTTGAGTTGGGTTTGCGCACGTACGCAAAACGCAGATATTCTGATTGTTTGTAGTTTTGCCGTCGGTTTTATGAAAGGATTTCTTATGTTGTGGTTTATTCGTTATGCCCAAAAGATTTTCAGTCCGAAGAATGTACGTAGTGAGTTTTATTCTTATTTTTACCCGTTGGTTTACGGTGGGGGACAGGCTTCGATGCTGGTAACGGCTTTACTGGCGTATCATTATAACTGGAAGTATATGT
>USPQ01000106.1 GCA_900556625.1 uncultured Bacteroides sp. | reverse complement strand
TATTAATCATGGGTAGAGCGCAAATTAAAAAGAAAAGTACGTTCATAGATATGACTGCTATGAGTGACGTGACCGTATTGTTGCTGACTTTCTTTATGTTGACTTCAACATTTGTGAAGAAAGAACCGGTGCAGGTCAACACTCCGGCTTCCGTATCGGAAATTAAGATTCCGGAGACAAATGTGCTTCAGATTCTGGTAGATCCGGATGGGAAAATATTTATGAGCCTCGATAAACAGCAGGATATGCAGGCTGTTTTGGAGAGCATGGGTGATGAGTATGGCATTAAGTTTACTCCTGAGCAGGAGAAGCGGTTTGTTCTGTCTTCTACTTTCGGAGTACCTATTAGAAGTATGCAGAAATTCCTGGATCTTCCCGAAGAACAACGAGACAAGATTCTGAAGAATGAGGGAATTCCATGCGATAGCGTCGATAACCAGTTCAAGTCATGGGTACGTAACGCACGTGCTGCCAACGCTGACCTGCGAATTGCTATCAAAGCTGATGCTTCAACTCCATACTCGGTGATAAAGAACGTTATGAACTCACTTCAGGACTTGAGGGAGAATCGGTATAATCTGATTACTTCGCTCAAAGTGGAATCTGAAGATTAAAAGGGAGGAAAAACAATGAGTGCTGAAGTACAAGAGAGCGGCGGAAAAAATGGAAAGAGCAAGCAGAAGAAATTTGCTGTACGGGTAGACTTTACTCCGATGGTGGACATGAATATGTTGCTGATTACTTTCTTTATGCTTTGTACCACGTTGAGCAAACCTCAGACGATGGAGATAAGCATGCCGAGTAACGATAAGAATATAACTGAAGAACAGAAGAGTATGGTAAAGGCTTCGCAGGCAATCACATTGCTGCTGGGGCCGGACAATAAGCTCTATTATTATGAGGGAGAACCTAACTATAAGGATTATACCTCATTGAAGGAGACTACTTATGGCCCGGATGGGTTGCGTAGCATACTTCTTCAAAAGAATGCAACTGCTGTCAATAAAGTGAGAGCTTTGAAACAGCAGAAACTTGATCTTAAGATATCGGATGAAGAATATAAGAAACAGGTTTCCGAAATAAAGAGTGGAAAAGATACGCCGACTGTGATTATCAAGGCGACGGACGATGCTTCTTATATGAATCTGATTGATGCACTGGACGAAATGCAGATATGTAATATTGGTAAATATGTGATAACGGACATTGCCGAAGCGGATCGATTCTTGATTAAGAATTTTGATTCTAAGGGAGAGCTGTCACAGAATATAGCCGATAAATGATGTAACACCTAAAAAAGAAAAGTAAAATGGCAAAAATAGATTTAACTTCTCAGGAATGGTGTCAACTGATTTTTGAAGGCAAGAATCAAGCGTACGGTGCATACAAGATGCGTGCTAACTCGACTAAGCGCCATAATCTCGCGATGTTGGCAGTGCTGGTCATAGCATTAATCGGATTTACGATTCCTACGCTGGTGAAGTTGGCAACCCCGAAGCAGAAGGAAGTGATGACGGAGGTCACTACTCTGTCGAAATTGGCAGAACCGGAAATCAAACAGGAAGAGATGAAACGGGTGGAACCCGTTGCGCCTCCACCTCCTGCATTGAAAAGCTCCATCAAGTTTACTGCTCCCGTCATCAAGAAAGATGAGGAAGTGCACGAGGATAATGAAATCAAGAGTCAGGAAGAGTTGACTTCTACCAAGGTGGCTATTTCCATTGCCGATGTAAAAGGTAATGACGAAGCCAACGGCAAGGATATCGCCGACTTGAAACAAGTGGTGACACAGGCTGAGCCGGAACCCGAAAAGGTGTTTGATATGGTAGAGCAAATGCCGACTTTCCCGGGTGGACAACAGGAACTGATGTCTTATTTGGGTAAGAATATCAAGTATCCGACTATTGCACAGGAGAATGGAACACAGGGACGCGTGATTATACAGTTTGTAGTAGAACGCGACGGTTCGATCACGGATGTGCGTGTGGCTCGTGGGGTAGACCCTTATCTGGATAAAGAAGCGGTACGTGTGGTAAAAAGTATGCCGAAGTGGATCCCGGGTAAGCAGAATGGAAAAGCGGTGCGCGTAAAATTTACTGTTCCGGTAATGTTCAGGTTACAATAATATGATGATGAAGAGACAATTTTGGCTGATAGGAATCGTTTTGTTGGCGGTATTAAGTGCTTGCCGCTCTAAATCGAAGGAGGGACCGACGGATACTTATTCGTCTGGAGTGATAGCTATTGCGGCGGATGAAAGTTTCGAACCCATAATACAGGAAGAGATTGATGTATTTGAAAGCCTGTATCCATTGGCCGGAATTGTCCCTCGTTACACGACTGAGGTCGAGGCGATTAATTTACTTCTGAAAGACAGTGTCCGGTTGGCTATTACAACCCGGACACTGACCGAGGAAGAAATGAATTCGTTTCACAGCCGGAAGTTCTATCCTCGGGAGATGAAGCTGGCTACGGACGGGCTGGCATTGATTGTGAACCGTGCGAATCCGGATTCTTTGATAAGTGTGCGTAATTTTCGCCGTATCCTGACAGGAGAAGTGAAAGAGTGGAAAGCGGTGAACCCTAATTCCCGTTTGAAGGATATTCAGGTGGTGTTTGATAATAAAAACTCTAGCACCGTGCGTTTTGCAATAGATTCTGTTTGTGGCGGGAAACCTTTGTCTACGGGCAATGTAAGTGCGTTGAAGACAAATCAACAGGTGATAAATTATGTGGCGGAAAATCCCGGAGCAATGGGAGTGATCGGAGTAAACTGGTTGGGAGACCGCAGTGATACGACTAATCTTTCTTTCCGGCAGGAGATCAGGGTTATGGGGGTGAGTGCCGAGGATGTGGCGACTCCTGTCAACAGCTACAAACCTTATCAGGCTTATCTGTATTATGGTAACTACCCGTTGGCAAGATCGATTTATGCATTACTGAATGATCCTCGTAGTGGGCTGCCTTGGGGATTCACTTCTTTTATGACATCCGATAAAGGGCAGCGGATTATATTAAAATCTGGACTTGTTCCGGCTACTCAGCCGGTGCGTATTGTCCATGTGAAAGACGAATAATAACTAAAATTAAGACTATCATGAAACGAGTACAAATGTTTTTAGCTGGAGCGTTTATAGCAGTTGGGTCGCTCTACGCACAATCGTCCGATGCCGAATGGCAGATGGAAGTTGCAAAGTTGAAAGAAACTATTCAGTCGGATCCGGCGCAAGCTGCCGAGCAAGCTGAACAACTGATAAAAGGAAAAAATAAAAAGAATGTGGAACTTTTGACAGCTATCGGCGAAGCTTATTTGCAGGCCGACAAGTTGTCCGAAGCACAAATGTACGCTGCTCTTGCTAAAAAAGCGAATGGCAAGTCTGCTTTGGCTTCCGTGCTGGAAGGGGATATTGCGGCCAAGCAGAAAAATGCAGGTCTTGCTTCACAGAAGTATGAGGAAGCTATTTATTTTGATTCGCGTTGCACGCCTGCGTATCTGAAATATGCTGATATTTATAAGTCAGCAAATGCCGGTCTGGCCATAGAAAAGCTGAATCAATTAAAGACCCTTGAACCGTCCAACACAGCCATAGACAAGAAATTAGCAGAGATTTATTATTTGAAGAACGATTTCAGTAAGGCGGCCGATGCCTATTCCCGTTTTGCAATGGGACCGACGGCTAACGAAGAGGATCTGGTGAAATATGCATTCGCCTTGTTCTTGAATCATGATTTTGCGAAGTCACTTGAAGTGGCTAATATGGGATTGAAAAAGAACCCGCGTCATGCGGCATTCAACCGTTTGGCGATGTATAATAATACGGACTTGAAACGCTTTGAAGAAGCATTGAAGGCGGCGGACGTTTTCTTTAATGAATGTGATAAGGCGGATTATTCTTATCTGGACTATATGTATTACGGACATTTGCTGGAAGAACTGAAGAAATATGATGAAGCTGTCGGCCAATATGAGAAGGCTGTGGAACTGGATCCGACAAAGACGGATTTGTATAAGAATATTTCCTCTGTTTACGAGCAGAAAAATGATTATAAAAAAGCGATCGGTGCATATCATAAATATTACTCGTCTCTCGAAAAGGAAAAGCAGACTCCTGATTTGCAGTTCCAGTTGGGCAGACTTTATTATGGTGCAGGTACACAACCCGATTCGTTGACTATCAATGTTGAAGAACGTAAGCAGGCACTGATGTCTGCCGATTCTGTTTTCCAAGTGATTTCAGAGGCCGCTCCGGATAGCTATTTAGGCAATTTTTGGAGAGCACGTGCAAATTCTGCACTCGACCCCGAAACAACGCAGGGATTGGCGAAACCTTTCTATGAAGAAGTAGCCGCATTGTTGGAAAGCAAGAACGACCCTCATTACAATTCGGCGTTGGTAGAGTGTTACAGTTATCTCGGATATTATTATTTGTTGGCTATTGAAAACCCCACATTGAAAGCGGAAGCAAAAGCCAATAAGGAGAAATCCAAGGAGTACTGGAGTAAAATTCTGGCTATAGACCCCGCTAATGCTACTGCTAAAAGGGCATTGGACGGCATCAAATAGTGAATAATTTTAGTTGTTTGTCGTGACAGGAGGAGTGGAGAGTGATCTTAGCTCCTCCTTTTTTTACACTTTTTTTTGCTTTTCTATTGGAATATTGAAAAGATTGTCTACATTTGCAGTGTGCTATTATACTAATACACTAAAATACAATTGATAATCAAAAGAAAATGCTATGATTACAGTAGAAAACCTCTCATTTACTTATCGTAAATCGAAGCGTGTTGTACTGCACGACTTCTCTCTCGCGTTCGAATCGGGCAGGGTATATGGATTGCTGGGGAAGAATGGTGCCGGAAAGTCCACTCTCCTTTATCTGATGTCCGGTCTGCTGACTCCTAAAGGTGGCAAGGTAATGTTTCACGATACGGATGTACGCCGCCGGTTGCCGGTAACTTTGCAGGATATGTTTCTAGTGCCTGAAGAATTTGAACTGCCTCCTGTATCTTTAGTCAGCTATATTGAGTTGAACAGTTCTTTTTATCCCCGTTTCAGCAAGGAGGATATGATTAAGTATCTTCATTACTTTGAAATGGATATGGATATCAACCTCGGTTCGCTTTCTATGGGCCAGAAGAAAAAAGTATTTATGAGCTTTGCACTGGCAACGAATACTTCGCTTTTGCTCATGGACGAACCGACGAACGGATTGGATATTCCCGGAAAAAGCCAGTTCCGTAAGTTTATCGCATCGGGGATGTCGGATGATAAGACGATTGTGATTTCCACACATCAGGTTCGTGATATTGACAAGGTGCTCGATCATGTACTGATTATGGATGAAAGCCGTGTATTGCTGGACGAATCGACAAGTAGTATCTGCGAAAAGCTTTTCTTTGTAGAGAGTGATGATCGCGAACTGGCGCAGACAGCTCTTTTTGCCATTCCTACTATTCAGGGTAATTACCTGATCCTTCCTAATAAAGAGAAGGAAGAATCGGACATAAATCTGGAACTTCTTTTTAATGCTACACTGGCTGCTCCCGAGGAGATGGCCCGATTGTTTCAAACTCAAAAATAAAAGACGATGATAAAAGATACTTTTTTTAGTTTGCCTCGTTTTATGAATCTTTGCCGCAAGGAAATGGTGGAGAGTTGGAAGTCGAATGTACTTCGTATTGTATTGCTTTATGGGGTGATGACTGTTGTGTTGGTCTGGAACGGATATTTTGCATATCGTACTCACGATTCGGTTCGTTTTCTCGAACGTCATATGGAGGCCGATCCTGCCTGGGGATTTATATTAATAGCTTTTCTTTGGTTTCTATTCGGATTTGGTTGTTTAAGCGGGTCGTTGACAATGGAGAAGATGAAAAGCAAGACAAACAGGCTGTCTGTATTAATGACACCGGCCACTCCTTTTGAGAAATTCTTTTCTCGTTGGTTGGTATCAACTGTTGTCTTGTTGGTTGTTTTTTTCATTACCTTTGAACTGGCTGATTATACACGGGTATTGGTTTATTCGCTTATCTATCCGGACGTAAAAGAAGTGATACTTCCTGTCAATCTGGGAGATTTGGTAGGTAGCGGGAAACGGTGGTACTTGTTCCACAAAACGTATGAGTTGACACTGGTGCTTTCTATCTATTGCTTTGTACAGTCATTGTTTGTATTGGGCAGTTCTGTATGGCCGAAAAATTCGTTTCTTAAAACATTTGTTTCTGTTACGATAATTGTTTTAATTTATGTACTGGTCGGAATGTTGGTGGGGGATATGTTATTTAGCGGAAGCAGTAAAGATTATGGTTATATTTTTTCTTCAATAACGAAGGAACAGGTTACTGTCATGGTAACTGTGGGCTTTATGCTTTTTGCATTCGTAAATTGGACGCTCGCTTATTTCCGTTTCAAGGAGTCTGAGATCATTCAACGTATGTAATACTTTAGACTATGAATTTTAAAGAAAGTAAAGCTATTTATTTACAGATTGCAGATAGAATCTGTGATGAGATACTTCTAGGACAGTTTGCTGAGGAGGAACGTATTCCCTCTGTCAGAGAATATGCTACTATTGTGGAAGTAAACGCCAATACGGTGATGCGCTCATTCGATTATCTCCAGTCACAGAATATTATTTATAATAAACGCGGTATTGGTTATTTTGTCGCCACCGGTGCGAGAGAATTGATTCATTCACTGAGGAAGAATACTTTTTTGAAGGAAGAACTGGATTACTTCTTCCGCCAAATCAAGACACTGGATATTCCTATAAAGGAAATCACGGATATGTACCGGGAATTTTGTAAAAAAGAACAGTAAAATAAATATTATGAAACGTACAACTTATATATTAATAGGACTTTTTGTAGCCGGACTTTGTGTGCTGGTAGGCGGAATGTTTATGATTTTTTGTTTAGGAAGGCCATACATTTCCAATCAACTGAATTTGCAAGGAGAGCAGATAACCAAAGAAGTGCCGGCTTGCCGGGTGGTCTGGCTGACTCAAACAAGGCTGTATACGCCAGAACGTAACGTCTGGCTGGCGAATTCTCTTCTGGAAGTGCAGCCTTCAAAAGAAGGGAAGAATCTGTTTTCTTGCTCGAAGAAGGTAAATGACTATCTGAAAATGACCGTTATGGGGGACACGTTGAAAATCCTTTTGGACTATTCGCTGGATCAACTTCCGCAGGAGTTTAAGAAATCCAAATTTATGGGAATGAATATAGGAGACATGCGATTGGATATGACGCAAGATGTGGAGTGTATTATAAATGATATTAATTCGCAGAACATAGGATTCAAACATTTGGAAAAGGATTCTTTGTCCATTGATACGTCTAATTCTATTGTGGTCGATTCTTGTGATTTTGCAGCTTTGCAAGTCATCAGGAGTGGCGGGAATGTGGATTTTCAGAGTGGGACTATTAATAATCTGTATTTGAATCTGGGTATGATGGGTAATTGGTCTGTAAATGTTGAAAAATGCCATATCGGTACGGAATATTTAACCGCACATTATGCAAATGTACAACTTCAAAAAGGAGAGTGTGAGCGTATGATCTGGATTCCTGAGAAAAATGATTCCAAGTTAAATGTATTTTTAACCGGAAAAGCTTGTGTGACGGTAATGGAGTGATTATATGTCTGAAATAAAAAAGAGCAAAAGTGAACTTGTCTCATCTTTGCTCTTTTTTATATACTGTATTATAATACTTTGGTTAATGTGAAGCAGTCGATATCCGGTGCCCAGTTATAACTATTGCCCATTCGGATCGTATTGTAACCGGCCTTCAATTCAACGGGAATTGTGATTTGACTATGTTTCTCATCTTCCCCCAATGCGGCAATCTTAGTGATGACGCCATTGATATCAACTTCCAGCTGTCGTCCTTTGCCGTGTGAATATTGGATAGTCATCTGGTAGCGTCCGCCGTCTGTACTATATACTTCCCGCCATTCTGCATAGTTTTCCGGTTTTCCGCCGAGGAATCCAATTTTCATCTTACCGGAAGCATCCTTGTCATGAGCATAAATAATGCCTTTAGGATTTTTACCCAAATCATTGAATAGAGGTAAGTATGCCCATTCGGCTTCATATAATGTAGGCTCCAGACGCGTTTCTCCTTCCATGCGGAGGAACATAGCGCTGTGAGGAGGCAGTGTTCGTTCAAATACATCGGAGAAATTTCCCAAGTCATTTTGTCTTGCTAAATCGCGTACTTTCACGTTTCCACCAAATTCGAGTGAGGTAAACGGTACAGAGAAGCTGCATAACGTATCCGAAGGATTGTAAAGTGCAACGGCACGTACATTGCCGCGTTTTTGCTCAATATCTTTCACCAGTACATAACCTTCATTTTCATGCTGTGCCACATACGCCTGCAATCCTAACGGGTCTTGGTTGAGTGCGATCAATTCCTTGTTTGTAAGTAATTGGAGTGAAGAATCCGGCAGGTTTTCCAGATTGCAGCCGATTAGGAGAGGCGAACTCATGATACACCATAAACCGAAATGAGCTTCTTCTTCTGTCGGAGTAAGTCCTTTTCCGCCTACTTTGCTATTGTCACGGAATCCGATCACCATCATATCCATATCGTTGTAATGTCCGTTTCCGGCATAGGCAGATAGATAAAGATTCTTTCTGACTACATATTTCAGTGATCCCCAATGTGCATTGATATCTCCACTGATGTGCCAGGAAGTTGCCACATCTTTTGCCCAGGTACCGGGGAAAGCCCAGCGGCAGATGTTGACGGAAACGTTTTTGTTTACTTTGTCAATGCTGTTGCGGATAGAAGTATAACGTTCTTCCTCGTCCAGTCCGAGGACATCGCCTCCACAATAGTCTATTTTGATAAAGTCGAAGCCCCAGTCGCCAAAGTATAGCTGGGCGTCTTGAGGTTCGTGCCCATAGATACCTGCGCCTACTCCTGCAAGGTCGTTGTCCCAGATAGAACCACAAGTGTTATTGCCTGCATCCGTATAGATTCCCGCTTTCATGCCGAGACTGTGTATGTGGTCGGCAACCGGTTTCATTCCGTTCGGGAAACGTTTCTCGTTGGTGAACATGATTCCGTTGTCGTCACGTTTGCCGAAGAAGCCATCGTCTACGTTGATATAGTGGTAGCCCGCATCCTTCAAACCTTTTTCTACCATAAGGTCGGCCTGATGTTTAATAATGTCTTCACTAATATCTACTCGGAAAGCATTCCAGGAACTCCAACCCATGATAGGCGGAGTGATTGTCTTCTCATTCTCAGAATGAGCCACTTGAGTCTTTGTGCAACTGAAACACAGCAAAGAGAGTGCTGTTGCCGTCAAAATGTAGAATCTGTTCTTCATGATATAATAGGTTGATAGATTTCAGTCCGGCTGTTCCGGTTACGTCCCGACAGCCTAAAAATAATAAAGGGTAACTTGCTGTATTCCAGAAAGCTACCCTTTACCTTGTCGGAATGAGGCGACTCGAACGCCCGACCCCTACGTCCCGAACGTAGTGCGC
>USPQ01000105.1 GCA_900556625.1 uncultured Bacteroides sp. | reverse complement strand
GTATAGCATATAATAGCTTCTATGAATGGCAGGAGATAGAAGCATTAGAACTTGACAATAAAAAAATAGACGAGTTCCGAAAAGAGATAAACAATATCAATATTCAAATGATAAAATTTTCTCTATTTGGTGAAACAATACTGGAATGGAACGATAAAGATATCGAACATTACCATGCACAGCGTATGGCAATGGATAGTATGCTCTGCCGTTTCAAAGCTACCTATCCGGCAGAGCGTATAGACAGCGTACGCCATCTTCTCGAAGATAAGGAACGGCAGATGTGCCAAATCGTTCAAATACTTGAACAACAACAAGCCATCAACGATAAGATAACCAGTCAAGTACCTGTAATCGTGCAGAAGAGTGTACAGGAACAGCCCAAGAAGTCCAAGCGCAAAGGTTTCTTGGGCATCTTCGGCAAAAAGGAAGAAGCGAAACCAACTGTGACTACCACGATGCACCGTTCCTTTAACCGGAATATGAGAACCGAACAACAGGCACAAAGCCGCCGCTTATCGGTTCATGCCGATAGCCTTGCCGCACGAAATGCGGAACTTAACAGGCAACTGCAAGGACTGGTTGTTCAAATAGACGGGAAAGTACAAACTGACCTACAAAAGCGGGAAGCCGAGATAACAGCCATGCGGGAACGGTCGTTCATTCAGATTGGGGGCTTGACAGGGTTCGTTATACTGCTACTGGTCATATCATATATCATCATACACCGAAATGCCAACCGCATCAAGCGATATAAACAGGAAACCGCAGATTTAATCGAGCGACTGCAACAAATGGCAAAGCGAAACGAGGCACTGATAACCTCCCGCAAGAAAGCCGTACATACCATTACCCATGAATTACGCACACCGCTGACTGCAATAACGGGCTATGCCGGACTGATACAAAAAAACTTCAATGCGGATAAAACCGGGATGTATATCCGAAATATTCAGCAATCCTCCGACCGTATGCGTGAAATGCTTAATACTCTTCTGAGTTTCTTCCGGCTGGACGACGGCAAGGAACAGCCTAATTTCTCCACGTGTAGGATTTCATCAATAGCGCATACGCTCGAATCAGAGTTTATGCCAATTGCCATAAACAAGGGACTTGCTCTTACTGTGACGAATCACACGGATGCTGTTGTACTGACCGATAAGGAACGCATTCTACAAATTGGAAATAACCTGCTGTCAAACGCCATCAAGTTCACTGAGAACGGTGCCGTTTCTCTGACAATGGGGTATGATAACGGTATGCTGAAACTTATCGTCAAAGATACGGGTTCGGGTATGACCGAAGAGGAACAGCAACGTGTGTTCGGTGCGTTTGAACGTTTGTCAAACGCTGCCGCAAAGGACGGCTTCGGATTAGGTCTTTCCATTGTTCAGCGCATTGTGACAATGCTCGGCGGCACAATCCAGCTGAAGAGCGAGAAAGGCAAGGGCAGCCGTTTCACGGTGGAGATACCCATGCAGTCAGCCGAGGAATTGCCGGAACGGATAAATAAAACACAGATTCATCATAACCGAACACTCCATGATATTGTTGCCATCGACAATGACAAGGTACTTCTCCTAATGCTGAAAGAAATGTATGCACAAGAAGGGATACATTGCGACACTTGCACCGATGTTGCGGAACTGATGGAAATGATACGCCGGAAAGAATACAGTCTGCTTCTGACCGATTTGAATATGCCGGATATAAACGGCTTCGAGCTGTTGGAACTGCTACGCACCTCCAATGTGGGCAATTCAAGGATCATTCCGATTATTGTAACAACCGCTTCGGGCAGTTGCAACAGAGAGGAACTTTTAGAACGTGGATTTTCCGATTGCCTTCTCAAGCCGTTTTCCATATCGGAGCTGATGGAAGTTTCCGACAAGTGCGCCATGAAAGGTAAACAAAATGAAAAGCCTGATTTCTCCTCCCTACTGTCTTACGGCAATGAATCCGTCATGTTGGATAAACTGATAGCGGAAACCGAAAAGGAAATGCAGTCGGTCAGGGATGCGGAACAACGGAAAGACTTTCAAGAACTGGACGCCCTGACACACCACCTACATAGTTCGTGGGAGATACTGCGTGCCGACCAACCATTAAGGGAACTTTATAAACAGCTTCATGGGAGTGCCGTTCCCGATTATGAAGCATTGAACAACGCCGTGACTGCCGTATTGGATAAGGGTTCGGAGATAATCCGGCTGGCAAAAGAAGAAAGGAGAAAATACGAAAATGGATAAAACAAAAATCATCGTGGTGGAGGACAACATCGTATATTGCGAGTTTGTCTGCAACCTGCTGGCACGGGAGAAATTCCGTACCGTGCAGGCTTTCCACCTCTCGACAGCGAAGAAACTTCTGCAACAAGCCACTGACAATGATATAGTAGTTTCTGATTTGCGTTTGCCTGACGGTGACGGCATCGACCTATTGCGCTGGATGCGCAAAGAAGGCATGACGCAGCCGTTCATCATCATGACCGACTATGCCGAAGTACATACGGCGGTTGAAAGCATGAAACTCGGTTCGCTGGACTACATACCCAAGCAACTCGTGGAGGACAAACTCGTGCCTTTGCTCCGCACCATACTGAAAGAGCGGAATATCGGGCGAAGCCGCATGCCCGTATTTGCCCGTGACGGTTCAGCCTTTCAGAAAATCATGCACCGGATAAGGCTGGTAGCTCCTACCGACATGAGCGTACTGATATTCGGGGAGAACGGTACTGGCAAAGAGCATATTGCCCATCTACTGCACGATAAAAGCAAGCGTTCAGGCAAGCCTTTCGTGGCGGTGGACTGCGGCTCACTCACCAAAGAGCTTGCACCATCGGCGTTCTTCGGACACGTCAAAGGAGCGTTCACTGGTGCTGAAAACACAAAGAAAGGCTATTTCCACGAGGCGGAAGGCGGCACATTGTTTTTAGACGAAGTGGGTAATCTCGCACCAGAAACTCAACAGATGTTACTCCGTGCCATACAGGAACGGCGGTTCCGTCCCGTTGGCGACAAGTCCGACCGCAGTTTCAACGTCCGCATCATCGCCGCCACCAACGAGAATCTGGAAAAGGCGGTCAATGAAAAGCGTTTCCGGCAGGATTTGTTATACCGCCTACATGACTTTGAAATAACCGTTCTGCCCTTACGTGACTGTCAGGAGGACATCATGCCGCTGGCGGAGTTCTTCCGTGAGATTGCCAATAAGGAATTGGAGTGCAAGGTTAGCGGTTTCAGTTCCGAAGCACGGAAAGCGTTGCTGACCCATTCATGGCCGGGCAACGTGCGCGAACTTCGACAGAAAATCATGGGTGCGGTGTTGCAGGCTCAGACGGGACTTGTCACAAAAGAGCATCTGGAACTTGGGATAACCGAAACAACCTCTGTTACCGGCTTCTCCCTACGCAACGACGAGGAAGATAAAGAGCGGATTCTGCGTGCTTTGAAGCAGGCTGACGGGAACCGGAAGGTCGCTGCCGAATTGCTTGGAATAGGCAGGACAACACTCTATAATAAACTGGAAGAATATGGATTGAAGTATAAATTTGAGCAACCATAGCCCGCAATTCGCTGAAAATGGCTATCTTTGCATGACATATCAGAAGGTAACGGCGATTGGCAGAGCCTTTTGCCGCCTATATATAACATAAGACCGCAAGGCGTCCTAATGGGAATCTGGAAAATTAACATTAACAGGAACTATTGCGTGATTGCTTATGCTATGCCTACGCATAGCGTGCATTCACCTATTCCTGTTAAGGGCATTCCAGAGCCTCCATTAGTGATAGCGTGGATTGCACGCTACTTTTTTGCCCTTGCCCAACGAAAGGAAACGCTAATGGGTAAAGTACAGATTCTTGCCGTCCTCACGATGGACGGTTGTCAAAGCTCCGAGTTATATTGCAAAGCGTATAAGGAACTGCGCCTTGAAGATTGCGGTATCAACGAGATAAGGGAAAACGCCCTTTATCATATCACACCCGACTATTCCATCTCTATGCTCGACGAATGGCGGAAATCCGCAACAGACATCTGCTATCTGGCGGAAGTCACTCCTGAAAAGGCGGACTACATCAATGGGCTGTTACGTATGCGTGTGGTGGATGAAATCATACTTTATACGCTTCCTTTCATTGCCGGAACGGGAAAGCGTTTCTTCCAGTCCGCCTTGCCACAGGAACAATGGACGCTGACCTCGCAGAAGGTGTACCGCAACGGAGTGGTCCGCCATATCTATAAAGCGTGCGTTTGATGTCCGGAAAATGGACGAATGTTCAGGAAATGAACACTTTAAGTCGAAAATAATTCCTGACAGACAAATAAATTGCAAAATTATCACACTGAAATCCAGCACC
The DNA here is from genome assembly GCA_900556625.1 of uncultured Bacteroides sp. GTDB lineage: Bacteria > Bacteroidota > Bacteroidia > Bacteroidales > Bacteroidaceae > Bacteroides. The sequence goes on along the minus strand of USPQ01000105.1, from coordinate 5,200 downwards.
TTGCAGAGAGTGTGCCGGATTTTTTATTTTATGAACACGCTTTTTGCCAATCATATTCATGTGCGCATACCGAAAAACAGAGTGTAAAATTTCAAAATTGACAGGATATGAATTATTTCTTATTGGCGGAAACCGAGTTCTTCCGCCGTATAAACGAAGCCGGGGACTGCAATATGGAAACGGCATATACGGCTTTCGCCACGCAAGTAATCGAGCTATGCAGCGGCAATGTGGACACCAACCGCACCATCATCGCACTGGCTTACATCGAAATCGAGTTGCAGCACCATCCCATGCGCAATCTTCCCGAAGAAAAGAGGGAGGTTGCAGCCTATATCAGCAAGGCACTCTCTTTAGTGAGGAAGATGCAGAAGTTCCTTGCCGCTCCCCAAGTGCCACCACTAATCCCCATCCGTACATCCTCCGACAACACAACCGAAAATCCCGCCTCACCCCTGCAATGGACGGGCAACGCCATCGACCTCGTGGAACTTATCTACGGCATCAACGAGATGGGCTGCATCAACAACGGCAACATGCCGCTCAAACAGCTCGCCCCGCTCCTCTACAAGATTTTCGGTATCGAATCAAAGGACTGCTACCGTTTCTATATCGACATCAAACGCCGGAAAAACGAAAGCCGCACTTACTTCCTTGACAGGATGCAGGAGAAACTGAACGAGAGGATGCTCCGCGACGAGGAAATGGAACGTTTGAGAAAATAATCCTGTACCAATGATGAATCAGGGGGTGACGTTATGTCATTCTCTGATTTTTTGTAGGTTTTGTCCTGCTGTGTAGATACATTTCGTTATCTATTCGCCCGAAAACCAGCGAAAAGCACTATCTTTGTACCCACGTTACAGAATTGTATATGAGCATAGACAACCTCGACATAATAAAACGGTTGATAGCCGAAAAAGAATGCGGACGGGTGGAGTTCAAGGAAACCACCGGACAGTTGGAGCGCGGCATGGAAACGCTTTGCGCCTTCCTTAACGGCGAAGGCGGCACGGTATTGTTCGGTGTCACCGACAAGGGAAAAATCATCGGACAAGACGTGAGCGACAAAACCAAGCGGGATATAGCGGACGCGATCCGGCGTATCGAGCCGTTTGCCACAGTTGAAGTTTCTTATACTGAAATACCAGACACTGGCAAAAGTGTCATCGCACTGTCTGCGGAAGAACAAAGATATATGCGTCCGTTCTCTTACAAAGGACGGGCTTACCTGCGGGTGGAAAGCGCGACATCCATCATGCCGCAGGAGATATATAACCAATATCTGATACAGCGGGGCGGGAAATACGCTTGGGAGGCAATAGCAAATCCTGACCTTAAAATATCCGACCTTGACGAACATGCCGTCATTAGTGCTGTTCGCGGGGGAATCAGAAGCGGTCGTTTACCTGAAGCAACCATAAGGGAAGACTTGCCGACCATTCTCGAAAAATTCAGTCTGTTGCATGACGGGAAACTTAACAATGCTTCAGCAGTGCTGTTCGGTCATGATTTTTATTATTATCCCCAATGCCTGCTCCGTCTGGCGCGTTTCAAAGGCACGACGAAAGACGAGTTTATAGACAATCAACGTGTCACTGGGAATATCTACGCGCTGCTGGATGCTGCAATGGCGTTCTTTTTCAAACATCTGTCACTTTCCGGTAAGATAGAAGGGCTGTACCGTGAGGAAGAACTGGAAATCCCGTACAAGGCATTGAGAGAGTGCTGCACAAATGCGTTGTGCCACCGCCTGTACCACCGTCCCGGCAGTTCGGTGGGAATCGCCATCTATGACGACCGTGTGGAAATAGAGAACAGCGGGACATTTCCGCCGGATATAACAATGGAAAAACTGTTAAGCGGGCATAATTCAGAACCGCAAAATCTAATCATAGCAAACGTGCTGTATAAAAGCGAGGTCTTGGAAAGTTGGGGACGGGGCATCGGGCTTATGATAAGCGAGTGCCGGCGTGTCGGCATTCCGGACCCCGAATTTCACACGGACGGAAACAGCGTATGGGTCGTTTTCCGCTATACCCGGAAAGCAGTCGGGTCATACCCGACAGTCACCCCACAGTCGCCCGATAGTTACCCGACAGTTACCCCGCAAGTGGGAAAAGTTCTGTCTGCAATCGGGAATCAGACACTATCGACAAAAGATGTTATGGAAATGATAGGATTGAAGGACAAAAGCAATTTTCTGGAGCTTTATCTGTATCCTGCAATAAGGTTGGATTTAGTAGAACCGATTTATCCGGAAAAGCCGAAACACCCGCGACAGAAATACCGTCTTACGGAGAAAGGTCTGGATTTAATTAAAAATAAATAGTCATGAACTCGCAAACTGTAGAAATAACATCTGCTGGCATTAGGAAAATATTGAATAAATATACTCCAGAGCGAGCTATTGCCGAATATGTATGGAATGGATTTGATGCAAAAGCAACCGTTGTAAATATTGATTTTGAAATTGACAATGCAGAATTGGACACAATCAAAAATATTAGAATAACAGACAATGGTACAGGCATCTGCTATGAAGAATTACCTATAAAATTCAAAAAATTCTATGAGTCTCAAAAGAGAATAGCCAACGAGAATAATACTGAATTTACAAGAGGAAAAAACGGTTATGGTCGTTTTACTTTCTATAAATTTGCGAGATTTGCTAATTGGGAAACACGCTATAGTAAAGATGCACAAATAATGTCTTATGACATTAGAATTGATAGCGATACTTTAAAAGACTACACTACAACAGAGCCACTTGTATCTGATGACACAACAACAGGTACTTGTGTCGTTTTTAATGAGATTTCTTCTGATATTTCCAGTTTGTTTATAACGAAGACTCTTATCCCTTATCTAAAGGCTGAATTTGCGTGGTTTTTAGAATTGAAATCCGAATATCAAATATACATCAATGGGCAAGAATTAGATTATTCTTCTATAATAGCAGAACAAGAATCAATATCACCGATATTATCACATAACCAGAAAAATAACATCAACTTTCAATGCAAGTATATCCGATGGAATGTAAAGATGAATGATGAATATTCTCGATTTTACTTCTTGAATAATGACTTGGAGTTAAAATTTACCAAAACGACATTATTAAATAAAAAAGGAGATAATTTTTGGCATTCTGTAATTGTGATTGATGATTTCTTCAATGAAATCAATTGTGATAACGAATTAGACGATAATGCTATTCAACCTAAATTGTTTGATAATTCTGCTGATAGAAAATTATTTAAGGAACTAATTACGCAACTCAATGAGTTTCTCAAAAAGAAAAGACGCCCATTCCTAAAGGAGCAAGCAGAAGTTATGGTAACCAAATATAAGAATGAAGATGTTTTCCCTAAATTTGGTACTGAAGATTGGGATATAGTGCGTAGAGAAGGTTTGGAAAACTTCGTAAAGGAACTATACGAAGTAGAACCTGCTGTTTTCATGAAGTTGAACAAAGAACAAAAAAGAGTTTTCTTAGAACTTCTAAATTTGGTGATGGATAGCGGTGAGCGCGATAGTCTGTTTAAGATTTTAGATGCAGTTGTTGAATTAGACTCGAACGATAGGAAAGAATTTGCAAAAATATTAGAAATAACGAGGTTAAAACAAGTCGTTTCCACGATTAAGCTTATTTCAGACAGATTGCTGACACTGGAGAATCTAAAAAAGATTGTTTTTAATCATACTTTACAAGCCAATGAAGTTCGTGATTTGCAGTCGTTCATAGAAAAACACTATTGGATTTTTGGCGAAGAATATAGAATGGTATGTGCGGAAGAGGTCAAATTTGAAGAGGCTTTAAGAAAATACATTTATATTCTGCGTGGAGTTAGCGAGAAAAAATATATTGCTCACCCTAATAAATACAAAGAAATGGATTTATTTCTTACTGGTACTGATTTTAGGGATGGGAGACCTCATAATATAGTTGTGGAAATCAAAAATCCGACAACTATAAAACAATTAAAATCAGAACAGTTAAATCAATTAGAACAATATATGGATGTTATTCTAAAACAAGATTGTTTTAATGATGCTAATGAGTTCTGGACTTTCATTTTGATAGGACAAGACTATGATGATATTGTAGGTCGAAGGGTCATAAATAAGCTTACTGGTTTAGTCCAAAATGACAGTAATTATAGCCTCTATGTAAAAAAATGGAGTGAAATAACAAATGAGGTGGAACGTAGGCTGAAATATTTGCTTGATAAGCTCAAAATAGAAAGAGCCACTTTATCTAAATCCCAATCATTAAATGAGGTAATGAATGAAGTTTCAAATAACACGGCCGCAATGGTTAGTTGAACTTAATATAGTCATAATGCTCAATATAAAGAATTACAAATTACTCCTGTCACAGATAGCTGTAGCAGGAGTAATTCTCAAAACGGGAGTCTGATACATCTTGTTGTTATATATTATTTCTGTTGCAACAGATGTTTCAGATTCTCGTCACCAGCGATGCGCTCCAACTCGTCGGCGACAATCTGTTTCACCTCCTCCTTGATGCGCCTGTAATTCGCCTTCACCATTTCCTTCATGCAGTCGTTGCCGTTCGCGTCCGCGAAGTCGGTAATGACGGGTATCGGCTTGTAGGCTTTCTCCTCGCGCTTCATTTTCTCGGCATCCACGACAATCTCACAGTGGAAAATCTTCTGCTTGATACGCTCGTTGAAGTTGTCGGACACCGAACCGACGAACATCCCCTGCGTCAAGCCGGAAATTTTGCTCGGCGGGATAAGCGCGTCCATCTGCGTGTTGATGGAGGTGGAAACATCCTGCCGGTTGATGGAGATAGACTGCCGTTTCTGCAACACCTTACCGAACCGTTCCGATAGTGTCTTTGCCGTTTCGCCTACCACCTGCCCGGAAAAGATATTGCCGACAGTGTTCATCACCACCTTCGCCTCCTTGTCCCCGTAGTCTCGCACCAACTGGCTGAAATCCTGAAAACCCAGACACACGGCAACCTTGTTGCTTCGCGCGGTGGCGATAAGGTTGTCCAGCCCCTTGAAGTATATCGTCGGCAGCTCGTCTATGATGACCGACGACTTCAGCATCCCTTTCTTGTTGATAAGTTTAACGATACGGGAATTATACAGACCGAGAGCCGCCCCGTATATGTTCTGACGGTCGGGATTGTTGCCCACGCATAGGATTTTCGGCTCTTCGGGAT
>USPQ01000104.1 GCA_900556625.1 uncultured Bacteroides sp. | reverse complement strand
TTACGGACTGCAAAAATAGGGGAAATAGATTGATTGAGCAAGGAATTAAAGAAATTATTCCTTAATCGGCAACCTTTCCGATTTTTTCACCGTTGGCCGCCTTCTTTCGCAGCGCTCGGGGAGTGTCGCCGAAAGAGTCTTTGCAAAAGTGTGCGAAGTGGGATAGAGAGTCGAAACCGTAGCGGTTACAAATCTCTGTAATTCGCATATTGGTACGCTGGAGATCTTCCAGAATGCCTTCCCGCTTTTTCTCCAGTATCCATTCGTATACAGGTATGCCGTAGAGGTTTTTAAAAAGCCGGCGGAAAGTAGTGGTGGTATAACCTCCCAAATGCGCAAATTCTTCTACGTTCTTCACCGTGTTGTAGTTTTGCATTACAAAATAATGGAAACTTTTTGTGTACGTACTGATCGGATAGAAGAATGAACTTAATTGAGGCGTCGGATAATAATTGGTGATGAGGAAAGCCAACTCTTTGCATTTCAGTTCGATGAACTTGCTGCAAGGTGATTCTTCACCGAGAAATTCGGGCATACTGGTGATGAGATAATGAAGCCTTTCATTCATGATCAGCGGAGTGTAGGTCAGCGGTGCTTCTGCCTGTTCCGTTATTTCACGGTAACGTTCTTCGCAAAGCAGGGGTAACTCATTAAACCAGTAGACGATGTATTCAACGTCCGTGAGGGCAAGCAACTCTATTTTCGAGCCGATAGCTTGCAGGATAAATTGCTTTTCGCGCAGGATATTTCCGGGATATTCTTCACTGTTGATAAGTAATTCGCCTTTTATCATGAAAAGCATACAGTTTTGCGTACACTTATCCTTCGGGATATGCGCTCCTTTGGGTAGGTTCCTATACACAAGGATGTTCTCGTTGACATTGGGACATCCTGTGCAGTTGGTGTATTGTATGCAAAATAAATCTTTTGGCATGAGTTTTATGCGTGAATTATTATCTTCCGGGAACAAAGATAAGTTTTTTTACGGAAAACGGAACTTTTTCTTTCATTTATGTTTGAGCAGAAAGTTGACAGCACCGTTATAAAAACTCTGTGTCCTCCGTAGTGAAATCTTATTTATAGTACTTCTCCAGTAATTCCTGCATCTCCGGATATTTCTCGTCGGTGTCACCTACTTCCTTGCGAAGATTCAATAAATCTTTTTTCATCTGTCTGATGATAGGAGCGTATTTCGGATCGTTATACAAATTATGATTCTCGTGCGGGTCTTCTTCTAAATCATAGAAATCCCATGCAGGAGTGAAATCAAAGTTTTCCGTATCGGTCATGTCCAGATTCTTTGCGTAATAGAATATGAGTTTGTAGCGCTCGGAACGGATAGCGAAATGTGCCGGGCGGATAGCGTGATTCGTCCAGTAACGGTAATAGATTTCTTTCCGCCAGTCTGCCGGAGTTTTTCCTTCGAGGTTGCCGGTGAAGCTGTGTCCTTGTACATTCTCCATTTTCACTCCGGCAAATTCGGCCAGTGTCGGTGCAAAGTCGACGTTGAGTATCAGGTCTTTCAAGCGTTTCCCTGCGGGGATTTTTTTCGGATAACGGATGACGAAGGGCATACGGGCGGCTTCTTCATAAAACATTCGTTTGTCGAAGAAGCCGTGTTCGCCGAGGAAGTAACCTTGGTCGGAGACATAAACAACGATGGTGTTGTCGGCAATACCCATTTCGTCCAGTGTTTTGAGGAGTTTGCCGATGTTGTCGTCTATGGTGGCTCCGCAACGCAGATAGTCGCGGATCAGTTTTTGATAAATTGCACGCCGGGCGGTGGTCCGTTGCATTCCGTCGGTGTTGAAAGGTAGTCCGGGATAGCGGCACCACCACTTGTCCGGGTCTTTGGAAGCAACTCGCCAGCGATGTCCCAGTTCTTCGAGCGTTTGCCCTTTGAAAGAACGCCCGTTCGTTTCCGGTCCCCAGTCGAGGAAGTTCTCCGGTTCGGGGAAGGTGACTCCGTCATAAAGGTGTTCCATGCGTGTCGGGTAGTCGTATGGCTCGTGGGTGGCTTTGAAATGGCAGCACATCAGGAAAGGCTGGTTGCTGTCCTGCTGCTTGATCCAGTTGATCGCTTTTTCTGCGACGAGGTCGGTGGAGAAACCGGGCACGCGCTCGCCGAACGGACGGTTGCCCGGCCATGGGTCGCTGCTTTCGATGAAAGTAGGGTCGCGGTATTCTCCCTGGTCGTAGAAAATGGAATAATAGTCGAACCCTTGCGGTTGCGATTTGATATGCCATTTACCGACAAGTCCGGTATTGTAGCCGTTGGCTTGCAGGACGGTTGCCAGTGTGGGAATTGAAGTATCCAACGAATCGGCTAACGTATAAAGCCCGTTCCGGTGACTGTAAAGTCCGGTGAGGATACTGGCGCGGCTGGGGGCGGAGATAGAGTTGGTGCAGAAGCAGTTGTCGAGCACTACACCTTCGTTTGCCAGCCGGCGGATATTGCTGTTATAAGCATAATCTGCCAGAACTCCGCCATAGATTCCCCATGCCTGTGAGGTATGGTCGTCGCTCAGGATAAAAAGGATATTGGGCCGCCGGCTTTTATCCTTCGGGTCTTGTTGTTGGTTTTCTTGTCCGGCAAATTGAGCACCCTGAATGTGTGTCATTGCTCCGGCTGCCAGCAGGCCGGTTAGTATTAGTTTATTCATAGATATATAGGTGTTGCATTTCTTCAAATATAAGTTTGTGCTTACATCTATTTTTTTATTGTACGCCTAAAGATAGAGAATATTTTACTACTTTCTGTCTTTAGGCAAGTTCTTTTTACTATTCTGATCGTATTTCTCATAGCTTCGCCCTGCCATAATACCCCGGCATCGGCGCATAGATCGGATTATAATACGTATTGATATTCTGCAATTTCTTTTCCTCTTTCAGCCGTCTGATGTGCCGGGCGGCAGTGGTAGCGGTAAAGTTGCACAGCCCTTGAAAGTCGGGGCGCGTCAATATCGAGTTGTTGCTGAAGTAATTTGTCAGGAGCTTGTCAACCTCTTCGTTCGAGCGGGAGGCTGAATGCCGTTTCACTTTGCTTCGTTCCAGATGTACGACGCTTACCGACTTTTTAAGTTTGATATCCGCCTTGAAACTGATGTTGGCTTTGAGTTTGATTTGGTTTGCCTTTAGTTTGGGCGAAGTGATTGGTTCCTGGCTGTTCAGCTTTATCTGAAAGTAACCGATACCATCCAAATGGACGCTTTCCCCTTCCCGGAGCCGCTCCCCCATAAAGTGGCTTAGAGATTCGAGGACAGATTTTACGTCTCCCTCGGTCAGTGAAGTTGCCGTTTGGATTTGTCTGGCCAGATAATCCGTGTCGATATGCTGGAAGTTGACCACACGTGCGTGGTATGTCTCTTTGTCTGTCTCGTCCTTGGGACGGGGAGTTTTGTACAATTCAAATTGTATTGCCATTATTTTCTATTTATTTTATTTGTAAGGACATCGTATTTTGTCGTTGCAAACCGGGTTAATAATCTTTGGGACTTAGAGGGGATTGTGTTATATAGCTGTTGTTTGTTTGTTATCAAGCGGCTTTATATAAGTTGTCCTGCCTTTATTCTTTGATTAAGGCATAAGGATAGTTGTGTTCCGGTGCCTTGATCGTTCGTTTGTCACAGCCGTGGTAACTACTTGCCACGGCTGTGGTAGCTTCTCGTCATGGCCGTGGCAGGAATTCGTCACGGCTGTGGTGAGTAGACTATATCGGTAGCAAAGATAAACTATATAAGGGAGAAAAGCAAAGTATTCCTGCTTGTTTAAGGAACTTGTTCACCTTGTCATGATGACTGTGTATGCTTGGAAAGGGTCCGAACTATATTGCGAAGCGTAATCCGGTGGTGATAGGTGATAGATGTGGTGATAGGTTAAGAAACAACCTATCACCGCCGGAAACCTCGATGAATAAAGCGTTTGATTACCGACGGTGATAGGTGAAAGAGAAATGTGTGTTTTCTATCGGGAGAGATAAGGATTAATTTGCTCTCAGTTTCTTCTGATATTCCTCCGAATTGAGAATCTCCAACGCCTTCTGTACACTTTCGTTCGTCGTATTCATCACCCGGAAATATTCGTTCATATCCCAAAGGTCGCGGGCGATCAAGGCTTTGAGTTGCGTCTTGATGAGCGGGAGCGATTTCTGATACTGCTCTTCATTGAACTTCACGCCTTCTTTCTCACCCATTTCACGCAAGGTTGCCAGCATATCATCGTCTATGATGAACTTCTCATTAAACGATTCGAACTTCTTGTACTTGTTGGCCAGTTCCTTTCGGTGTCCTTCGATAAACTTCATGGTGAATTTGATAACGGCGCCTTTGGCTACCAGGTTGCGGTGATAATCCGTGTAAAGAGTGGTGTCAATCGGCACGAAATAATCCGGCATGATACCGCCTCCGCCGTAAACGGTACGACCGAGTTTCTTGGTCTGTACTTTCAATGAGTCGGGGAAGTGAATGCTGTCGGCATTCATCAGTTCACCGTGGTTGAAGCGCTCTATCAGGTCTTTATTGTAATCTGTCGAGCTGTCGTAAGGCTTTTGGATGCAGCGGCCGGCGGGAGTATAATAACGGGCGATCGTCAGGCGGATCATTGAGCCGTCGGGCAAGTCGATCGGGCGTTGAACCAGTCCTTTGCCAAAAGAACGGCGGCCTACGATGATACCTCTGTCCCAATCCTGCACTGCGCCGCTGACAATCTCACTGGCGGAAGCTGTATATTCGTCTACCAATACGATGAGGCGGCCGTTACGGAACTCGCCGTTACCTTTGGCGTAGAAGTCACTGCGTTTGGCAGTCCGTCCTTCGGTGTAGACGATTAATTCCTTTTGACCCAAAAATTCGTTGGCAAGGTCGATAGCTGCATTGAGGTAGCCTCCTCCGTTGCCTTGCAAGTCGAGAATCATATCCTTCATTCCTTGCTTCTGAAGTTCTTTCATTGCTTTCTTGAATTCTTCGGCAGTCGTTGCCCCGAAGCGGTTGATGCGGATATAGCCTGTCTTCGGCTGAATCATATAGGACGCGTCAAGGCTGAGGATAGGTATCTTGTCTCTTTTTACGGTGAACACCAACGGGTCTTGGACGCCGCGACGGACAATTTTCAGGTTTACTTTCGAGCCTTTCGGACCGCGAAGACGCTTCATGATTTCTTCCGTACTCATCTTTACACCTGCAATGGCGCTGTCGTTGACGGCGATGATACGGTCGCCTGCAAGGATTCCTATTTTCTCGGAAGGACCGTTGCTGACAGGTTGCACCACCAACAGCGTATCTTCAATCATCTGGAATTGTACGCCGATGCCTTCGAAATTACCTTGAAGCGGTTCGTTCATCTTCTTCACTTCTTCGGCGTCCGAGTAGGTGGAGTGCGGGTCGAGTTGGGCCAGCATTTTAATGATAGCTTCTTCTACTAGCTTGTCTTCGTCTACTTTATCTACATAAAAGTTGGAGATTGCAAACTCTGCCATTTGCAGCTTGCGCATGGCGGGCGAGCCGAAACTCTGGGCCTGTACGGCTGATACTGTCCATAGGCAAGCCAGGAGAACGTATATTGTAATCTTATTCATAATCTTGTTATTTTAGGTTCTATTTTTTCAACTGATCTTCATCCCTTTCGGAATAAACTGGCTGATATCTTTATTAAAGGTCAATAGCTCGCGTACAATAGTAGAGCTGACACAAGTCAGTTCCGGCTCCGTGAAAAGCAGAATGGTTTCGATACCTGCCAGTTTGCGGTTGATGTCTGCAATCGTTTCTTCGTATTCGAAGTCTTTTACGGTGCGGATACCGCGGACAATAAACTTTGCTCCTACTTCCTGTGCGAAGTCAATTGTCAGACAATCGTATGACATTACCCGGATACGAGGGTCGTCCTTGTAGAGTTCCCGAATCATTTCCTCTCTTTTGTCGATAGGGAAATACGTATTCTTGTTTTCGTTGATACCGATTCCTATCACGATTTCGTCCATAAAGGTGAGTGCACGTTCCACTACCGAATAATGTCCGATGGTGAAAGGGTCGAATGTACCCGGGAATATTGCTTTTCTCATGATGCCAAGTCTTCTTCAATAACCAAGTTGTCTATAATAAAGTTCTGTCGTTCCATGGTGTTTTTGCCCATGTAGAATTCCAGTAGTTCTTTTACTGCGTCCGTTTTGCGCAATGTCACTTGTTCCAGGCGCATATCTTTGCCGATAAAGTGCTTGAACTCGTCCGGCGAGATCTCTCCCAATCCTTTGAATCGGGTGATTTCCGGATTCGGGCTTAGTTCATTGATAGCATTGACGCGTTCCTCCTCGCTGTAACAATAGAGCGTCTTTTTCTTGTTGCGTACACGGAACAGAGGAGTCTGCAAGATGTATACGTGTCCCTTCTTGATGAGGTCGGGGAAGAATTGCAGGAAGAAGGTAATCAGCAACAGGCGGATGTGCATACCGTCCACATCGGCATCGGTTGCTACAATCACTTTGTTGTAACGCAGTCCTTCGATTCCGTCTTCTATATTCAGGGCTGCCTGGAGCAGGTTGAATTCTTCGTTCTCGTACACCACTTTCTTTGTCAGCCCGAAAGAATTCAACGGTTTACCACGGAGGCTGAATACCGCTTGTGTGTTGACATCACGGCTCTTGGTGATGGAACCGCTTGCAGAGTCTCCCTCGGTGATGAAGATGCAGGAATCTTCTTCCAGCCCTTTTCCTTTCGGGTCGTTGAGGTGGATACGGCAGTCACGCAGTTTGCGGTTATGCAGGTTAGCTTTCTTGGCACGTTCGCGGGCCAGTTTCGTTACGCCTGCAATGGCTTTGCGTTCCTTTTCCGATTCCTGTATCTTTTGCTGGATGGCTTCGGCTACGTCCGCATTCTTGTGGAGGAAGTTGTCCACTTCCAGTTTGATGAAGTCGCCTACGTATTTATTGACGGTCATGCCGCCGGGCGCCATGTTGGTAGAACCCAGCTTCGTCTTGGTCTGGCTCTCGAAGATCGGTTCCTCCACGTTGATGGCAATGGCGGCAACGAGTCCGTTGCGGATGTCCGTATAATCCATGTTCTTGTTGAAGAACTCTTTGATAGTACGGGCGATATGTTCCTTGAAAGCACTCTGGTGAGTGCCTCCCTGGGTGGTGTGCTGACCGTTGACGAAGGAGTAATATTCTTCTCCGTATTGTCCGGTGTGGGTGAAAGCTATTTCGATGTCTTCTCCTTTCAGGTGGATGATAGGGTAGAGGCCGGTTGCCGTCATGTTGTCATTCAGCAGGTCTACAAGACCGTTACGTGACAGGATGCGGTGACCGTTATAGATAATGGCAAGCCCTGTGTTGAGGTACGTATAGTTACGTAGCATGGTCTCGATAAATTCGGGCTTGAAACAATAATTCAGGAATAATGTATTGTCCGGTTCGAAGAAGATATAAGTTCCGTTGTCTTCTTCAGTGGTCTGCGTTTCGTCAGTCAGCAGGGTACCTTTGGAGAAAGTGGCGATGCGGACTTTCCCGTCGCGGTAACTGCGTACCTCGAAACGGGAGCTCAGTGCGTTGACGGCTTTCACACCGACACCGTTCAACCCGACGCTTTTCTTAAATGCCTTGCTGTCGTACTTACCACCGGTATTCAGCATACTGACGGCTTCAATCAGCTTTCCTTGCGGAATGCCTCGCCCGTAGTCACGCACGCTGACACGGAGGTTTTCTTCAACGGTAATCTCGATTTTCTTACCGGCTTGCATCTTGAACTCGTCAATACTGTTGTCAATCACTTCTTTCAGGAGGACATAGATTCCGTCTTCGGCATGTGCACCGTCGCCCAGCCTACCGATATACATACCGGGGCGTGTGCGCACATGTTCCATGTCGCTCAGGTGGCGGATGTTGTCGTCAGTGTACTCTACTGCATTGTTGTTGTCTACAGGTATCAATTCGTTCTCTTCCATAGCTGTTTTTTTATTTTATCTCTTTGATGAACGCACGGCGGCGCTTATGTTGTTGAGTCTCAAAGTAATCCCATTGTGCCTGAACCTTTCCGTTCAGTTCCAGTTCGGGGTTGCTTTCCGCAAAGATAAAACCTAATTTTTGATAAACCGGAATTAAATCGGAAAATAACAAAGCGTTAACACCTTTATTCTGGTATTCCGGTTTCACGGCAACAAGTAGTAAATCAAGCATTTTCGCACGTCGTTTCATGAATAATGCTTTCAACAGATAGAACCATCCGAGCGGCAGCAGACGTCCGTGTGACTTTTGCAGCGCTTCGGCAAGCGACGGCATGGAGATACCTACGCAAACCAGTTTGTCATCGGCATCGGTGATAAGAGTCACCATTCGCAGGTCGAGTATCGGGAGGTACATCTTTACGTACTGGTTGATTTGTCGCTGCGTCAACGGAGAGTAGCCGTAGAGCGGGCTGTACGCTTCGTTCATCAGTTCGAATATTTCCTGTCCGTAGTCTTTGGCTATTTTTTTCCCGGAGGTATATTTCTTTATCTTGAGGTTGTATTTTCGCTGAATCAGTTCGGAGATACGCTTGTGTTTGTCGGGAATGGCGTCCGGGATATAGATTTTGTATTCCACCCAGTCGGCGTCTTTCTCGAAGCCGAGTTTCTCCATGTGTACGGGATAGTAGGGGTGGTTGTAGATAGTGGCCATGGTACTGAGTTGGTCGAAACCTTCAATCAGCATACCTTCCGCATCGAAATCGGTGAATCCGAGAGGTCCGGCAATGTGAGTCATGCCCCGTTCCTTTCCCCAGTCTTCTACTGTTTTGATGAGAGCGGAGGATACTTCAGGGTCGTCAATGAAGTCTATCCACCCGAAACGGACGTTCTTGCAACCCCATTTCTCGTTGGCACGGTTGTTGATAATGGCGGCTACACGTCCTACGATCTTGTCATCCTGGTATGCCAGAAAATAATCTGCTTCACAGAATTCGAATGCTGCATTCTTACGCTTGTTAAATGTATTGAGCATATCGTCGTAAAGGTCGGGGACGGAGTACGGATTGCCCTTGTACATTCTGTAATTGAAACGGATAAATTTCTTAAGTTCTCTCTTTGTAGAGACTTTCTTGATTGTAATAGCCATATCTCGTATTTATGATTGAGGAAGCAAAGATACGTGATAATCTTCAAAGTACAACGCAGAGGGTGGCAAAAACTGTGTGAGAGGCAGGTCGGTTTTGGAAAATAAAAAGCAATTAGTAGTTGTTTAAACTGAATTTAGGGCTACCTTTGTTCGAAATACTATAACACATATCATGGAACTACAAATTATTCAGAATAAGATATATGAGATTCGGGGACAGAAGGTAATGCTTGATTTTGATTTGGCGGCATTGTATGGAGTGGAAACAGGTCAATTGAAACGTTCTGTCAGACGTAATATAGAACGGTTTGAGGGAGAGGATTTCATGTTTGAAGTTACTCGCGAAGAACTTTCAAGATGCCAAATTGGCATCTTGAATGAAGGAAGAGGGGGCAATATAAAATATTTGCCTTTTGCTTTTACAGAATTGGGTGTGGCAATGTTAAGCAGTGTGTTGCATTCTACTACTGCAATTGATATTAATAGAAATATTATGCGTGCCTTTGTCAGTATTCGTCAATATGTCTTGGCCAGTGATACCA
>USPQ01000103.1 GCA_900556625.1 uncultured Bacteroides sp. | reverse complement strand
CCTACATTCTGTGTATTTGTCAAAACAGAGGTTGTACCGATTAAAATGAATGGTCGCTGATAATCAGTGATGTAAATATGCTGCATCGGCAAGTAAAACAGCTAAAACAACTCTGAACATTTCGGAACTACTATAACAAGAGGGCACTTACACATTATCCGACCACAAAATCTTCCGATTTAAAATTACTATAGAAACGTCCTGAAACAGCAGTAAACTTCAATACACAGTAATCAGAGTCCGTCACTCCCTCCGGATAATACATGGTATCTCCCTCCTGCCAGATCATCTCTTTACTGGCACTATCCGTCAAGACCTCCATCATACCGCGTAGCATAACCCCTCTAAAGAATCTCGTATCACAAAAGTAGATACATGCATGGTTGTTCTCCCGGTATTGCGCCACACGCATGGACGAAGTATTTGTTGTCAGATAAATCGTTTTTATCCCCTCTCTTTTTCTGGGTTGCAGCATCGCTTTGATGGTAGGAAATCCTTCACTGTCTATCGAACCGATAAAAGCTGTTTTCAGCTTATCAATCATGTTGCCTACTGTTTTTTCCGCGTCTCTCATCATTTTACTTTTTTATTATTGGTTTATTATCTGATGCGAAAGTAGAGAAATGCCAGAAAAACAATGCAATAAAAAGAAAGGTAGAAATAGCACTTTTTACGGTTTGTGCGCCTTACGATACAGTAACGGAGTTTCTCCCGTATGCTGCCGGAAGCTACGGATAAAATAAGAAACCGTTGAAAAACAGAGTTCAAATGCAATATCAGCTATAGGAAAGTCCGTATAAACAAGCAGCCTCTTGGCCTCTTCCATCACCTTGCCCTGAATATATTGTTTTGCGCTGAACCCCATGGTCGAGGTTATCATCTCATTCAGATAATTAGGAGTAATGCAGAGCTTATCCGCATAATATTGAACCGAATGTTGCTCTTTTGCATGTGTAGCAACCAAATTCATGAATTTACTTACATGATTATTGAAAACTTCCCTACTTCTGCCCTCCTCTATCGAAGTCATTTTAAGGTAAGCACGGTCCAGCAACATCAGGACTTCATAAAGCAATGCTCTCAAAACGTGTACATCGCCCTGTTGATACGAATCAATCTCTATCTTTATATCATGTAAGGTTTCAAGTATGCGTGTACAAAGCTCATCAGACAAATGTAGTCGCGATGAAAAATTTTCTATCTGAAAAAACGAAA
Organism: uncultured Bacteroides sp.; assembly: GCA_900556625.1. Lineage (GTDB taxonomy): Bacteria > Bacteroidota > Bacteroidia > Bacteroidales > Bacteroidaceae > Bacteroides. The sequence goes on along the minus strand of USPQ01000103.1, from coordinate 8,506 downwards.
GATGCCGTACAAACAAAGAATCTTTAAAGAGGGAAGACAAAAACTCTTCTTCGAAAATCAGAGCATACCCATTGATGATATGATGAGTATCCCAGTTCCGGATTTCCCCCGGTTTAGAGAAAAGGACGTCACATGGAATTGCTTCATAGGTTTGGTTATCGACAGCAAAAGCTCCCTTACCTTCTGTTATGAAAGTAATATCATAATAGTTTAGAGTGTGGACAGTACTTTTAGCCAGGAACTTCTTCACATACTTCAGTTCTACTACATCAACCAAAAGTTCACTCCCATACTTATGCTTATAAAAAGTATATCGAGGTATTGAGTTTTTCATTTTAGTCACCTAAAAACACCTAATTCGACATAGCAGGCATCATTGTGCCTCTCAAATATAATTTCCTTTGGGTATATCGTAAATACCAGATACAGATCAATAATGAAACGACAGTTGAAATGGGTGGAGCAAATCCCATGATAAACAGCGACGAGCTATCTATCTGGCTGAACCAGTATGACAACGGTATACGAAACAGGAAAGTGGCTATCAGACTGTGAATCATCGGGAATAACGAGTTTCCTTGTCCGCTGAAATAAGAATTAATGCAGAACACGAAACTAACTATAATACAGTCGATACTATAGCCCCGTAAATAATCAGCCGCCATTGCCACCACAGCAGCATCTTTCGTAAAGAAAGCAGTAAGAGTCTCCGGCAGGAATTGCGAATACACGCAAACCGACACACCGAAAACAAGAGCAATCCCAATCCCCGAAGCCAGACATTTATTCATTCTCTTGACAAGTCCCGCTCCATAGTTCTGTGCAGTCATGGTTGCCACAGCCGATGATATAGCCATCGGAGGCAGCATAGCAAACACAATGATTTTCTCAACAACACCCAGGGAAGCAGATGCAATGACTCCCATCTGATTGACAATGACAGTGATAATCAGAAAAGAAACATTGATTAAAGCATCCTGCAAAGCAATAGGTGCTCCCAACACCAAGATCTTTTTAGACAGATTCCGGTTCAATCGAATATCTTTCCGTGAAAAATCAAAATGGAATCCGTGCCGGTATAAGAACCAAAGTGCTATCCCAAAACTGACGCCTTGTGCGGTTACAGTAGCAATAGCCGCTCCCGTAGCCCCCCAATGGAAATAACCGACCAATATAAAATCAAGCACTATATTTATCACACATGCCAGTCCGACAAAATAAAGCGGTGTTTTAGAATCACCCAATCCACGCAAAATACCACATACAACATTATATCCTACTATAAACAGAATACCCAGAGAGCATACCAAAATATAGCTTTTCGTATCGGCCATCGCTTCGACGGGAGTATGCATCAGTTCTGCTATCCGACTATGAAAAAGCACCATGACCAAAGTTAGCACTACGCCGGTTATTGAAAACAACCATACGGAAGACCCGATAGTAAAAGCTACTTTTCGATTGTCTTTAGCTCCGGTAGCAATAGCAATCAGCACTGTTGTCCCGGTAGTAATACCCAGAATAATACCTGTTATTGTCTGCATCACCTGACTACCAATAGCTACGGCTGCCACACTTGCCGAATCATCATATTGTCCGACAACGAAAAGGTCAGCCCCGCCATAAAGTGCCTGGAGCACATTGGCAATCAGAAAAGGTACTGCAAACTGCAACAATACCTTCGGTACGCTTCCTTGTGTCAAATCTAACTCTTTCATAGTTTCTTCGATACTTTTCCTCTTTATCTTATTTTGTTACAACATAAAAAAAGTGCCGGACAAGCGAATGATTTGCACCATTCATCTTATCCAGCACTATAATTATTATTATAGCACCCTCCGATGAGGATTTTTATGCCTGTCCCTATTTCAGAGCTGCAAATATGGGCTTTGTTTTCATAATTACCAAATTTTAACCGGTTTTTATTTTCTTATGAAGATGTAACTAGCTATATATCAACTATTATCAGACGAGGTTTGGTCTATAGGATCTCCGTTAGAAAAACGAAAGAAAGCTGCCAACCGATCCGGATTCAGCGTATAATGTGCGCGTTCTTTTAATAAGGGTTCCGCATTCATTACGGCACAAGAATGAGAAACCACGGACATCATCGGCCAGTCCTTTAACGAATTTCCTACAACTAAAGTGTGTTCAGAAGCTAAACCCAAAGCCTTACATAACTGAAGCACCCCCTCTTTTTTACTCGCTTCAGGATGAATGACTGTTATCAGCGGAGCTTTATGAAAGACCTGGCAGGGATTTTCTTTCAACCGGGTAAGAATAGCTTCTCTCTGTTCTTTATCACGTACCAATATACTATACTTGTAAACCACTCCTTCATAACTATGAATAGTAACTTTTGACGATTCTCCATATACCTCCGGATATACTTTCACCGGCAAACACTTAATCTGCCCCAAATAAGATAATAACCCTCCATCTGCAAATACTCCTCCCCTGAATAAATCGAAAAGAGCCTTTCCCAGCTTTTTCTTCGCCTGCTCCATCGACAGAGAAGTGGCAAGATATAAGGAAACGGACTGTGCCATATATCGTAAAGCGTTAACATAACTTTCTGGAACTTTTCCCTGTGAATCAGTCAGTGTTCCATCCACATCGAAGAAAACAGTCGTAATAAGTGGCTTGTCAGGTATTCGCCAGAACGCCCCTTCTCCCATGATTCGATGTAAAGGGTGATTGTTCAGGTTACTGAACGCAATATAGCAATCACAAACCTTCCTCTTGCAAGATAACGGCACAACAGCTCCATCACCTTGATAAAAATTACCTATCTTCACCCGACTTCGGGGACAAGCATACATATCCCCTTTCCAATCGATAAAACAATTATCCCTTCCTCCTGCGCAAACTTCCCATTGTGCCGGAGCATTTTTCAAGTCATACTCAAAAAGATTATCCAATTGACTGAAAAACTGAATATCTTCCTGACTTAATGGTGCCCTTAACCCCTGCATAGCATTAATGAATAAATAAATATCCGGCAAAAGAGTATTCCGTAAATCATTGAGTACGGCCTTTGCAGAGGGATTCCCTACCGCCCCGGCACATACCTGTATTCCCGCATGATGGAGTATATGAATCTGATGCGCAAATTTCTCTACCGAAGTCATCTCAGGATGAAAACTGGCCCAGAGCCTTATCTTACTTATCACAGTGGGAGCCACACGAATCTCATCAAGCCAGTGTTTAGCCGGAAAAGAAAGGTTAGTCTGACAGGAAATTCCGGCCACCTGTGGCAATGCCGCCAAATGCACCATTCCTTTCCGATAATAACGATGGATCAATACTTCACCGTAAGGAATAATAAATAACTGTAACGGCTCCCCTTTCCATTGTTCAATAGCTGCTATAAAACGATTCCATGCCTGTTCATCCTGGGTCGTATCTGCCAGATGCGACTTCTTACCGAAAGGGCAATAAGAACAGGTATAGTTGCAGCTATTCAATTTGCCGCGATAATATATACGCTTGAAGGAAAGTAAAGAGCCTTCGTTTTCCATTTTTATTTCGTTCAATAAGAATAAGTTTCCATCAATTCTCTTATTTCAGGAGTAATGAACAACTGACCAATATAATCGGAGTATGCCATTCCTTCGGAAGTCAGACAAACACGACCGTTATCCGTATCTTCTATCCATTGCCGTTCAGCTAACTGTCGGAACAACGTCACATTATCCGGTGATTCTCCAAAGCGACGCTTATATTCGGCCTTATCAAGCCCCATATAATACATCAGATTCTTAATGATGAAACGTTGTCGCTGTTCTTCCTGCGAAAGAATAAATCCATTACGAGCCACTGTAAAATCAGTAGTGCCCATATAATCATCTATCTCTCCGGCAATACAACGCTGACAAACAGTATAGCGGGTGGCATAATGCAAATTACCGAGGTAACTGCGTCCGCCGGAGCCACACGATAGCATCACTTCATCCCCACATGAGATTTCCGCATCAGTAGACGGATGATGAATAAAACGTCGCATCGAAGTTTGTAGAAAACCTCTGTCTTTCAACAAATCACAAGCGGCACAATACATCTGAAAACAGACATCGTCGGATTCCCGCTCCGTGATAGCCGTTCCCGGTCGCACATATAGCGGATAGATAAAGAGTTCGTTAGGCTGAAACAGAAGAGCCTGTTCCAATGAATAAAGAAAGCTGGCCACAGTTTGTCCTCTGATTCCGTAAATCAAATCAATATTAAAAAACGGGAATTGTCTCTTCCGAATAGCCTCCAGCGCCTGATTAATCATGTCTCGCCGGGGACGTCTTTTCAAAGCAGTTAATTCTTCGTCAAGGAAACTCTGTACGCCAATACTCACACGAGCCACTCCTGCTTGCTTCAATAAGTCCAAACGGGCAGGATCGGCATATTCCGGCGATGTTTCTACGGAAGTAAAGGTATGTGAAGGATGCACTCCGAATAAGGCAGCTGTATCCAGTAAGTATTCCAGTTGAGGAACAGTGAGGAGCAACGGTGTGCCTCCTCCAATGGCGAAACTATCAAATGCCAGTCCGGTAGTGAGTGGAGACAACTGTTGCGCCTGCTTGTGAAGAGTTTCCAAATAAGTTGCGATATAATCCGCACGATTTGTTTGCAGAGAAAACAGGTTGCAATATCCACATTTATGACTACAAAAAGGAATATGGAAATAAAGCGATGCTTTCTGTCCTTCCACCTGTTTCAGGTAAGGAACCAGCGAAACCGGGGACGGAAAAGAACGATAAGCAGTTTTATGTGGATAACTATACATATAGTCTACATATCGTGGTAGCGGTTGATTCATTTTTTCGTTAAAATAAAGTGTTTGTAAGGGACTGTATAAACCGTTTCGTGAGATATGCAATGATATTCATATCCATCCTCTCCATAGCAAGTGCCATGATCGGAAAGAGCAATCACCAGCGTATTTCCCCGCTTCTGAAAGGCCTGAAATAAACGGGGTAGCTGACTGTCGACATATTGCAGCGCGGCAGCGTGTGATTCCTTATCATCCTTCATTTTGCCTTCCACATAATGACAGTTCGGATAATGAATAGCAGAAAAATTGATATACATAAAAATCCGTTTGTCCTCCGGATAGTTTTCGAGTTTCTTCAATGCAAAATCAATTTGTTTTTCAGTACTATCGGGTGCCGTGCATCCAAAGGTCGGCAGCCAATAACTTTTAGTAAAGTAACCGGGAAACACACGCCCCAGTTCATTACGCTTGCTGAAGAAGTTCACCCCTCCTATACAAATCGTTTCATAACCTACATTGGCAAGGCTTTGCACAAAAGTTGCTTCCGTAAACGGATAACTTCCCGCAGGCGGAATACGTCCCGTACCAGCTTGCACAGGGAAAAACAACCACTTACGGCTGCGTAGCGAATGAGGTTCCGCCGGAGAAGGCAGAAATCCTGCAAAGATGGCAAAATGAGACGGGTAAGTAAAATTTCCCGGCGCATGTCTTTTTTCCCATTCTCCTCCGTGACTGTTCAGTACCGGTGTTCTTCCTGCCTCTTCTTCCTCCTTGCTGACATCATAACGCAAGGTATCAAAGCAAAGCATCAATATATCATGAGTACCCACCACCTGATTCATATCCAGATCCGGATTTTGGGTCTGTTCGCCAGCCGGCAGTTCATCTATTTGCATGGTTATATCTCTTTTTTATGTTTTTTATCTGTTGAATATAAATAGAATTATGAGCAAACATATCCTGATACACATGATCTCCCTGTCCGTTGACTTCTATTATATAAGGAATATCTGTTCCTCTCTCTATCAGTACATCCACTCCGGCATATTGCAAATCCAAAGATTGAACCGCTTCCTGACACTGAAAATAGATTTGTTGCCGCACTACTTCCGGCAAAGACAATTCGTTCCACCAATGTGCCTTATTGTTCAGATGCAGATTGGTTATGCTTCCTTTACTGCATCTCACAACGATATAATCAATTTCAGATTCCCGGCACACTACCCGGAGATCATAATTCTCTCCCTGCAACTGCTCTTTAGGAATCCATTCTTCTAAAATAGCTTCTGTTTGCATCACCGCTTCCGCCAACGGGATCATCTCTTTTTCCGTACTCAAACGGTTGATACGTTTGGTGTTATGAATGACTCCATCCACTTGTTGCAAGGTAGTATAGACTACCCATTTATTCCGGTTGGGTTGATAGCGAACAGCCATAATGCCTCCCGCCCCCGAACCGTAACGGGGTTTCAAAAAGCATCCTCTACCGCAACCGGCAAGAAGCTCTCTCAACTCATCAAAAGAACGGGGAGAAGGTAACATCGGAGTCACTTTCAACCCTCTGTCCATCAACACTTGTTTAGTTTCCTTTTTATCAAGAGCACGTAATAAAGCATGGGGAGTATTCAAAAAGCACACGTCATCAGATAGCCTCATCTCGCCTAAACGTTGCAGTGTCTCCTTATATGCCTGATTCAACAGCGCATATTTCAGGAAATTCGTTTCATCGCTTACACAAGGTTCCAGTTTGATAACTGCCTGCCGTAGTTGCGGCAAGCAGTTAAAAAGTTCCCCGTAAGTCATAAAACGAACTTCCACCTGCAAGTGTTTGCCTGCTTCAATAAAGTATTCTATACGTTTGGACAGAGAGTTGCTGACAACGATTATCTGCATCTCCTATTCTGTAATCATCGGGTAATACCACAATTCACCATCATATTCATCCACCTCTTCAGTTTCAGCAATATCTATTTTCATAGGAAGATTCTGCAGCTGTTTTTTCATATCCTTGCTCAAATAATTGTAGCGCATATTGATAAACTTCAAATGAGCGATCTTATCCATATTATCCAGCAATAATTGGGCACCTTCATCTTTGAGAGTACCAGCCGAAACATCCATTGTTTCAAGTTGGGGAAGAATATCCGACTCCAGGAACATTTCTACAATCTTGTCCTGTTCTTCAGAGTTGACGATCCCCAGATAAGTCAGCTTCGGGAAACGTTCTTTGGAGAACAACGGACGGAATATCTCAATATCAGCTTCAAATCCATAATCTTCCACACCAACATATAGAATCAGTTTTTCCAGATTGGGGAAATCAGAACCAAGAATATCTTCTACCACTTCGGTAGGCAGGCCACCACTGATAATTTCGAGTGACCGCAACTCCGGCCGTGAAGTCTTTCCCAAACGCAGATTATTGGTTCCTTTGATTTTCAGATCCTTCAATTTAGGCATGGCATCGAGCAGCGGACTAATATCAGCTTGTTCAATCCATGAAATCTCCTGTTCTTCCTGCTCAATATCTCCCCAGAACAAGCCTTCTATTTGTGCGAACTTCTCCTTATTTTCAATCATTCCCTGTAATAAGGCAGAACAGTCGCCACCCTCATAATCCCAACAACCGATTGTTATTTGTTTATATTCAGAGAGATGTTTATCTTTCAATATCTTATCCAGAAGATTCACATTATTTTCATACTCATCGTAACTCAAAGTATATTTCTTGGCTTCCACTTTCATTTCACGTGCAGTTTCTTCAGCAGTTTCTACATACCCTTTTTTGGTCTTTTCCGCAATCAGTTTGCCGGCTGCTTTTTCAGCTTCTTCAGTCGTTGCGTAGTTTTTCACTTGTGTTTGTCCGTCGGTTCCCAACTTGCCATAATTTACAGTAACATCTGTTCCGACTACATCTATACTCCAGAATTTCTGCGATTTAAAATCTTGAAAAACGAATACTCTCTTCATAATACAGTTTTTAATGGTTGATATTTGCACACTCAACACAGAACGCGCATGAACAATACCTGCAAAAATAACCATTTTATGTAATGTACAAAGAAATCTGTTTACTAAACTTTCAGAGTATTCAAAAATACAACCCAAGATATGCAACAAAGGCTGCCTTTTGGGGCAGCCTTCATTATTCTATTTCTGTAATATATCAGTTTAATCTTCAATAGTACATATACTTACACGGTTCCAATCCGGTTCAGTAAACATATCGCCTACACCCTGACCTTCAGCAGTGATACGAGATGCACTGATTTTATATTTGTTGACCAGGATCGTTTTTACAGCTTCTGCACGTGCTGCGGCAATTCTGGCATTCACTTCAACACTACCTTCCGGAGAAGCGTATCCCTTAATAACCACTTTAGAATCAGCATATTTCTTCAGGTAAGAAGCTACACGTTCCACATTAGGAAGTTGTGAAGCGTCAACTGACGATTTACCTTGTCTGAAAGTAATGATAGATTCGGGTACACGGGCGGTTTTCACTACAGTCTCCACCGGAACCACTTTTGTGCGGCATGCTTCAAGTTCTTCCTGCAATCCGTTGATACGTTGGTTTGCATTGCTGATCTCACCATCTTTGTTGTTTACATCTGCACGAAGTGCATTGATTGAAGAGTTCAGTCCGTCAATTTCGGCTTGATTATATACTCTCACTTTGGCAAAATGATGTGTTCCGTTACTTGTCTTAAAGTGATATGTCAATCCGGCTGTCAACTCAAA
>USPQ01000102.1 GCA_900556625.1 uncultured Bacteroides sp. | reverse complement strand
GTGCTGCTTTCTTGTCATTGCACCCGACTAAATATGCAGAAGAACTGGTTAAGAAGATGGAAATGACTGGTGCTAAGGCATACTTGGTTAACACTGGTTGGAATGGTTCTGGCAAACGTATCTCTATCAAAGATACTCGTGGTATTATCGATGCGATCCTTGACGGTTCTATCGACAAAGCTCCTACTAAGGTTATTCCTTACTTTGACTTTGTTGTTCCGACAGAACTTCCGGGTGTTGATCCGAATATCCTTGACCCGCGCGACACTTACGAATGTGCTTGCAAATGGGAAGAAAAAGCAAAAGACTTGGCAGGACGTTTCATCAAGAACTTCGCTAAGTTTACAGGTAACGAAGCTGGTAAGGCTTTGGTTGCTGCTGGTCCGAAACTCTAATTTATATATTAGATATATTGAGAAAGGCGGTTCCGAAAGGAGCCGCCTTTTTGTTTCATAAGTTTCATAAAAATATGAATTCTATTTTGTAATTTGATATAATAAAGATATATTTGTTATGCCTTATAAATATCTAAAAGAAAAATAAATGAACCTGCGCGATAACAGTATTGATCTCGTCTCTTTCAATAAACTATTTACGGAGTATCATGAACGCTTTGTCCGTTTCGCTTATACTTATGTGGATAACTATATGGAGGCTGAGGATATTGTGATGGAAGCCATGACTTATTACTGGGAAAACAGGACCCGTTTGTTTGGAGTGAATCCTCCTGCTTATATTTTTACTACAATTAAAAATAAGTGCCTGAATTATCTTCGCGACCGTCAGTATTATCAGGCTGTATCAGAGCAATTACAAGAGCATGCAGCATGGAAGCTTGCGATACAGATATCTACTCTGGAAGCATGCAACCCGGAGGAACTTTTTTCTAAAGAAATGAAGCAGTTGGTGGAGCATGCGTTAAGTAAATTGCCGGAAAAAACAAGAAGAGTCTTTATTATGCGGCGCTTTGAAGAAAAGAGTTATCGTGAGATTGCTTCAGAGATGAATATGTCCGTCAAGGGAGTTGAATACCATATGAATAAGGCGACAGAATCTTTAAAAAAAACATTGAAAGACTTCCTGCCTCTTTTGATTTATCTTATCTATCATTAATTTTCACATCTATTAACTAGGGATTCTTTTTCGTTGTGTGCTTTACTATAAAAGGCAATGGTATAATGTGTCATTTTATATAAGTTGACGATGAATTTGGACAGAGAACTTTTATTTCGTTTTTTCAATAAAGAAACGACGCTTGAGGAAGAAAAGAAAATTCGTCTTTGGATAGATGAATGCGACGAACATCGTCGCGAGTTTTTCCGTGAACGTCAACTTTTTGATGCTATTTTGCTTCACGGGGATCCGTCTTACGAAAAGAGCCGCCCCCGATTCTATATTCCATGGCATAAAGTGGTGGCTACTCTTTCCGGTATTGCAGCGATTGTGATACTTACTATCATTACGACTACATATTTCTTGCAACAATCTTTTAGAGACGAAGTGATGAATACAGTTACTGTCCCCCAGGGACAGCGTGTTCACTTGACATTGTCTGATGGAACAAAGGTTTGGTTGAATGCTAAAACCAAAATGGAGTATCCGCAAAGCTTTAAAGTGTCCGATCAAAGAATAGTAAAAGTGGACGGCGAAGCCTATTTTGAAGTGAGTAAGAATAAAGAGAAACCATTTATTGTTAAAACGACTAAGGGTGATGTAGAAGTATTAGGAACTAAGTTTTACATAAGCGCTTATGCGACAACAGATGTTTTTGAAACTTCTTTGATAGAAGGTAAAGTGAAGGTGCATACTGCTTATGAAGATATGACACTCTATCCCAAAGATAAGGCTGTATTGGAAAACGGTCTTCTCACTCGTAAGCAGATTGATGATATGGATACTTACCGTTGGCGTGACGGGCTTTATTGTTTTAAGAACCTATCTTTTGATGATGTTCTGAAACAATTTGAGATCTATTATGATATCCGTTTTGTGAAAGAGAATCCACAAATTGCAAACCCAAAACTGAATGGAAAGTTCAGGCTGATTGACGGAGTAGATTACGCATTACGGGTACTTCAAAGAGAGGTCGGTTTCTCGTTCCGGAGGGATGATGAAGCTAATGTGATTTATCTGAAATAATTTGTCCAACTATAAAATGAATGCCTATGTAAATAAATAGAAGAAGTCTGAAAACGAAATCGGCAAGTACTACCAATACCTGCCGATCGTGAGATAAATTTTCTCACCCGAGAGTGAAAAAACTTTTAATAAAATCTAATCGTAAAAATATGAAAAATAAATCAATCGGGGACGATTATAAGCTAAAAAATCCCCATGTTAACCTATTTTATAGAGCTATGCGAATAACTACATTCTTATTGTTCTTCTGTTCGTTCTGTGCTTTAGCCGATAATGTAAATTCTCAGACGGCGAAAGTTACTATTAAAAGAAGTAATGTGACACTTCTGGATGTGCTGAATGAAATAGAAAATCAAACTAATTATCTGTTTATTTATTCCAACGACATTAATGTGAAACGTCCGGTTTCGATTAATGTGAATGCAAAGGCGGTTAATAGCGTTTTAGCTAAGTTGTTTGCTGGAAAGGACGTTGCCTATCAAATGGAGGGAACTCATATTGTTTTGACAAAAACGGAAAAATCCTTAAACGAGGTAAGTGTACAGCAACAAAGTAAAAGAATGGAAAACATTACCGGTGTGGTGCTTGACGAAGCGGGAGAACCGATAATCGGTGCTTCTGTAAAAGTACAGAATACAACTATTGGTACCATTACTGATCTGGAAGGAAAGTTTAAATTGGAGCTTCCGGCAAAATCTGTCATTGAAATATCGTTTATCGGATATCGGACGAAAACGGTTGTTGTCGGTAAGGAGAAACATATTAGTATCTATATGGAAGAAGATACTAAGGCGTTGGACGAAGTGATTGTTGTGGGGTATGGCACGACTTCCAAGCGCAAGACTACTGCCGCTATTGCCAGTGTGAATGCTGAAGATATAGCTAAAGTACCTACGGCTAATATAACACAGAGCCTTGCCGGCCGTGCTCCGGGATTGATCGTGAATACATCCGGAGGTGGTATTAATAACTATTCTTCTATATCCATTCGTGGTGGTGCTACTCCATTGTTTGTTATCGATGATGTTATCTGTGAAGAACGTGATTTCCGGAATTTAAATCCTGAAGATGTGGAACAGATGTCTGTGCTGAAAGATGCGGCTTCTACTGCCGTATATGGTGCACGTGCTGCAAATGGCATTATCATGGTGGTAACTAAGCAGGGTAAAGCTGGTAAAATGAGTATCAATTATAGTTTCAACTACAATTTGAGTCAACCTACAATTATGCCTGATAAATTGAATTCGTATGATGCCGCTTATTATCTGAACCAGGGGTTGGCGAATGACGGTATGAAAGAACGTTTTAATGCGGAAGAAATGGAACTTTTTGCGAACGGTTCTGATCCTCATCATTACCCTAACGTGGACTGGCAGAAGTTGGCTATGAATACGTTTGCTCCTGAACAACGTCATACACTGACTGTGACCGGTGGTAGTGAAAAAGTAAAAGCATATACATCATTCTCATATTATGACCAGCAGTCTATCTATAAGAATAATACCAATAATCTCCAACGCTATAATTACCGTACCAACCTGATTGCAGATTTTAAGGAAGTAGGCGTTAAAGTAACTTCAGGAATTGAAGGATATCTGACAAAAAGCCGGGAGCCGTTGAGTACTACGGGAGGTGATTATGGTAGTGTCTGGAGTCATATCCAGAATAAATTGCCTTGGGAAAATGCGTATAACCAATATGGGCAATTGAATAATATCCCGGATAACCCGTTGGCGGAGATTTCTCCGGAAGCGGGATATAGCAAGGGAGAGATTGCTACGGTTAAGGCCAATATGGGATTGGAATGGACGGTACCTTGGGTAGCAGGACTAAGATTGAAAGCGTTAGGAAATTATCGTCTGACAGCCGACCGTCAGAAGGATTGGAAGAAATCTCCGGTTATGTATGATTGGGACGGAAATCCGAATACTCCAAGCAAGCCGTCTTTAGAAAAGAATTATTGGAATATGTCAGAGTACACCGTACAAGCTTTTGCAAATTACGACCGTACTTTTAATGTTGTGCATACTGTTAGTGCTACGGCCGGTATTGAGGCAAATAAATATATGTATGATAATGCAACTCTGGGACGCAAAGAATACTTGTTGGATGTAGATCAGATCAATCCGGGGCCTGTTGCTACGGCTACAAACTCCTCTGCTGAGGGGACACGTGCACGTGCCGGTCTAGTGGCTCATTTAAAGTATGATTATGCAAGTAAATATGTGGTAGAAGGTAGTATGCGTTATGACGGCAGTGACAATTTCCCGAAAGGAAAACGTTGGGGAGTCTTTTATGCAGGTTCGGTGGCATGGGTAATCTCTGAAGAATCGTTCTGGAAAAATTTGAAAGATCGCCATATTCTTGATCTGTTTAAGATTAGGGCTTCTTATGGAGAGATTGGTCTGGATGATATTTCTGCTTATTCATACTTACAGTCTTATAATTTGGATGAACGCGGATATTTGTTAGGAGGTAAATTTTATCCGGGTTTTTCTGAAGGTAACTTGGTTAGCAAAGATATTTCTTGGTATACAACTCGCAGTACAAATGTCGGATTAGACTTTGCTTCTTTAGATAATCGCTTGTCCGGTTCTGTCGAATATTTCCGTATGTCTACAAAAGGATATCTGACTTCTCCTTCTAATGTGGCATATACTGATCCGTTAGGAACCTCATTGCCACAAGTAAAGTCTAACGGTGAAAGTATTCGTCAAGGAGGTGAATTCATTGTACAGTGGAAAGAAAAGAGAGGTGATTTTGAATATGCGATAGGTGCTAATTTTACCTATTTTGATTCATTCTGGATGAATAATCCGTACGAAGCAGAAACAGACTTGAAGAATCCTTATAAACGTACTACTCATGCCAAAGGATATTGGGGAATCGGATATGAATCTTTGGGATATTATCAAAGTCAGGAAGATGTGATGAACTCGCCCAAACGGCAAAACTCGGTAAACTTGGGTGCTGGTGATATTAAATATTATGATTTCAATGGAGATGGTATAATTGACGGAAATGACCAACATCGTATCGGTAAAAATTCTTCTCCTCGCGGACAGTATGGTATAAGTATAGATCTTAATTATAAGGGCTGGTTCATGAATATGTTGTGGCAAGGAGCTACGTCCAAAGATTTCTATTTTGGAGACAAGCTGCAAGGTCAAGGTTCCGATTATGGCTATTTGTCAGTGATTTATGATTTCCAAAGAGACGTTTGGACACCGGATAATCGGAATGCCAAGTTCCCTCGTCTACGGAGTACTTCTAAATATAATGGAAGCAACAATTATGGTTCATCTGATTTCTGGTTGGTTAATACTGGCTATATCCGTCTGAAGAGTTTGAATATCGGTTATGATCTGAAACATAAAGTATTGAAGAGAGTTCCATGGATCACGAAATGTGATGTCTCTCTGAGTGGATATAACTTGTTGACTTTCAGCGAATCGAATAAATACGATATTGATCCGGAGATTGGAAATACTAATTTATATACTTATCCTGTCAGCAGGGTATATTCGATTAGTTTTAACATTGGATTCTAATAACTTTAAAAACACAGAATATGAAAATAATGAAATATATAGTTCCTGCACTTTTAGGAGGGATGTTAACACTGCAAAGTTGTGAACATTTTTTAGATACGAAACCTACGGAAACTTATTCGGAAGAATTGGTTTGGGGGAGTCGGTCTACTGCCGATGCATTCGTACTACGCACATATCCTGATATTTTGGGATTATACCACGATTTTTGGGGAGACGATCAGATAACACTAAATACAATTCTACGCCAAAGTTGTCCGGGAGAGGCACGTGACCTGATAAATCGGGAACATGATTTCGGTTTTAATAAATTTAGTATTATCCGTCGGTGTAACTTGATTATTGAACAGGCTTCCGCCTCTACTGCTTTATCCGATTTGGATAAAAAAGAACTGGTTGCCGAGGGAAAAATGCTTCGGGCTATGATCTACTATTATCAGGCGAAACATTGTGGACGTGTGATTTGGGTAGACAGGGTATTGCAAGTAGACGATGAATTTAATTTGCCCCTCACTGAATCTATTGACCGGACGTATGATTTGATATTGAGTGATTTGGATGATGCCATAGCAGGACTTCCGGAGGAATATCCTGCCGGGCGTGCCAATGCTAATGCGGCTCGGGCTTTGAAGTCGGAAGTCTGTCTGACGGCTGCTGCTTACACTACGGATGCTACACGAAAGAAGACATTATGGGAACAAGCGGTAGTAGCGGTAGATGCTATCCAAGGTTATTCTTTGGACGCCAATTATGGTGGCATGTTCAATCAGGAGAACTCTTATTCTTCAACGGAGATTATTTTAGCCAGATATTTCAGTAAAGAAAATACAAATGGCGGTGATACTTATATGCAGACTGTCATTCCTAATCAGGGAAATGATAATCTAAAAAAGTTGGGACGTGGTCCTTTGTTTAAAAAAGACTGGGTCTTTGAGTGCTGGCTGGAACATTCGCCTTCCCAGAATTTGGTAGATGATTATCTGGTTATTGACCAACTGACAAATGAAGCTAAAAAGTGGAATACGACTTCCCAGTTTGTGAATAATACCAATGTCATTTCTAATGATGCTGTAAGAGATTTGGCTGTGAATGCTGATGAATTGGATGAACACTCTCTGGCTTATGAAACGAAAGATAAAGGGCGTGATACCCGTATTAATGATTTTATGTATACGCATCGCGACAAACGTTTTTATGCGACAATCGTACAGGACTCCTGTGAATATTATGGGGAATTAGTCACAATGCATAAGACCGGTAACTTGCAACGTTGTAGTTTGGGTGAGGCTCCGGGAACCGCTGAAATGGGGTCTACCAATTACTTGTGGCGCAAAGGTGTCTACATTAATGACTGGCGTATATTTGTTGATGTGCCTACGGATTATCATTATGTAATTTTCCGGTACGGACGTGCGCTGTTGAATAAGGCTGAAGCCCTTCTTTGTCTGGCAAAGAGTGACCCTTCAAAACTGTCAGAAGCAGTAGCTACTTTCAATCAGACTCGCACTGTACATGGTGGTTTGCCGGAATCCGAAGCATCCACGTTGGTTGAGGCATGGAAAGATTATAAGATTGAGCGTCATGTAGAATTGCCAATGGAAGGCGACTATTATTGGTCTTTGTTGCGTTGGGGCAAATATGGTGAAGAAGCAAACGACGGACAACCCTCCGGAAGTGAAGTCATCAAAGAATTGCGTACTCCGGCTACATTTATTGAAATTAGCAGTGACCGTCATCGTATGTTTATCGGTACACAAGGATATGGAAATGCCGACCGTACTTTTTCTAAGAAACGCTATTTGTATCCTATTCCGCAAAGTTTGATTAATGCAAACTCTGCTATAACAGAGAAGGACCAAAATCCTCTGTGGTAAAATGATAACCAATATTCGAATTATTAATCAATGAAACAAGAACAATGAATAGAATTAAATTATCAGACATAAAATGGTTGCTTGTACTGTTGTGCCTGCCATTTGTTTCCTCATGTAAAGATGATCTTGAGGCTTATGAAGAAGCGGAAATTACCTCAGTCGGTGCATATCACCGCTACTATACAACAGAGAAGGATGCTTTGACAGGTGAGTTTAAGGTGGCGGAGAAGGAATTGGAGAAGTCCAATAGTATCAACGAAGACGAAGCGGTTGTTACTGCGACTTTCACGGTTCCTGCTGCCAGTGGCAGTTTTACTGATGCTGAACGTGCAAAAGTGTCGTTGAATAAGTTGGTTGTATACTTCAATGTGTCTACTGCTGCACGCGTGACACCACTGGATGGCTCCCCGAAGTTAGGGGCTCCGGGCGATTGGACCTCAGAACGTAGATATAGTGTCATGGCTGCAAATGGAACAAAGAAAACATGGACTGTCAAAGTTGTGTTGAATAAATAGGTATTATTTTCTTATATTTGTAGCAAATAAACTGAAATCAAACAATTGAGGTCTTGGGAGTCGTTGAGGTGGTGAGTAAGCACGTTATGTCAACGACTCCTTTTTAATTTGAAAATTATAATGTTTATGAATACACCTTTGTCTCCCGTCTCCGGGCGTTTGGCTTCACTCGATATCCTACGGGGTTTCGACCTCTTTCTTTTAGTTTTCTTTCAACCGGTATTTGTGGCTTTGGGGCAACGTTTGAATTTTCCGTGGCTTAATGACATTTTATATCAGTTCGATCATGAGTCTTGGATTGGTTTCCGGTTCTGGGACCTTGTGATGCCACTTTTCCTGTTTATGACAGGAGCCTCCATGCCTTTTTCCTTTTCCAAGTTTAAAAATGCCCCTAATAAATGGCATATTTATCGTAAAATAATAAAGCGCTTTGTATTGCTTTTTATTTTCGGCATGATTGTGCAGGGAAACCTTTTGGGATTGAATCCTGATTCTCTTTATTTATATTCGAATACGTTGCAGGCGATAGCAACAGGCTATCTTATTGCAGCAATAATTTTGTTACACTGTTCTTTCCGTTATCAGGTGCTCATTACATTATTATTGTTACTGCTCTACTGGATACCGATGACTTTCTTCGGCGATTTTACTCCCGGAGGGAATTTTGCAGAAAAGGTAGACCGACTAGTGCTAGGCCAGTTTCGGGATGGTGTGTATTGGGGAGAAGATGGAAACTGGCATTTTTCTCCTTATTATACTTATACTTGGATATGGAGTAGCTTAACTTTTGGAGTAACAGTTATGCTAGGTACTTTTGCCGGAAAGATAATGAAAGAAGGAAAAGAAAATAGAAAGGGAGTGGTGAGGCTTTTATTATTGTTAGGCATAGTATTAATAGGGGTATCTTTGCTATGGAGTTTGCAAATGCCTATTATTAAGCGGCTATGGACTTGTAGTATGACTTTGTTTTCCGGAGGACTCTGCTTTCTGCTTATGGGATTATTTTATTATTGGATAGACTATAAAGGGCATACCTATGGGTTGGATTGGTTGAAAATTTATGGGATGAACTCTATCACTGCCTATATTTTAGGTGAGGTCGTTAATTTCCGTTGTATAGCAGCTTCTATCAGCTATGGCTTAGAGCAGTTTCTTGGTAACTATTATTCTGTATGGTTAAGTTTTGCTAATTATCTCATTGTCTTTTTTATACTTCAAATGATGTATAAACATCGTATCTTTTTGAAAATTTAAAAATACTACAATGAATAAGAAAAGTCTGTATTGGTATAATAAATGATTCCTGTCGTTATAGGCGTTTCTTTTTCACTGTTTACTATTTTATTAGTTTTTTATTTCGTGTAACTATAGTCTTCTTTTCGTATAACTATGGTTATGCGAAGTAATAGTAGGCAATGAAATAATCTATTTAGAATATGAATGAAGTCTCAAATGTAGCTTCCCGATGATAGTCTATATGTTCCTTAAAAACTATTCAAAGATATATAATTATAAAATTTAATAGATTTTTTTACTGAAAGAAAATATGCAATTAGAAAATTATTCGGAATTTGTTTGAAATAACTTTTACCAAGTTCTACTGGAACTTCGTGATAAAAAAAGAATATATATCAGAGGGGTATGAAATGAAGAAAATAAGGACTCTACCAAAGTTAATTACAAAAAGCGCATAATATATAGATACAAAAATCACGATATAAACGCTTATTTGCAAATAAAACTATTGACAATTTATTTCATTGAGTAAAAATATTAAAACAGATAAGTTCTTTTTTTATATTTATCTGACCAGATAATAAAAACATTACTCAAACCTATTGCAATTACAAAAATTATCTATATATTTGCAACGTATTACAATTATTATTGCATACAAACTAACACATTAGTTCACTTTACAAAACGAATCACGAAGTTCCAGTAGAACTTAGTGTAGCGATAAATAAAAAAAGACCTTATAT
>USPQ01000101.1 GCA_900556625.1 uncultured Bacteroides sp. | reverse complement strand
TGTTGGTATGGAATATCAGTTTACTGATATGTGGTCTATTCAACCTTCTTTGATGTTCACCCAGAAAGGAGCTAAAATGGATGAGTTGAAAGCTAATCCTATGTATTTGGAAATTCCTGTAATGGCTGCTGCGAGATTTGCAATTGCTGACAATCAAAATATTGTGGTAAAAGCAGGCCCTTATTTTGGCTTTGGTATTGCTGGTAAATATAAAGCAGGGGGTGAAAAGATTGATTTCTTTAAAGACACTAAAGATGAAGACGGTGATATCTTAATGGAAGGTGCAAAGAAGTTCGATGCAGGTCTTGGTGTAGGTGTTGCTTATGAAATCAATAAATTCTTTATTGATTTGACTGGAGAATTTGGTTTGACTAAAATATATGATGGTGATGGTGCTCCGAAGAACATCAACTTCTCTATCGGTGTAGGTTACAAATTCTAATAGAATTATACTCTCTTTATAATATCTCTGAAAATCCTTCGCCTTATACTCTCTTTGGGCGGGGGATTTTTTTATGGGTTTCTCCTTATAAAAAGAAAAACGGCGTATCCTCCTTATAAAAGGGGGCGCCGTTACTATCTCTCTCTTTTGTTGTTTCAATCAGTTATTTATCTGCTTTGATAAATTCTCTTTCTCTTTTAATTCTTTATATCTTTCTATTGCATGTTTACGACTCATAAGTATTTGCCAACGATATACCCAGCAAGTAGTTAAGAAATAAAAGCCTGCTTGTAACCATAAAGCTTTATATTCAAAGGCAACTTCACTTAGCGTAGCTCCCATATTGTTGATTTTCACAAAACCATTAATCCCGAAAGTAGAGGGGAAAATATAGGAGACGTATTTCCAGAATGGAGGGATTGCGGCCCCCGGCCATGAAATTCCGGAAATAAACAACAAGGGAACGGATGTGAAGACAAAGATCAGCATACACGTTTCTCGGTTGCGAATGGCGATCGAGGCCGTCATTGCAAAGAAGATGCAAGCTGTCAGGTAAGGAACCACAAATAATACTAATGAACTGGGCTGTCCTATTTGGTTGAGGCTGAATAGTCTTGGTACGACATATAGTACATAAAAAGCTACCAATATATAAACCAGAAAATAACTTAGTCCTTTACCGAGTACAATTCGTAATGTTCCGTTGTAATGCCTGTTGATAGGTACAAGGTCTTTGAAACGGTTGTTTTCGCGGGCTGTTCCGGCAGCAAGGCCGATTCCCAGCAGTAATGTCTGTTGGATAATCAATACTAGGACGGCAGGAATCAGAAAGGCAGCGAATCCGGCAGTCGGATTGAAGATCGAGATTTCTTCATATTCTATCGGATAAGCAGTGATTTCATCTTGCCGGTCGGTAGTGTTTCCGCTACGTGCAATCTTGATGTCCTTGTTCATATCCAGTGAGACGGCGGTGTTGGCAATCAGCATGGATTTATAGTATAACAGTCCGCTCATGTCGCAGTAAATGCTGACTTGCGTCTGTTTTCCTTTGGCGATATTGTCACTAAAATCGGAAGGGATATAGATAATGCCATAGGCACGTCGGTTCTTCAACATCTGTTTAGCTTCTTCCATATCAGCACAGTAAGAGACGATTTGAATGTCCGGTGTGGCGTCCACTTTCCGGAGATATTCACGGCTGAGAGAGGAATGTGAGTCATCTACAACGACAGCCGGGACTTCGCGCACCACTTCGTTATCATAGATAAAGCTATATAACAAAGGATAACCCAATGGGACGAGTATAAAGAATATCAGTACCCCCTGGTCGCGGAAAGTAGTCTGAAACTCCCGTTTCCAGATATAAAACAGGTCGTTGATGCCTTGGGCTATCTTGTCTTTTAATTTTATATCTTTCATTTAGGGTATGTATTTATAGTAAACCAGTGCCTCCTTCAAGCGGTGAACCACAAAGAAGGGGAGCATCATAAATATTAATAGTGCCATGTAATTGCTCCAAGAGTAAGCCATGCTATATCCGTTGAGTGCCTGGTCGACATAGATTAGAAAATAATGACGCAATGGGAATAGGTTGCTGAGCGCCTGCAGTACAGGGTGCATTGCCATAACAGGGAATGAGAAGCCGGAAATGGAGAAAGAAATGACTCCCCACAAAGAGGCAAAACTTAATCCAAGCCGGAGAGTGGGTAATGTACCTATCATGACTATACCGCAACATTGCGATGCTAGTACAAGGCAAAGTGTGGCGAAAATCATAGGGAAGATACCACTATTGCATGGGAAATGGAGGAAACCGTATAAGTATACATTATAAAATATACCCATGATGAAAAAAACAACTGTATGTGGAAGCAGTTTCCCTGCCAGTGCAATGTAAATGGAGTTATTGCTCATGCGTAACCATTCACGGGCGGTACGGTCTTTGATTTCCACCCCGATAGAATAAACCGTTACCATAAATATAAGCAGCATAAGAACACCCGGTATCAATGTGTTGCATAGATATACAGAGTAGTTCAGCCATGGATTATTTAATGGATGCGTATCAATCACGATCGGTTGAAGAAACCCCATTGCCTGATCTTCCGTGGCGCCTTTTGCATAGAGTGTGGTTCGTGCGGCAGCACCGGCTGTCAGTTCTCCCAACATTTTCATATCCCTGAAAAGCAGGGAGCCTGCAATCAGATAAGAATAATTGGTATAGAAGGAAATTGTGGGTTGCCGTTGGCTTTGCGCTTCGGCGGACAGACCTTTCGGAATGTAGAAGAATCCGTAGATTTTCCCTTCCTGTACGGCAATACGTGCATCACTCACATTGCTGTAATGGGCGACGACACCTGTCTGCGAAAAAGCGTCCAGATTGCGCACGATGTTGCGGGAGGTAGATGAATCATCCATATCTACCACACCTGCCGGAAGATCTTTGGGAAGTCCCGAATCCATTAAAGTAGTGAAAAATACATAGCAGAACAATGGAGCTATCACCATGCAAAAGAGATATAGCGGACGTGATACTAACCTCCGGCACTCTCTTTGCATGACCTGCCACAATGCTATATATTTTTTTTCTCTCTCTTTCATGGTTACTTATCAATGATGACAGACATACCCGGACGAAGATTTTCTATTTTCTCCAGAGGGCTGGCTTTCACTTCGAATGTTTTCAGGTCGAACTGGCCGGTTGTTTTGGTTGCCTTCCAAGCAGCGTAAGTACCTAAATCTTTCAGATAATATACTTTCAGTTTGATGGCTTTATTGTCAAGTGCAGGTACAACAGCTTCAAATTCTGTTCCCATAGTCAGGTTTTTGAGCAAGTCTTCACGTACGTTGAACGTTACCCACATATCGTTGAGTTCGGCAATATTCATAATCGGTGCGCCTGTACCTACCAGTTCGCCTACTTTGGGAAATATCTCCGATACTTCTCCCGAAGCAGGAGCGATCAGATACGTCTCCTTAATATAAGATTCAACTTCGGCAACAGCTCCTTTTGCCCGGTTAACCAGTGCTTCCGCAGCCATTTTGTCCTCACGTTCGGCTCCGTTCTTAGCCATTGTATATTGTGCTTTCGCAGCTTTCTCAGTGGCAATGGCGGCGTCACGCTGTGCAGTAACTTCGTCCAGTTTTTGTGTGGGCATTACTCCTTGTTCATAAAGGTTCTTCACCCTCTTGTATGATTTTTCGGCAATGGTAACTCCTGCCTGTGCTTTTTGCCACATTTCATAAGCAGCCTGTATCTGTTCCTGGCGGGCACCCTTGATTGCTTTTTCATTCTGCGCTTGTGCGGCAGCTTCCGCGGCACGCGCCTGTTCCATTTTGGCCACTACGTCCGGCGCTTCCAGGATAGCCAGTGTGTCACCGGCATTTATTTGTTGGCCTTCTTTCACGCGAAATTCCAATATACGTCCCGGAACTTTGCTTGAAACACGATATTCAGTAACTTCAGCCTGTCCTTGGATAATCTCAGGTCCTTTGCGAAGCATGAAAAAACCAACGACTGCAACGATTGCAATAACTCCCAGCAGGGTAAGGAATGCAAGCAGCATATTGCTGTTTTGTGATTTTGTAGTTGCCATATAATATGAGTTATTTAAGAGTTCCTAATGATTTCTTTAGATAGATTTCTGTTAATTTTACGTCTATTTGAGCGTCAATCTTTTCTGATTGGGCAGATAGCCAGGCTGTCTGGGCTTCAAGAACATTGCTGGTGGCAATGACTCCCTCTTTGAAGCCGAGTGTGGCGTAACGGAGATTTTCTTCCGCCTTTTCCATATTCTTGGTAGACATCACCAGCTTTTTACCTGCTTCATTTACTTTGAATGCAGCTTGATTGACTTGCAATTCTATTTTTTCTCTAGCGTCTTGAAGTTGGTATTGTGCGATACGTGCTTCTGATTTGGCGGCTCTGGTTTTGTAAATACCTTCTCCCCAATGCCATATAGGTATCTGTACCATGACACCCACATTCCACATTCCTTTGAATTTGTTCTCGAAACTATTGAAGACAGAAGGATTGGTGACCATGTAATTCCCCATTAGTGCAATCGAAGGAAGATGTTCGGCACGGGTTACATTTACTTTTTGCTTGTAAATCTGTGTAGCCAGTTCGAGACTGCGTATCTCCGGACGATTTGCATAAGCGGTAGACATATCGAAATGAGTATCTGTTGTGAGTAACGGAATATCTTCCATATCTTCGTCCGCTAACGTAATGGGAGAGCTAAGATCAATGCCACATAGTTGACATAACAACATTCGGGCAAGGCTTAATCCGTCTTCCACTTTCGTTAGTGTCATTTCCGCTTCATTTACTTTTACCCGTACGGATAAACCGTCCGCTTTGGTTGCTACTCCTTCGGCAATCATCTTTTCCACATCGCTGTCCAGTTGCTGCAGAAGTTTCAGATATCCTTCCGCCAGTTTCTTTTTGTTTACCAGCGAAATAACCTGCCAGTAAGCCTGGTCAGTACTCATAATTACTTCCTGCATACCGCCTTGGTGCTGCTGCTGGGCTAACTCTTCGGCGTACTTTGTTATTTTGTTGTAGGCGCGGATCTTACCACCCATATAGAGAGGTTGGGTCAGTGTGATAGCACCGGCATATACATTTCTTGTATCTGTACGGAGGGCATCTACTAATGAATTTCCTACTTGATCGAGGGCAGGTAAAACGGCGCCGAGTTCTCCGCTTAATGAAGATATTAATGGAGCAAGTTCGGGATGTGCTGTTGCAATCTGTGTAGCAGCCTGTTGTATGGGACCTGCCAGATTAGTCCCTAATCCCGAAAGCGCAGCTTTCTGATCTTTATTTAATAGAGAAAACTCTTTTTGGTTTCTCATATAGGTCCCGGTTGCCGAGAAGTTGGGCAGGTAGTTGGTGAATGCTGCTTTTCTCTCATAGTGGGCCGCATTTATCTTTTCATTGCTAATCAACAAGTCTTTATTGTTGGCAAGGGCTAATGCGCGGCAACTATCCAGGCTTAGTAAAGTTTGCCCTTTTACTATAAAAGTCATACTTAGCAGTATTGTCAGAAGAAATAGCTTTTTCATCGCATCTTGCATATTAATAAGGTGATACTTCTATTTTAATAACCCGCTTCTTATGTAATTTGTTTATTGAAGTAGTCTGTTTTTTTGAACTTGTTATCACGAACAATAATTGCATAAACAACGATGCAAAAGTATATGCTTTCTTTGAAAGCACAAAATGAATTAGCTTTTTTTAATAACGGGCTGTTGTTTGAAATATTTTTCTTCCAACAGCTAATTTGTTATTTGTTTGTTCGTTTGTGTTTCCAGTTTTATATATATTTGCAGAAAATGTTACCTGCAATCAATAATACAACACATCATGAATATTAAATGGCTTATCGGAGCGATAAGTGTGGGATTGTTTATATCCTGCGAAAATGTAAAAGAGGCACAAACTGTCAGTAACAGTTATCCGTCTGTTTTTCCTGATTATACGTTTACGGCTATACCTTATAATATAGCGCCTTTAAATTTCGAAGTGAAGGGTGCACAAGAAATACGTGCCGATTTTGCGGGTGAAGGTGTCAATCTTCTGACAGTCACGGGTAAGCATGAGATTCGTATCCCGAAGAAAAAGTGGAAGGAAATGTTAGACAAACTGAAGGACAAAGATCTGGAAGTCACAGTGTCCGTATGGAATTCGTCTTCTCCTGAAGGGGTACGATATAAACCTTTCACGGTTCGGGTTGCATCGGATGCTATTGACGAATGGATTG
Organism: uncultured Bacteroides sp.; assembly: GCA_900556625.1. GTDB lineage: Bacteria > Bacteroidota > Bacteroidia > Bacteroidales > Bacteroidaceae > Bacteroides. Next base: position 4,112 of record USPQ01000101.1, on the reverse strand, counting down.
CTTATCGGCTGATAGAACCGGGATATGAAGGTTGGAATATGCTGGGTATTTATCAGAGGAATCTCACTTCGTTCGAAGAAAAGGAGATTGCTACTAATCGTGCGGATAAAAGTAAGTGCATGAACTGTCATTCTTTCGCTAATTATTCTCCACAACAAATGATATTTCATGTCAGGGGAGAAGGTGGTGGCACTGCTTTATGGAAAGATGGTGAATTGAGCAAACTACCGTTGGAGACAACCGGTCCCAAGAAAAGCGGAACCTATCCGATGTGGCATCCCAATGGACGATATATCGTGTTTTCTTCCAATCTCACCCGTCAGTCTTTTCTTAGTGAAGGTGAAAAGGCGCTGGAAGTGTATGATCTTCAGTCTGACTTGATTTTATATGACACTCAGACCAAGAAGGTACTGACGGATAAACGCTTTATGGACGAAGCGCATTGGGAGACATTTCCTGCCTGGTCGGCAGATGGGAAATCGCTCTATTATTGTGGCGCTTTACCTAAGAATATGCCAATAGATTACCAAAATTTGCATTATAGCCTTTGCAAAGTCGATTTTGATGAGGCAACCGGAACGTTTGGCGAACGAATTGATACGATATACAATGCGGAGCGCGATGGAGGCAGTGTCTCTTTTCCGCGTTTGTCTCCCGATGGACATTATTTGCTGTACACGAAAGCGGCTTGTGCCACTTTCCCTATTTGGCACAAAGAGGCAGATTTGAAAATGCTGAGACTATCTGACGGTGAGGAACTGGACGTTGAAATTCTGAATAGTGCCGAGACTGAGAGCTATCATTCCTGGTCGTCGAACGGTCGTTGGATTTTGTTTAGTAGCCGTAGGCTAGACGGCCGCTATACAAGGCTTTTCATTGCTTGGATGGATGAAAAGGGAAACATACATAAACCTTTCCTGCTCCCTCAGTCTACTGTTGAACATAATGTGTTACGTACGAAGTCCTATAATATTCCCGAATTTATTAAGGGGGAGGTGACATTGCCACAGAAACAGCTTAATGCTTTATTCTTCCCTCAAAAATAAGATGCTATGAAGAAGATATTTTTATTTCATTTATTACTGGTCTGTCCGGTAATTTTTCTGATTTGGTATATTGTCTTTCCTAATTATCTTTGGTTACTGGAAGGAAACTCTTTTTTCTCTTTCACGCCTGATTTTGCCGGTATACAACTTTCCCTTCCTTCTGATTGGGCGCAATATGTAGGGGCTTATCTCCTACAATTCTTCCGGTTCCGTACAAGTGGAGCTTTGGTGCAAATGTTGTTTGTGCTTATTGTGTTGCTTTCAGCCGATTGTATCATCGCCCGTTTGACGCGCAATAAAGGATTGTTGTGGCTTTCATTCATTCCGGTTATCTGGTTTATGAGCGGGCAGTTTGCTGATGTGCTTTTGGTCCGTTCGATGTGGTGGTGTAGCATTTCTGCTGTGTTAACGTTGCTTGTATGGTTGCTTACGATCCGAAGAAAGGCTCCGGTAGCATGGGGAGAACGTTATTTCTTTTCTTCTCCTTTTTTCACTTACATCGTGCCTTGTTTACTGTTGGGTTTCATCGTTTACCGTGAAGTGACCGATGAAAAGCAGAAGGAAACGGAATTCATTTCTCGCATAGACCACCTTGCTGAGAATAGAAATTGGGATGCCATTTTACAGAATGTGACTCCGGAAATGACGAAAAAGAATTCTTCTTTGTTGCGCTGGACTTTGTTGGCTCTTTCAGAAAAGGGACAGTTGCCGGAACGGATGTTTGCTTATGGAGTGACCGAACCTGCCTGTTTCTTTTATGAACGTGTAGACAAGCAATTCTGTCGTAATTTTAATATGCAGTTCTTCCGTGCTTTGGAACTGGATAACGAATTGCTTCATAATGCTTTCCAGGCAGGAATTCTTTCTCCCTACGGGAACAGTTTTCGTTCTATGAGAGCAATTGTGGACGCTTGTGTTCATCAAGGTCGCAATCGAATGCTTGCCAAGTATGTAGAAGTAATGAAGCATACAAGTTGCCACACGAAACAGGCACAGTTGCTGGGTGAATACTTGGCGTCAGCCGGTGTGGAAGATAAGATTAACAGTGGAAAGAATACGTCTCCGTTTTTTATAGGTGCGCATCCTTTTCTTTCGGATATGGCACGTATGGTAGACCGTTATCCCGAAAACCGGAAAGCTGTGGATTATTTGCTTTGCGGGCTGTTGATATCAAAAGATGTGGATAAGTTCTATAAGGTATTCAGTTTGTTGTACAAGCCTTTTAGCGTCAAGCTTCCCCGTTATTACGAAGAAGCGTTGCTGGTACTGGCAACACAACATCCGGACATATTGCGTCGCTATCCGGTGGGACAGGAGGTAGTGAAGGATTTTAATTCATTTCATGCTTTGTTGAAAGGAGGAACGATGAATCAGAAAATGTTGGAAATCAATTACCGAGATTCATTTTGGTTGTTCTATTACTGTATGAAGGCAGTGAAGAAATCGGCGGAGAACTAAAAAGAGAAAGTTCCTATTCTTACCATGTGTCTTTCTACAAAGAAGACACCTTTTAAAAGAATAGGAACTTTCTTGCTTATATAAAGTTAAAGGGGATCTTTAGATTAAAGAGCACCTACTTCTTTCAAAGCAGCGTTAGTGCCGTGAACAGCTTTAGCGCTAGCAGCAAACTTAGCTTTTTCGTCTTCGTTCAGGTTCAGTTCAACGATCTTTTCGATGCCATTCTTGCCCAGGATAACAGGAACACCGATGCAAAGATCAGATTCGCCGTATTCGCCTTCCAGGAATACTGAACAAGGAACCATTTTCTTTTGGTCGTGCAGGATAGATTCAACGACGAATGCTCCTGCTGCACCCGGTGCATACCATGCAGAAGTACCCAGCAACTTAGTCAGTGTAGCACCACCTACCATAGTAGCGGCAGCAACTTCTTCCAATTTTTCAGCAGAAATGAAGTTAGCTACAGGCATACCTTTATAAGTAGCGAAACGAGTCAAAGGAATCATGGTAGTATCACCGTGACCACCGATAACCATACCTTCTACTTCGTTAGCATTGCAACCGATAGCTTGAGACAAGAAATATTTGAAACGAGAGCTATCCAGTGCACCACCCATGCCGATAACACGGTTCTTCGGCAAGCCTAGAGCTTTCAATGCCAAGTAAGTCATTGTGTCCATTGGGTTAGAGATAACTACAATGATAGCGTTAGGAGAATATTTCAACAGGTTTTCTGCTACCGACTTAACGATACCAGCATTAACACCGATCAGTTCTTCACGAGTCATACCCGGTTTACGAGGAATACCTGAAGTAATCACAACAACGTCAGAGTTAGCAGTTTGAGCATAGTCGTTCGTGCAGCCTACCAATGTAGTGTCGAAACCCAACAATTGAGCTGTCTGCATCATATCCATTGCTTTACCTTCTGAAACGCCTTCTTTAACGTCCAGCATTACTACTTCGTCTGCTACTTCATTAAAAGCAAGTACATTTGCACATGTAGCACCTACGTTACCTGCGCCTACTACGGTTACTTTTGACATAATACTATATATTTAAAAAGTTGATAATTTGTTTTATCTTTTAGCGCGACAAAATTACAACGATAATCCTGATTAAAGAAATTTTTCCGTAATAATTTTAGTTAAAGGTCGAAGTTCCCGATAATATATAGGTATGATAAAAAGTTTGGGTGGAAGAAGCTGTTTTTTGCATGGTTATATACAGAATGTAGCTGCGTAAGAATGTACTATTATGGCAAATGATTCATTCAGCTATTTTTTTATAATTGCTTGCCTATTCGGAGTTACTTCGTTAGTTACTGTTACTTCGTTCCACTATAGTGTTCCGCAAGAATAACTATAGTGTCCCTTACGGATAACTATAGTGGAACGCAAGAGTAACTATAGTAGAACGAAGTAATAATAAGCAATGAGATTAATAATATTAGGCAGAGAAAGAAATAACGATAGTATCTTGATGGAGAATTTTTGGCAATACCTTTCAACCGTATGCTTGATTCATTTTTGTATGGAAAAAGAAGATACCAATTAAAGTGGCAGGGAACCTGGCAAGTTTTTTAAATAATGAACGAATAAAGTCCGA
>USPQ01000100.1 GCA_900556625.1 uncultured Bacteroides sp. | reverse complement strand
ATTTCGTTGGCTCTGCCCCATAGAAAAACAAAGCGTAACGAACGCTCTATCAGCCAATTCGCTACGCTTTGCCCAAATTTACTTTTTCGCTATGTGTTTTAAGAAAAGCAATACGTTTTATGGTGTAATACTTAAAGGAACACAACATAACAATATCATTGACGTATTCTGTCTGGACAGCACAGAACTGCACAAGGCACAACAAAAATTAAGTACAATCAACAATAAACTTTCCATGTCGATCGAAGTGGCTAATATCGTACCATGGAAATGGAACTTACAGAGCCACACTATTTTATGCGATATAAATAAGCCGATAGAGCTTAACGCATCCGGGAAAGACGTAGCTGAAGAACAATTGGCAGTGCCCTATAATCAATATTTCGCCAAAATATTCAAAGAAGACCGTACACGGGTAGAGCAGGCTTACAAAGATTTGATAGAAGGTCGTTCGGACAAAGTAAAAGAAGAATATCGTATCGTCAACCCTCACAAAGGTCTTCACAGAATAGACTGGGTAGAAGCTCAGGCGGCAGTTGAGACTAGAGATGAGAATAGCACTCCATTGACCTTAGTAGGTTCTTCATTAGTCATCACCGAACGAAAAAAGATGGAGTAGGAATTGGTTAATGCAAAAACCGTGCCGAAGAATCAAATCGTCTGAAATCTGCTTTTCTGGCAAACATGAGTCATGAGATACATACTCCACTCAATGCCATTGTCGGCTTCTCCGGCATATTGGCTTCTACCGAGGAGGAAGAGGAAAAACAAGAATATGTAAGTATCATTGAGAATAATAACACCTTGTTATTACAACTTATAAGTGATATTTTAGACTTATCAAAAATAGAAGCCGGGACATTGGACTTTAATTATTCCAATGTAGAGATTAACGATTTAATGAGTGATTTAAAAAACAGCTGCCAACTGAAACTAAAATCGGACAAGGTAAAACTGGAGTTCATCGCTCCCGAACAACCTTGTTGCGCATATATAGAGAAAAACAGACTATCCCAATTGATTATCAATTTTGTAACAAATGCAATCAAATTCACAACCGAAGGCAGCATCCGATTCGGGTTCTACATTCTGGTTTACATTACCTTATAAAGAAGCGAGTAACATAATAGAAAAAGCTCCCCAAAAAGAAATCCAGACCATTGAGATAGAAAAAGACAAACTGATTATCCTGGTAGCCGAAGATAACGAAAGCGATTATAAACTGTTTGAGTCTATTTTGAAATACGATGACCGCTTGATACACGCATGGGATGGACAAGAGGCTGTAAACCTATTCAAGGAGTACAATCCGCAAATATTCGGCCAAAGTACCTATCATCGCCATTACTGCCTTTGCTTTTGCCTCAGATGAACAGAGGGTAATGGAAAACGGCTTTGACGGTTATATGCCTAAACCCATCAATGCCAACTTATTGAAGACGCAGCTAAAAGACATCATGCAGAAACGCATTGTCTTACTGTAAGGTAAACTTCTAATAATTCAGCCACATCCTGAAAGAAGCCATCTTATCCTTACTGACAATAATTTTATCTTTGAAGGGAGGCAATACGTGTACGATTGCTTTCCCTAAAAAATAGGATTCAATACGTTGAATTGCATCAATACAGACAAGAGTCTGACGATTCGTACGAAAAAAACGGTCGGGATCCAATTGCTCGCACAATCTATCCAAAGCCAAATCAATAAGAAATTCCCGGTTCTTATGTGTCACCGCAAAGGTATACTTATTCTCCGAATAAAAATAAGCAATGTCACTAACCTGCAAAGTCAGAAGTTTCTCTCCACTGGAAATCAGAAACCGCGTACGATACTTTTTATGCACCGACGATAAAGCTTCCTGTGCAACAGAAAGCTGCTGCAAAACTTCCATCATCCGGCTTTCCGAATTGAAATCATGAATATTTTTCTTAGTCAGTCCCTCAAAACGTCGGATAGCCTGCAACAGACGTTCTTCATGAATTGGTTTTAGAAGATAATCAATGCTGTTGACCGTAAAAGCGCGTACGGCATATTCATCATAGGCAGTAGTAAACACAATCATGCTTTCCGGATGGGCTTGTTCAATAAAGAGAAACGAGTTGCCATCCGTCAACTGAATATCCAGAAAAAGAATGTCCGGATGGGGATGCTGGGCAAACCACTCTACCGCTTCCTCTATATTACCCGGAAGTAACTCTACGTCCCAACCAGGACGCAGAGACAATAAAGTGTCGCGAAGCAGACGGGCAGCCGGAATTTCATCCTCTATTATAGCAGCTTTAATCTTATTCATAGAGCAAAGGTATTTTTACAGTAAACTCTTGCGAATCATTTTCTATCACAATATCACGACCGCACAACAATTTATACCGGACAGAAAGATTCTTCAATCCCGTACCGAAAGCTGTTGCACTTTTTTTCGCCTGTATCCGGTTTCTAACAACCAGCTCTTTTTCCTTTTCCATATAGATAAGTTTAATCGTCATCGGCTTTCCCATGTGGATAACATTATGTTTTATCACATTTTCAGCGAGCAGCTGTATAGTCAGTGGTGGAAGTTGGCATCCCAGACAAGACTCCGGAATACGATTATCAATATAAATACAATCCCCCAACCGCACCCGATGTAGAAAGACATAAGAATTCAAAAAGTCCAACTCCTCCCGTAAGGTTGTCAGCCGTTGGTTTTGGCATTGGAGCGTATAACGGTATACGTCGGAAAGATGTTGGGTGAACAATTCCGCATTAGCGGGATTGTAACGAATTTCAGAAATCAATGTATTCAGACTGTTAAACAGAAAATGAGGATTCAACTGATTCTGTAAGGCTGTGTAACGTGCCGTATTATTTTCTTTTTGTAAGGCAGCCGCTTCCTGTTGCAGTTTCAAGGCATTCCGTATGGAACGGTTGGCCAACAGCAAACCTAGAATGACCAGTTCCACCAGCCATACCGTAATCAGAATCCGCCACCCTCCATTGGGAAACATGAACGGATGGGAAGCTCCGGCCAGCAGTTTGGCTGTTACCAGCAAACCGTAATTCAACAGGAAGAACATCCCCATCACAACGACATAGACAGATATCAATTTCCAGCGACGATGCAGATTCAGTGCATACTGATTATCCACCCACGTACTCAACCGCATCGTCGCATATCCCAACACGTTGAATGCCAGCACAAAGAAAGCCAATGTACCGACAGAATGAAAAATATCGGCAACCTTATCGGGAAAGGCGGCATAATTGATCAGCAACAGAAAAGAGAACACTCCCAATCCTGAAAATAATGCGGTATAGAATAAGGTATTAAACTTCACATTCATAATATTGGCAGTTCTTTTCATACAAAGTTACTGTTTTTTACCGATAATCATAGCCATGAAGAGCTTTTATTAATTCCGAATAATGTCCCTGAGCGGCAGCTTTGGCCTGCACATAGTTTACCTGCGAGGTTTGCCGGTAAGTCTGCGCATCAATTACTTCCACCACAGACACCTTACCCTCATTATAGCGTTCCACAGCTTTCGCTTCATTTTCCTCTGCTTTTGCCAATGAACTTTCACTCAAGCGAACACGCTCGATAGCTTGCGACAAAGCTTTCCGTGCTACACCTATCTCCAGTTCAACCTGATCCATCACCTTATTCAGATTATCTTCTGCCATACCGACACGAAAGGACGACGCACGCTTCTCACTTTTCCGCTTTCCCCATTCGAAGATAGGGACGGACACTTTAGCATAAACAGCGTAATTGGGGTCTAAATCTTTCTTGAAATTATAGCCGGGAGAAGAATAGCTACCATCTATTCCCACATAAAACTGCGGCTTAAACTGTGAATCATTCAGTTTCTTCGTACTCTCCGCTATACGGATCCGGTCATAGGCCATCCGGATTTCAGGACGTTCCGCACCTGTAGACAACCAGACAGAATCTTCAATAACGACCATCGGTATCTGATCATCCAGTTCCGTCGCATTTTCCAATCGGACTCCGATCATAGAGTTCAGTGCCATTCTACCTGTCTCGAAGTTACTTTGCGCCTGTAGCAATTGATACTCCGCTTCATTCAGTTTCACCTCCGCCATTAATAAATCCTGCGGATCTACAAGCCCCACTTCCACCCTTTCTTTGATGGTCTTTACCAAAGCTGCTATCGAATTACGAAAATCTTCGGCAACAGATACAACCTCCTGTCGCGCTACAGCACTCCAATATTGCATATCCGTCTGATAACAGACTGCGTCATTCAGTACCTCCGCCTGATTGCTTGCCAATGATTGTTGATGTTTCGCCATACGGATAGACTCCAATACACGTCCGCCCGTATAAATCGGTTGCAAAAGAGAAAGAGAGCCTCCATAATTCAATTGCTTTCCTTCCACCGTCTTCGACAATCCGATAGAAGGGGCATCCAAAGTCAACTCCAACGGGTTGCCTGTATATTGAAAGTTCGCAGCTCCCGAAAGTTTGGGTTTCAAATCCGCTTTTGCCGATTTCTCTATCTCCACACTAGCGGCAATATTCTTTTCAGCCGCTTTCAAATCATGATTATAATCCAATGCCATCATCCGGTATTTCTCCAACAAGGGACTTTGTTGCGCCATAAGAGGTAAAGACAGAAAAGCGCAACAGCAGAATAACGGATAAAATATTCTCTTTTTCATTTTTATTTTCCTTTTACTTTGTAGAACATAGCATACAATGCAGGGGTGACAAACAAAGTCAGTCCCGTAGCAAATGTAAGTCCGAAGATAATAGTGGCAGCCATACCGCCGAATGCGACATCAAACAACAGCGGTACCATACCAAAAATCGTCGTCGTAGCCGCCATCAATACCGGACGGGTTCGGGAAACCGTAGCCTCAACAATAGAAGTATATAGATCAATACCACTCCGATGTTGCACATTTATTTCGTCAATCAGTACAATCACATTCTTTATAATCATTCCGAGAAGTCCCAGCCAGCCGGCTATCGGAAAGAAACCGAAGTCAAATCCCGTCAGCAACATCCCCACAGCAATACCAATGAGCGACAGCGGCAAGATGCAGATGATAATAATCGGTTCACGGAAATTGCCGAACAAAGCAACCAGAATAAGCACCAGTGCAAGGAATGCCAACGGGAAATATTTAGCAATGGCCTGCATCGCTTCTCCCTGGTCCTTATATTGCGCATCCCAGAAGAAAGTATATCCCTCAGGGAGTTGCATTTTCTCAATCTCTTCCCTGATTTCTCCGTGTACTTCCGCCATTGTATGTCCCGGCTTCACGCCACACATGGCAGCCATCGAAAGCTGACGGTTGTAAGTCCGTATCTGTGGAAATTCCCAAGTCGTTTCTATACGTTCCGTCACTTGTGAAAGCGGAGCCGACCTTTCACCGTTCCAGATAGAGAAGTCGCCTAAGGAATGTACATCGGTGATGTTCACATTACCCGATTTCAGAAGTACGGGAACTTTCTTCTCATCATCCCGATAAATGCCTACAGGCAAGCCGTCATTAATAGATTTCACTGACTCCATCATAGCCGCTTTCGTAATCCCCAAAGCTCCGGCTTTCACCGGATCATAAACCGGACGGATAACCATTGCCATATTTCCCCACTCATTTCGCGCATCCGCTACTTTAGGATTCCGTCGCATCACCTCTATCGCCTGACCTACCAGCGAATCGAGTACGGCCGGGTCTGGTCCGAGAAAACGAGCTTCAATAACCGCTTCCGTCAATGGACTCAATTCAAAATTATTCACTTTAATCAGAGGTTCGGGATACTTGATCGAAATTGAATCTTGTAAGCGTGCTTGTAATTGGCGGGAAAGTTTCGAAGTCTTGCACTTCACTAATATCTGCGCATAATTGGATTGAGGTCCGAAAGCCACATTAGACAAGTAATAACGCGGAGGTGTCCTCCCTATATAGGTAGATACCATTTCCGCTTCTTCTTGTCCGCGAATAAAGTCCGCCATCTCTGTCGCCATTTTATCCGTTTCTTCTATCTGTGTCCCTTCGGGCAACCACATATCAAGCGTGAAATATTGTTTATCCAATGCCGGCACAAATACTTTCGGGATAAATTTAAAACTCCAGGCGGACAACACCAACAATATAACCATACATCCTACAGTAGCATACCTGTGATGAATTACCCATCCCAAAGAAGAGCGGAACTTATCGTAATATTTACCTGAAAAAAGTGCCGTCTTTAGTTCGTCGGGTCTTGGCCGACGAACAAACTCCTGAATAAAGAAAGGTGTTTGTGTCAGCGCAAAGACCCAACTGAACATCAGCGAAACGCCGATAACTACAACTAAGGATGACAATAACTCGCCGGTAATATGCGGCGAATAATATATTGGTAAAAAAGTCAGAATCGCAATCACAGTAGCTGCCAGTAGCGGCAATGCAGTCGAAGAACAGGCTCTCAATATAGCTATCCGTTTACGCATTCCACGCTGCATATTGACCAATGCCGAATCGGAAACTACGATAGCATTGTCCACCAACATTCCCATAGCAATGATGATAGCCGCCAATGACATACGCTGCAAAGCTATTCCTTGCACCAGCATGACTATCAATGTGGCAAAGATAGAAAACACTAATCCGCTACCAATCAGAATACCATTTTTGACCCCTATAAAGAACAACAGGATAGCAACGACCGTCACTACGGAAACAATCAGATTCAAGATAAATCCCTTATTCGCTACAGCGGATTCATATCCTTGATCATAAATTGACTGCAACTCAAAACCTTCGGGCATTGTCTCCGAAAATTGTTTTATCTCCACTTTGACCGCATCTGCCATATCGACTACATTGCCTGTGGGTACAGTGGAAATAGCAATTCCTATCGCCGGTTTTCCGTCAATCCGCATTTTATTGCTAGGCGGAGTCTGATAACTTTCTTTTATTTCAGCAATATCCGCCAATCGGAAATGTTCTCCTGTACGGGATACAATAGTCAAATTCCGAATATCATCCAACGAATAGAAGTTTCCGGTAGACTCGATACGTATTCTGTTGACTTCCGTGTCGATACCTCCGGCATCCACCACCCGGTTCTGAGCTTCAAAGGCACGGGAAATATCAGCCGTAGTAATACCACTTCTCGCCATGACGGAGGGACTGAGGATTACATCAATCGTAGGAGATTGCACGCCGTAGATTTCCACTTTTGCAACGTCTTTCACCTTCAGCACCTCATTTTTAATCAGTTTCGCCTGATCTTCGAGTTCCCGATATGAGTATCCTTCTCCGGTCAGTCCGTAAAAGACTCCCAGCACATCGCCAAAATCATCGTTTACCACCGACGGACCTGCACCGGCAGGCAATTTAGATTGCACATCATTGACTTTTCGACGCAGTTTGTCCCAAAGTTGTTGCATCTCGTCCGCACGGATTTCTTTCTTTACATAGACTGTTATTTTAGAAAGTCCCGCACGATTTTCAGTTTTAAGATAATACAGTTCCCCCAATGACTGTATAGATTCCTCCAATACATCCGTCACCTGTGATTGAACTTCGGAAGGCGAAGCCCCCGGATAAGGCGTCAGCACCAATGCTTGTTTGATAGTAAACGGAGCATCTTCCAGCTTTCCCATCTTAACATAGGAGAACAGTCCACCCCCCAATACCAGTAGCAATAGCAGAATAGTCACCGACTTCTTCTGCAAGAAATATTTAACGAGTTTCATACTTTCCTCTTACTTTTGAGCAGTTACCGGCATTTCCCGATTCATTATTTCTACCGGAGTCCCTTCCGACAGGAAACGCAGTTTGCTGACAGCCACCGTTTCTCCCGCCTGCAATCCACCTTTTACTTCGACTTTTCCATTCGGGAGTAACTCACCCAATATCACCTTCTTCTTTGATACTTTTCTCGTAGCATTGTCCACTGTCCAGACATAATCCCCTTCAGTAGGCCGGTAACTAAGGGCAGTTTGAGGTACAGTCACCATTGCGACAGATGAAGAAGCCGGAAAGTCTAACAACATCTTTCCCGAAATACCGGCAGGCCATTTTCCCTGTTTATTCGGTAGCAATGCCGTCAGCAAGAAAGACAGATTATTCCGGGTAGTGCTTTTGGAAACCTCCACTACTTTTGCCGAATATACTTCCTCTGTACAGACATCAAAACGGACACCCACTTCCTTTATTTTTTCTGCCTGAAGCGCTATGTCCTGTGTGACATAGGCTTCTATTTTCAGTTGGGTAATATCAATAAAAGACACCACCGGCTGAGTAGCTTTTACATCCTGAAACTTCTCGATATAGACTTCTCCTACATATCCATCGAAAGGAGCAATCAACCGGGTATCGTCCAATTCATTCGTCGCCGTCTCAAAAGCTGTCTTGGCTGAAGTGTAGTCAGCACGCGCTTTTTCATAAGCACTGGCCGATAGGTTATCTTTTTCATACAGCGCCTTTACCCGTTCAAACTCTGCTTTCGCCTGATTGTAAACAGCTTCCGCGCGTTCTTTTCGGATACGGAAATCACGGGAATCTATTTCTGCAATGATATCTCCACGATGATAAAAATTCCCGGCATATACTTCAAAACGGTCAATCGGTCCGCCAACTCTGAAAGAAAGCTCCGTCTCTTTAAAAGGTTTTGAAATAAACGAAAACTCGCGTTCCGAAGAAGGAACCAAAGTTTCCGCCTCTGCCACTTTCACCCGTATCGGTTCATCCGCCTTTTGTTCTCCTCTTCCACAGGAAGCAAACAGGCAAAGGCAAAAAATACATAATGAGAATCTAGTCGTTGTCATTCTGTTCTAAAAATAAATTATGTTATCAACGACACGAAAATAGACGAAAAAAGAAAAAGCAGCCGTTTTAAAGTTTCTGAGACGGAAAAGGCAGGGATGAAACAGAAAAAGAAGAGATGAAATATTGAGCCTTTTATCGTACTTATATGTTTCATTACTATCTTTGCAGCTCAAATAAATACTGCAATATTAATTTATGACTGAAGAAAAAAAACATAAAGACCGGACGGGAAGTTGGTGGGCATTAAGTCCTTTGCTTGTATTCTTATGCCTCTATTTGGTAACATCTATCCTGGTCAACGACTTTTATAAAGTGCCTATTACAGTGGCCTTTCTGGTCTCCTCCTGCTATGCAATCGCTATCACCAAAGGATTGAAGCTCGATCAACGTATTTACCAGTTTTCCGTAGGAGCCACTAACAAGAATATCCTACTGATGATATGGATATTTATTCTTGCCGGAGCCTTTGCACACAGTGCCAAACAGATGGGAGCGATTGACGCCACCGTCAATCTGACATTACATATTCTTCCGGATAACCTGCTGCTAGCCGGTATATTTATTGCAGCTTGTTTTATCTCCCTGTCTATCGGAACTAGCGTGGGTACTATCGTAGCCCTCACCCCTGTAGCTGTGGGGCTAGCAGAAAAAACGGAAATAGCGCTTCCTTTCATGGTGGCAGTGGTAGTCGGCGGTTCTTTCTTCGGAGATAACCTATCATTTATATCCGACACTACTATCGCATCTACGAAAACACAGGAATGCGTCATGCGTGACAAGTTCCGGATAAACTCCATGATCGTTGTCCCGGCAGCCATCATCGTATTGGGCATTTATATCTTTCAAGGATTATCCATCACCGCCCCCACTCAGATCCAAACGATCGAATGGATAAAAGTGATACCTTATATAATAGTATTAGGAACAGCCGTTGCCGGAATGAATGTGATGCTTGTATTAATTATAGGTATCCTGACAAGTGGCATTATCGGCATTGCCACCGGAAGTTTCGGAATATTCGACTGGTTCGGAGCTATGGGAACAGGAATAACGGGAATGGGAGAATTAATCATCATCACCCTACTGGCAGGAGGAATGTTGGAAACAATCCGCTACAATGGAGGCATTGATTTTATTATCCGGAAACTTACCCGCCACGTCAACGGCAAGCGGGGTGCGGAACTAAGCATTGCCGCTTTGGTAAGTATCGCCAATCTGTGTACCGCCAACAATACTATTGCCATCATAACAACAGGACCGATAGCAAGAGATATCGCCCGGAAATTCCATCTCGACCGGAGGAAGACCGCCAGTATTCTCGACACCTTCTCCTGCCTGATACAGGGCATTATTCCATACGGTGCTCAAATGTTGATAGCTGCAGGACTTGCCAATATTTCCCCTATCAGTATCATCGGTAATCTCTATTATCCTTTTACAATGGGAGCCTGCGCATTGCTAGCCATCCTATTCCGCTACCCTAAACGATATTCGTAAAAAAATAGCGAAATGTTTGTCAATCAAAAGAAAAGCCGTATCTTTGTGCCCGCTATTACGAG
>USPQ01000099.1 GCA_900556625.1 uncultured Bacteroides sp. | reverse complement strand
TTTCCGCTTCTAATCGTAACTTCCTCTTTCATCAGCACTCCTACCTTGTTAGAAATCTGAATCAGGACTTTCGCTTCGTCTGTAATACCTTCGGGGATACTTACCTGAACTTTGTCAGAACCGTCACCTTCCATTTTGGAAAGTGTCACCCAGGTTTTATCGTCCAGTACAGTTGCTGTCCAGTGGCGGTTTGCTGAAATTTCAAAATAAGATTGACTTCCCTCTACCGGGGTTCCGTCGGTATCAAATACTAACGTTTTTGGAGAAACCTCCAAACGTGGAGCTTCAGTGTCGTCGTTATCGTCAACGCAACCTGCAAATAATGCTGTAGCCATTACAAACATCGTCGTAACGAACAGTTTGAGAAAAGTTAGATTTTTCATTAGCGTTTTTAAATAAATAGTTAATATTTCTTGTGAATTGTTTGTTATCATACGTTTCGATTTAAGTAATTAGCAAACAAAGATATTTTATTTTACGAAACTAACAAAGCTTTGTGCCACTATTTTTGTGTTACAATAAGGTTAAATTTGAGTTACAGCTTTACAAGTTGATACTGTTAAGGAGTGTAACAGTATGTAGGGGTTAATAAAAAATAAAAAATAAATAGGAAGGTTTGTAATAATACTAAAAAGAACAACTGCTTTTTACAACTCTGTAGGAATATAAATGTGTGCTTATGTAAAATAATAGCAATGGTTCGGGTATTGTTATGAGATAATAGTCGGGTGTCCTTTCTGTCTTATGGTTGTAAATGCCGATAAGATTTGAGAAAATGTATAGTACTGTTTGATGTTTGTCTTTTAATACCTATATTTGTCTATATTTCATTTTAGAGAGGATAGGCATTATGAATAATACTTTTAGAATATACCCGATAGGGATACAGAATTTTGAAGACTTGCGTAATAATAACAACGTATACGTTGACAAGACGGAGTTGATATATCGGTTGGCTAATACCAATAAGGTTTATTTTTTAAGTCGTCCCCGCCGCTTCGGGAAAAGTTTGCTGGTTTCCACTTTGGACGCTTATTTTCGGGGAAGAAAAGACTTGTTCCAAGGATTGGCAATGGAACGTTTGGAGAAAGAATGGAATGTCTATCCGGTGCTGCACATAGATTTCAGCATGACGAAATATACCACTATGGCTGATCTGAACGAACGTTTGAATCTTCAACTTTGTGAGTGGGAGCGAATTTATGGGAACGCTCCGGAAGAGGAGGGCTATGCAGCCCGTTTTTCTGGGATAATAAAAAGAGCATACCAGCAAACCGGTTTGCAGGTAGTAGTGCTTATTGACGAATATGATGCACCTTTATTAGACAGTAACCATTTGCCGGAACTGCAAAATGAATTACGTGAAGAAATGCGGAAATTCTTTAGTCCTTTAAAGGCACAAGGAGAATATCTTCGTTTCCTTTTCTTGACGGGAATCAGTAAATTCAGTCAAATGAGTATTTTCAGTGAACTGAATAATTTGCAGAATATCAGCATGCGGGATGATTATAGCGCAATTTGTGGTATTACCGAGCAGGAATTACGTACGCAACTGAAAGCAGATATTGAGATGATGGCACAGGCTAATGGCGAAACCTATGAGGAGGCCTGTTTGCACTTGAAACAGCAGTATGACGGGTATCATTTTAGCAAAAAGTGTGAAGACGTTTATAATCCATTTAGTTTGTTTAATGCATTTGCTCAAAAGAGCTATGAGAATTTCTGGTTTTCTACCGGAACACCTACTTTCTTGATAAACATATTGCAGCAGAGTAATTTCGATATCCGCGAATTGGATGGGACTACGGCTACTGCCGAACAGTTTGATGCTCCTACAAGTGTTATCACTGATCCTCTCCCTGTGCTTTATCAAAGTGGCTATCTTACTATCAAGGGCTACGATTCGGAATTCCAACTTTATACTTTGGCTTATCCCAACAAAGAAGTGCGGAAAGGATTTATCGAGTCTCTTATGCCCGCCTACGTACATTTGCCGGCACGTGAAAATACGTTTTATGTGGTTTCTTTTATCAAAGACTTGCGTGCCGGAAAACTGGTTGAATGTCTGGAGAGAATAAGGGCTTTCTTCGCTTCGATTCCCAATGATCTGGAGAATAAGCAGGAAAAACATTATCAGACTATCTTCTATCTTTTATTCCGCTTGATGGGCCAATACGTGGATGTGGAAGTAAAAAGTGCTATCGGACGGGCTGACGTAGTTGTAAAATTACATGATGCTATTTATGTCTTTGAGTTCAAGGTAGATGGTACACCGGAAGAAGCGTTGGAACAAATAAACAGTAAAGGATATGCTATACCTTATCAGCCGGATCATCGAAGTGTTGTAAAGATAGGAGTCAACTTCGACAGTACGACAAGAACTATCGGAGACTGGGTCATTGCTGAAGAATAGTGACTGTTGGGCACTGTTCGCAATTCCTATTGATTTTTCCAATTCCTCTTTCAACCTATCACCACCCTTCTGAAACCCTTTACAGATCGTACTTACAGAACGGTGATAGGTTGTCGTTAACCTATCACCGTATCCTTCACCTGTCACCGTACCGATAATTGTATATTTATGCTCTTTTCGGCTTGATTCGGACAACTTTATAGACATTGCCGCGCTTGGCGTGTATGGAAGGCACTTGATTCCTCTGCAATATTCTTCCAAACTGGATAATGTTGCAATTGGAAACGCGGATTCTACTATCATGTTGCACCTGTTCCAGTATCTCGATGGCGAGAAGTAACTCGTATTCTTCCTCATCTTCCCGGGCAGCTCGGAAATATTGGTGGAATAATTGCTCTGCAATGGGGATCACTTGAAACTCCTGATTGCTTTCGGTCATAACCTTTTCATCTTCGGCATTGAACCAATAACGTTCTCCTTTGTAAATATCGTGTATGGCTTGCGCGTAAAGTTGTTCATAGTCGATAGGAGAACAATCGATCGGACCGGTTACGGCGATGACGATATAACGTCGGCTGCCGGAAGTGTCGGTCAGTAAATCCTTGTGATTGCTCGTGCCGATGAATGAGGCATAGCGGCGCAACTCCTGTGTCGCTACACCGTGAGGACGGCGGGTGTTGACTACCGGTTTTTGAATGATATGTTTCAGGAAAGCCTGTTGACTCTCCCTGTTTTGGTCGAACTCGTCCATGTTGATGAGTGCGAAACGGTTGAGAGATAGTTCGGCATCCCTTTTGTTGCTGAAGTCAATGCGGTCGGTGTAGTAGGGTTGCAATTCGGTCGGTAGCAGATTCCGGCAGAAAGTGGATTTCCGGTAAGCTTGCGGACCGACTAACAACGGTACCGTGCAATTTGCGTAGTTGCGGTCAGTGTGGCGCCAATGAGCCACCATATTCAGGAACCAGCGATAAAACAGATCAGGCCAGTGGATGTTGTTGCAAGGAACACGGGAAGCAAGCTCGCGGATGCGGTCGCGACCGTCCCAACGGATATCCACGCCGAAAAGGAAATCTTCGATAGGGTTGAAAACCGGAATACGGTCGGAGTCCAGATAACGGGCAACATCCCTGTCCCAAAGGTTGAGTCCTTCGAGTCGTGCGTTCATGGCGATGCTGTTGCGCGTGCGGTTGGTGACCGGACGGAAGCAAAAACAGAACGTGTTTCGTTCGCGATATTCGGTGACGGTTGTCATCGTGTTGTAACGAAACTCGTATCGGCGTTGCATAAATTCTTCTGTCCGGAGTTCCAGTTCCTGTTCGGCTGATAAGGGGGATTTTTTTCCGAAACCTTTGGCGTTCAGGTATACATTTTGTACGGTTTGGCGGATCAGGAATTCCTTCTTTTGGGTGTAGAAGTGTGCAATGGCCCAACGGGCGGTTTCCTCTTCCGGTATGCCTGACTGAAAGCAGTTTTCCGCAAGTTGCACTAAGAGAGGCTTGAGGTCATCGTCCGAATGGAGATGCACGTTGGGATGAAGTTCGCTTAATGAACGGTAAGCCTTATTCAGGGCGACCTCGAAGAGGGCGGATAAGGTGTCGAAACTGTCGTATCCCGGAATCAGCCGTTTGAATGGGGAGTTTTCCGCTTGCACGGTTTCTTTGTAGGTGGTGTCCGACGGCATTTCTAATGGTTGGCGCATATAAATGGCGGTAGAGTCGGGATTGTAATAAAGTTCCGGATCGTAGGTTTGCCGGCAGAATTGATCCAATGTCGGTTTTTTAAGTTCGATGGCATAGGAGAGTGCCGGTTGACACAGGCCGACGGCTTTTCTGTAAGCGTGAGCTTGGAATATTTCCGCTTCTTCCCGGCTTTTGGGTAGTGATTTGTCCGGGCGTGTGAAACGCAGCCATATTTTTACGGAGTGTCCGCTGGAACCCATGAAGGCTGCGAGGGTTTGAGTGAGTTCTGCCGCTTCCTGTTTCACACGGTTTACTTCCGTCCTGTTTGCCAGGTGGTTTACTTCTATTTGCACGATGCCGTTGTATGCGGTCATTTGTGTTCCGTTGGTTGTTTTGCGGAAGTTGGCGGCAGGGATGACTTTCGTCAGTTTTTGCGCTTCTTCTAGTTTGCAGTCCGGTGATGCGTGACGTATGCTTGTCCGTAGATTACTGATCGGGCGGGCTTTCGTTTCATGCTTCATCGCTTCTATTTGTAGGGTAATATCTAGCGTTCGCATGGTTAATGTCCCGCTGTTGTCCCGCATCAAAGTAAGTTTCATGTCAAGTGTGTTTATTATTTATTCCTTTTTTATTAAAGGCTGATAAAGGTAGGCTTTATAATCCGGTCGGGCAAACTCTTTCGTATTTATTTATCACTAAAACTTGGTTAAGTTTTATATGCCTTTTTGCTGCCTGTTCCATACGGGGAAACGATCGGTTTCATCGGTGAGAAACTTTAGTTTCTGCACCTTGAAACTCTGGTTTCAATAGCTTGAAACTTTAGTTCCGGCAGCTTGAAACTAAAGTTTCTTCGCCTTGAAACAAATTGTAACAAGGCATGAAACGGAAGTTACCTCTGAGTGGTACTCTTGTTTACAAGAGGCGTTTATCAAATTGGGCGGTGATAGGTGATAGGTAAGGTGATAGGTTACTGACAACCTATCACCGTTCTGTAAGTACGATCTGTAAAGGGTTTCAGAAGGGTGGTGATAGGTTGAAAGAGAATTTGCATTTTTCCCTTTGTAGAGAGTAGTTGGAATATACGGAATTTCTTGTATTTATTTCCATATTTCTACTGTATTTCAAAATAAACATATATCTTTGTCATACGCTTTCTGCTCATCGGCGTGATGAAACGGTGGAAAGCGGTTATTATTTTAAATGGAATATGACGTATTATCTCTCTTACCCGAAATCTAGCAGTTTCTATTCACGGAGAGATGATACAACAGATATTCCACGTGAACGGCTTGTATCAACATATCCGTTAGGAGATGTGTTATATATAAACGATTGGCGTGGATGTCTGTTGTTATCATTGTCTCGTGAAAAGGTTCGCTAGGCCTAGGGTAAAGATAATGGTACAACAGCATTCACGTCTTTTTTGTATCCGGTCGGTTATACATTACCCCAGAAAAGTCTAACCTAACCACTCCTTACTCGTCCGAAATGCAAAAAACGTGGATGCGTGTTGTCCCACATAAACAAAATAACATTTACTTTTTATTGTGGAACACATTAAAAAAGAGCATTATGCCGAAATGGATTAGCATAGAAAAAGCAGCGTTTAAGTATGGGATTAACGAAGAGGTGATCTGGCTTTGGATAGAAATGAATAGATTTCCGGTAGCGTACACTAAGGAACCGCCTGCAGTTGACGAAGAAGGTATGGACGATTTTTTGCGTCGAGGTAAGGATCGGGTTATGGCGGAATATATTGATACATTAGAAGAACTGTGTATGCAAAAAACAAAGATTTGTCTTTTGTATGCCGAAATTATAGGTGCTCAGGATAAGGAACTGCTGTTGCAGAGGGAAAAAATCGCTCGAATGAATGAGATACAGATAGCCATGAGAAGACAAGGCGAACGGATGCAGGACTGTGCGAAGGTGCTTACGAAATACGAAAAGCTTTTTCATATCAGTTGGGTAGATAGATTATGGAACAATTTGAAGCAGTTGTTGTCAGGCGTGAAGCATTGGACGGGGCTGAAATAAATAGAGCGTATAATATTTTTTATCTATTCTTTTTACTTTCTTAACTCCGAATGTTTCGTAACTGTTGGGAAACCACCTACTTTTATCCCCCAAATTTGCAACATTCCGAAATGTTGCACGTCTAATAAAATAAGAACTAAATCATTCTAGTTATGAAACACAGACTGTTGCTACTATTACTATTCGTGTTCACTACATCTGTGGCGGGGTGGGCGCAAAAATCCGTGGCTCCTTCTTATACAATCAAAGGTGTGCTTCTGGATTCTTTGACGCAGGAAGGGGAACCGTATGCTACAATCAGAATTACAAAGAAAAATGCTCCGGAGAAAGCGCTGAAAATGGCGGTGACCGGTGCGAACGGTAAATTTCAGGAGAAGCTGAATGTGCCGGCAGGAGATTATGTAATCAGTATTTCTTCGATAGGTAAAGCGCCTGTGGTGAAGGAATTTACGTTGAAATCGTCAACTAAGGTGGTTGATTTGGGGACAATGCTCTCGGCGGAAGCCAACAATGAGCTGAAAGGGGTGGAAGTCGTGGCACAAAAGCCTCTGGTAAAGGTAGATGTCGATAAGATAGAGTATAATATTGAGGATGATCCCGATTCCAAGTCCAACAGTATATTGGAAATGTTGCGTAAAGTTCCTTTGGTGACGGTGGACGGGGAAGATAATATACAGGTGAACGGAAGCAGCAGTTTCAAGGTACACGTGAACGGAAAACCCAATAACATGATGAGCAATAACCCGAAGGAAGTGTTGAAAAGTATGCCTGCCAATTCGATTAAATATATTGAGGTTATCACTTCACCGGGAGCTAAATATGATGCGGAAGGAGTGGGCGGTATCCTGAATATCGTGACAGTGGGCAGCGGATTTGAAGGATATACGGCTACTTTCCGTGGAAGCGCGAACAATAACGGGGCAGGTACCGGTGCTTATGCAATGGTGAAACAGGGGAAACTAACTCTTTCCGCCAATTATAACTTTAATTATAATAACAGCCCGCGCGGCTATTCGGACAGTTATCGTGAGAACTTTGAGTCGGATACGGAGAAATATCTTGAGTCCGGCAGCAGTTCCAAGTCAAAGGGGAATTTCCAGTACGGGAATCTTGAGGCGAGTTACGAGATTGATACGTTACGGTTGCTGACGGTGGCTTTCGGGATGTATGGCAGCAGTAATAAGAGTAACAGCGACGGTAGTACCGTGATGTACGGAGCAAATTACGAGGATGTTGCTTATAGCTACCGGACGGACAATCATGGAAAAAGTTCGTGGTTCTCCATAAATGGAAACGTTGATTATCAGCGTACTTCCAAGAAGAACAAGCAACGGATGATTACGCTTTCTTATAAGGTGAACACACAACCTCAGACGAGTGATTCTTATAGCACTTATCTCGATATTCTTCCGGATGAAAGAAAAGATGAACTGATAGAAAATCTGAAGTTGTACAATTACCATTCGGATGGTAAGACGAATACTATGGAACAGACCTTTCAGGTGGATTATACGACACCGATCGGCAAATTGCATACGATTGAAACCGGCGTGAAGTATATCTTCCGGCGGAACTCCAGTGATAATAAGTTTTACGAGGCAGCAGGAGGCAGCAATGATTATGCATACAACGAGGACCGCAGCAGCGATTACCGTCATTTGAACCATATCCTGTCCGCCTATGCCGGATATACGTTGAGATATAAGGACTTTACTTTCAAACCGGGACTCCGCTACGAACAGACCATACAACGGGTGAAATATATTGTCGGTCCGGGAGAGAATTTCCATACCAATTTCAGTGACTTGGTGCCTTCCGTCTCTTTGGGGATGAAGATCGGCAAAACGCAGAACATACGTGCCGGTTATAATATGCGTATCTGGCGTCCGGGTATCTGGAACCTGAACCCTTATTTTGACGATCAGAACCCGATGTTTATCAGTCAGGGTAATCCGGATTTGAAGAGTGAGAAAAGTCATGCGTTCGATGTGGCTTACAGCAGTTTCAGTGCTAAGTTTAACGTGAATGTCTCATTGCGTCACTCCTTTAATAATAATGGAATCGAGAGAATCAGCCGTTTGATTACTGCCGAGGACGGGGAAGACTTTGGCGGCGGTCATATAGCACCGCACGGGGCTTTATACAGCACCTATGATAATATAGGCAAGAACCGGAATACCGGCCTTTCCCTTTATCTGAACTGGAATGCTTCTCCGAAAACACGTATTTATGTGAACGGACGCGGAAGTTATACAGATATGAAAAGTGAGGCGCAGGGATTGCACAACTATGGATGGAATGGCTCTTTCTACGGGGGTATCCAGCACACGCTTCCTTTGAAGTTGCGGTTGAGCCTGAATGGTGGTGGAAGTACGCCGTATATCAGTCTGCAAGGAAAGGGGTCCGGTTATCAATATTATGGTCTTAGCCTGAACCGCTCGTTCCTGAAAGAAGACCGTTTGTCTGTGAACTTATATTGTAATAACATCTTTGAAAAATACAGGAGCTACAACAACCATACGGAAGGAGCCAACTTCGTGTCAAAGAGCAGTAGCAAATGGCCGAGCCGTAGCTTTGGAGTCAGTGTCAGCTACCGGATCGGAGAACTGAAAGCCAGCGTGAAGAAAGCTGCCCGAAGCATTAGTAATGATGATGTGAAAGGCGGCGGAGGCGGAGGAAACGCCGGTGGCGGAGGTGGTCAGTAAGACCACTTCCACCGACCGTGATTCCTTATTGTTGTCTCACATCCTGTTTGTTGGTATTAAAACCGAGTTTCGTCAATCCGGCTTGTACATCGGGGTGGCTCATAAAGAGTTTCCATAACAGGCCTGTCCGGTAATTCTCGATCATGACGGCGATAGGTCCTTGGTCGATAGCCAGATAGCGTTGCGGATACCAGTTGTCCGTTTCGCTGAAAGCGTCGTAGAATCCGAAAGGACCGAATACTTTGTCTCCCATATTATATAGGTGGCGCATCACTTGCAGAGAATATTCCGGGGTGTAGACGATAGACGAAAGTGCGGCGGTGGGGGAGATGACCCCTTTGTCGTCCTGCTCGTTCGGCGAGTGGGCGGCGTATCCGTCGACGGAGTAACTGGCGGTCAGCCCCCAGCAGTCCGGCCCGAAACCTTTATAGTGTTTGGGGTTGCGGATACAGTAGGCGCGGTTGACTAGCGTCAGGTTACGCATTTCGTGGAAGTAGCTGGGACAGTATTCGTCTTTCAGTCCGACGGGGTCGAGGCCGAGGAAAGAATATTGTGCCCAGAAAAGCGGTCCGGCTTCCGTGCCCTGGTAGCGGAGATGCAATTCTATACCTTCCACCTTGTGCGGGGAAACAATCGCTCCGTTCTGTGCCCAACCGTCATGATAGACAGCGGCAGGTACTCCGTGCGTCGGTGAAGCGGCGGCAAGGATATACATAATCATGCATTCGTTGTAGCCATGTATGGGGAAATCCATTTCCCAGCCGTAAGTAGGACTCCAATGCCAATAAAGAACGTTTTGTCCGCCTTTGCGGTACCAGTCCCAGTCTACCTCCCGCCAGAGGCGGTCGATACGTTGGGCTATGGCCTTTTCTTTGTCATTACCGTTTGCGTAGTATTGGTGCACGGCTAGAAGGCCCTGCATCAGGAAGGCGGTTTCTACGAGGTCGCCGCCGTTGTCTTTCTGACCGAACGGCTTCACTTTTCCGGTATCACCATACCACCAGTGCGGGTAAGCTCCGTGAAAACGGTCGGCCTTTTCGAGGAAGGAGACGATACGTTCCATACGTGCCAATCCTTCTTCGCGGGTGACGTAGCCGCGGTCTATACCGGCAAGGATAGCCATGATGCCGAAGCCGCTACCGCCGGAGGTGACCACGTTGGCGTCATTCTGCGGATATACGCCGTCTACGTGATAACGTTCGGGGGCAAGACCGCTGTTGGGTTCTGCACCTTCCCAGAAATAAAGGAAAGTCCTTCGCTGAACGGTATCCATTAAGGCGTCATCCGATAGTGAGTCGGTGGCGGCGGTGAGGTTGCTGCTGCTTTTTCCCTTACAACTTTGGAAGGTCAGGGTAAGGGTGGATAGAAACAGTAGCATGAGAGGGAGTAGGCTTCCTGTTGTGATTCTTCTATGATGTTTATTTTTCATAACTGATACTATTAAGTTTGGTTTGTAAAAGGTAAGTTTGGTTTGTAAAAGGGGCAAGAGGCGGTTGTATCTTCATTCCCTTCGGGGAAGGAGGGGTGGCTGAAAGCCGGGGTGGTAGG
>USPQ01000098.1 GCA_900556625.1 uncultured Bacteroides sp. | reverse complement strand
GATGTGTTCCGTTACTTGTCTTAAAGTGATATGTCAATCCGGCTGTCAACTCAAACGCTGCGTTGTTGGCATTGAAACGGCTCTTTGACTCCGGGAAGCCACCTTGCATATCATATACGATGGCTGGTTTAAGCCCCACTGTCCATGCTTTACTTTCACCCAAATTAAAATTCAGGTTCAATCCGAAGCGGGTAGACCAAGAGTTTTCGTCTCCATCACCACTTGCGTAATAGTGTAACCAGCCCATTCCAGCTACCGCTTCCACCTCAAAGAGACGAGGAGTACCGTTATAACCAGCAAACAGATTCATCAAGTTCACCTTACCCAATAAACTGACATCCGAAGCATCAAAAGCTGTTTTACTTTGGGTCGTGTTAACATATCCCATACCCTGAAACCCTAATCCGAAAATAGGAGTTAACTGTTTCGATATTCCAATTCCGAACGCAGGACGCATCCCTTTAAAAAAAGCATTATGGGTGAGAGGGGTTACCGCACCCGCTTTTAGTTCTACAGACCAGTTGTCTGTTAATTTTGTACCTTCTACGACAGATTGGGCATTTGCTGTAAATCCACCCAATACAAAAGCTAATAGAATAATAGATTTTCTCATAATCATAAGTTTAAAATATTATGTTTTACCTGCTAAATCATTAGATATGCTTGGTTTAGCCATGTCTAATTTTTTAGTTCATAATTAAGTTCTTTATTTACTTCAAACAACATATTGTATCAAATATTAGTTCACAAGGCAAAAGCCTAATTAACATCTATTGTCTTTTTAGAAAGATAAAGACAGACACTCTTCCAATGAAAAAGAACAGTAATAGGGGTAAGTTAATCCGTAATTCATATACAAGTAAATCACAAATTCTGCCGTATCTTTGCAATATCATAAAGAAATAAGTAAAAAGATTATTTATAAAAACTGTTTGGTATGTATTTAGAAAATATTTATTCGCCTGAAGATGTAAAAAAACTATCGATTGAAGAGCTTAATAAATTAAGCGGTGAAATCCGTGCCGCACTTCTGCAAAAGCTAAGTGAACATGGCGGACATTTCGGCCCCAACTTCGGAATGGTAGAAACGACAATTGCCCTACACTATGTATTCAACTCGCCCAAAGACAAAATTGTATTTGACGTATCGCACCAGAGTTATGTACACAAGATGTTGACCGGTCGTAAAGACGCTTTCCTCAATCCGGCCAAATACGACAATGTATCAGGGTATACCGAACCGCAAGAAAGTGAGCACGATTTCTTTATCATCGGACATACCTCTACTTCCGTCAGCCTGGCCAGCGGACTGGCAAAAGGACGTGACCTTACAGGCGGTAATGAAAATATCATAGCTGTCATAGGCGACGGTTCTTTAAGTGGCGGTGAAGCATTCGAAGGGTTGGACTATGTGGCAGAGCTGGGTACCAACATGATTATCATCGTCAATGACAACCAAATGTCTATTGCCGAGAATCATGGCGGATTATACAAGAATCTAAAAGAATTACGTGACAGCAACGGTCAATGTGACTGTAACTTCTTCAAAGCTATGGGACTGGATTATATGTATGTAAATGATGGCAACAATGTACAGGCATTAATCGAAGCTTTCTCTAAAATAAAAGATATCCAACATCCGATAGTAGTACACATCAATACTCTCAAAGGTAAAGGCTATGCACGTGCCGAGCAAGATAAAGAGACTTATCATTGGCGTACTCCATTCAATCCGGAGACCGGAGAAGCCAAAGTAAACGATGAAGAAGAAGATTATAGCGAAGTAACCGCCCAATACCTGCTGCAAAAGATGAAAGAAGACCCGCGTGTAGTAACAATTACTTCGGGCACTCCCGCTGTTCTGGGCTTTACTCCGGACCGTCGGCAAGAAGCAGGCAAACAATTCGTAGATGTAGGTATTGCTGAAGAACACGCGGTAGCACTTGCTTCGGGCATTGCAGCCAACGGTGGAAAGCCGGTTTATGGAGTTTACAGTACATTTATCCAACGCTCTTACGACCAACTTTCACAAGACCTCTGCATCAACAATAATCCGGCTGTCCTGCTCGTATTCTGGGGTACATTATCCGGAATGAATGATGTGACACATCTCTGTTTCTTCGATATTCCGGTCATCAGCAATATTCCCAATATGGTTTATCTGGCACCGACTTGCAAAGAAGAATATATTGCCATGTTAGAATGGAGCATCCGTCAAAATGAACACCCTGTTGCCATCCGTGTTCCGGCTACCGAGGTTATTAGTTGCGGAGAGCCGGTGGACTCCGATTACAGCATTCTTAATCGCTATAAAGTCACTCATCGCGGTTCGAAAGTCGCAATTGTAGCTTTAGGCTCATTCTATGGATTAGGACAGTCGGTCGCATCACTCCTAAAAGAAAAAGAAAATATTGACGCGACACTCATCAATCCGCGTTACATCACCGGAATAGACAGCGAGCTCATGAATGAGCTGAAAGCCGACCATGAATTAGTAATCACGTTAGAAGATGGTACCTTGGATGGTGGATTCGGCGAAAAGATTAGCCGCTATTATGGCACTTCCGACATGAAAGTTCTCAATTACGGAGCCAAAAAAGAATTTGTAGACCGTTATGATCTACAGGAATTTCTTCGTGCCAATCACCTGACGGATGAACAGATTGTAGAAGATATCACTGCACTTATCAGATAAAGCATACTACCAATTCACTATATACTCTTATAGGTTGATGTAATTGTCATAACAGACAGTATACATCAACCTATTCTTATTTTTCAACTATTCAATCAAATAAAAAACAAAACAATTGTTTGGTTTTCATGTTTTTCATTTATCTTTGGAACACAAAAACAGATTAATTGTGATTGCGACTAACAACTACACATTATTAAATCTTTATATTTTATGATTATGAAAAAATTTCTATTTATCCTGACTGTCATTGCCGGACTTTTCGTGAGCAATGCCGAAGCACGTATGAAAATCAGAATTCCGGTAGACAACAGTATCCCGAAAGTTGCCGCTCTTCCGGATAGTTCTTATTACAAAACAGATGAAGGCGCTCATTTGGATTTAGGGTACATCGAAGAAGACGGAAAACGTACTTTAGTACTCTTCTCAGAATCGAAGCCCGACACTTATTATGAAATTTCAGACGAATACGCAGAAGTCATTAAAAAAGACTTGAATGTGGAAGAACTGAGCATCCTTATCCCCACTCCTACATTTTGGGACAAATGGGGTGGCAGTATTCTTTTCTATGGATTTGCCGCTTTAGTGGTCATCGGCATAATAAGCTATCTGAAAGATTTCATTTTCGGCCTTTTAGGACTAGGAAAGAAAAATAAAGAAGAGAATGAAGAAGAAGAAGAATAAACCGGAACTATTAACTATATAAAAGAATAAGGGGTGTGTCATAAATGAATTATGGTACACCCCTCATCTATAGCAAATCTATCTATTTCTTTTTACTATCAATCTCTTTCAACAATTCGCCAACTGCTGCCTTCAATTGTATATCCTCACCTTTTACAACAGTTTCCGGACTATTAGCCACCTTAATATCAGGCTCCAACTGAGAATTTTCCAGATAGCTACCGTCAGCCAAACGATAACCGACAATAGGAATACCGAATACTAACGAAGGATCCTGCAAAGTCTCCCAAGAAACACTGGTCATCGTTCCCGGTACAGGCATACCGACGAGCCTGCCGATATTCCGGTGTTTATATACCCAAGGAGTACCGTGCGCATTCGAGTAATTCGCTTCACATTGCAACATAATGGAAGGTTTATTCCAACGACGGCTCGGCATATCACAAGCTTCACGCCCACGTACTACCTGCGTGAAATATTTCTGCCCGCTGAACAAAATTTCAATCTCTTCATGCAGTCGGCCTCCACCGTTGAAACGAGTATCGATGACAATCCCCTCACAGTTGTTATATTTACCCAGAATATCAGAATAGACAGTACGGAAACTTCCGTCACCCATAGACTGTATATGCACATATCCCAATCTTCCGTTCGACCATTTTTCCACTTCCGCAGCACGTTGTTTTACCCAACGGTTATACAACAGTCCGTTTAAACGCCCACCGGAAATAGGCATAACCACCTCTTCCCAACGCTCTTTACTCTGCGGATCGTATAGTGAAATCAATGTTTTCTTGCCTGCTTTGTTGTTCAGCAAAACAGTAATATCATTTTCCTGAGAAATTTCCTGTCCATTGATTTTCTCAATAATGCATCCTTCCTTTACTTTGGTACGGGAATGATCAAACGGACCTTTCTCTATCACTTCAGCAATTCTCATGCCTTTTCCCCGATATTCCCAATCGAACAAAAGCCCCAAATTAGAAGTAACATCTCCCTTACCGTTGGCAAAATAACGGCCTCCGGTATGGGATACATTCAACTCGCCCAGCCACTCACTCAGCAATTCGGCAAAATCATAGTTATTGTCGATATGAGGAAGGAACTTACGGTAAGCCGCACTCATCTCATCCCAATTCACTCCGTGCATATTCAAGTTATAGAAGCGTTTCTGCTGTTGCTTATATACATGGTCAAACATAGCTTCCCGTTCGGCAGCCAAATCCATCTTCATCTCCGCTTGATAACTAATCGGTTTCAACGCATCCGACTTTGCATCCATCTTCTGCATATTCCTACTGCCCAACAAGAATATATTTCCATCTTTATCCATAGATAAGGAAACCCAACCGGTATTGAGCTTATGCAGACGCTTTGTCTCCTTTTCACGAAGATTCATTTTCCAAAGGTCATAACCACCTTCAAAAGCAGAAAAATAGTAGAGGTTCTCTCCGTCTTTTGAGACAATGGCGCTACCTAAATCCGAAGAATTGGGTGTCAAGCGGACAATGCGGTCCTCAATACCTTTCAACTCTACTACAATCTCTTTTTTACTTTCCTTATCTTTGTCGGACTTACCGTTGTCTCCATCTTTATCTCCATCTTTCTTTTTATCTTTACCGGCGTCCTTTTTCTTTTCATTCTTTTTCTTCTCGTCTTTCTCTTTCGCCTTCTTCTGTTCCTTTTCAAACTCTTTGAGTAATTCGAAATCCTCCTTGCTCAACCGATAACGATCGTATGCATCCTGGTTCAGGAATACCAGCATAACATCCTGTTGTGAACCCCACGAAGCGTGGGCACGCATCCCGTAGCGTTCCGTTTGGAAAAGAACAGCGTTCCCGTCAAGTACCCAACGCGGAGAACCGCTCATATAACCGCTATTTGTCAGATTAGTGATTGCTCCTCCTTGCGCACTGACAATACCGATATCAGAATACGGATCATGACGGTTTCCTATAAATTCCAACGTAAACCATTTGCCGTCCGGCGACCATTCATAATCAAACCCGCCCCCTGTATTGTACCATGTAGATCCATCCGTCACCTGACGTACTTTCTTCGTCTCCAGATTGAGTACCATCAGACGGTTGCGGTCTTCGATAAAGGCAATCTCCTTCCCATCCGGAGAATATTGCGGATATCTGCGTTCCACTGTTTTAGAGGGGAGTAACACCTCTTCCTCAATAAGAGTTGCATTGGGAAAATTAGGATCTTCTTTACGTATAATCTTTGCCATATACAGTTGCCAGTTGCCTGTCCGTTCGCTGGCATACACCAACGTCCTATTGTCCGGAGCAAACGAAAGGCCCGATTCTCCGGCAGGTGTATTGGTTATCTGCTTAGTTGTCGGATAATTAGTTGACGTAACGAAAACATCGCCACGAACGATGAACGCTACCTGCTTGCCATCCGGAGAAACACAGGCGGAAGTAGCTCCCTGTGAGAATCTGAATGATGCGATATCCTTGTCATCATCACGGACAAGTTCCACTTTCACCTTTTGCGGACGGGAGTTCGGCAGTTGCGTATAAAGTTCCCCATCGTATGCATAGCACAAGGTTCCCTTATCACTGACAGAGAGAAAACGCACCGGGTGAGTACGGAAAGTCGTTACAGGCTTCACTTGCTGCGGAGCATTCAATGGGAAAGAATATACATTGAATGAACCTCCATTACGTTCGCTCAGAAAATACACAGACTTCCCGTCGGGAGCGTAAACCGGATTACGGTCTTCCCCGTTGCGGTTCGTCAGATTAGTATGTTCTCCTGTTTGAGTATCGTACAGCCAGATATCTCTTGCGATGGATGACGTATGGTGTTTTCTCCATTCGTCTTCAAACCCTTTACGGTCCTGATAAAGGAAATTACTCCCGGCCTTGTCAAAACAAACCCATTCGGCAGGAGTACCCAAGACTTGTTCGGTATTCCCCCCCTCGACAGGCACTCTATACAGTTCCGTCATAGCACTTGTAGGAAACAATGCACTGGTTGCCGGATCTTGAATGGAAGCGGAAAAAAGCACATACTTCCCATCCGGTGTAAAGGTGGAGGGAATTTCCGAAGCAGAATGATAAGTCAGTCTCCGGGCAGCACCTCCATCGGCAGACATAATAAAAAGGTCAAAATTCCCATTGCGGTCGCTGGCAAAAGCAATCTGCTCTCCATCGGGCGACCAGACCGGATTGGCTTCATAAGAGGCTTGTGTTGTTAATTGGACGGCAGTTCCTCCTTGTGCGGATACTTTGTAGATATCGCCTTTATAGCAAAAGACTATTTCGCTTCCATCGGGCGAAATACGCGCGTCGCGCATCCATAAAGGAGTTACAGCAGCATAGCCGACGGATACTGCGGCCAGCGCAAACGATAAACAAGTGATAAGTTTCTTCATATTTAATTAGTCTATATTTATGCCTAAAACAGTCCTTCTAAATAACTCTTCCTGTGTGATTATAAAATATCCTGTCACCAAAATCCTTACAGAAAAAAGCGTACTTGTCTACTCCCGTACAATGGCACACTCCTATCTGACGAGGCATATACCGTTGGAGATAATCTGAAATCACATGATATTTTTGCTCTTCCGCATTATGGATATGAAAACCGCCCAAAAGCAGCTC
This sequence comes from uncultured Bacteroides sp., assembly GCA_900556625.1. Taxonomy (GTDB): domain Bacteria; phylum Bacteroidota; class Bacteroidia; order Bacteroidales; family Bacteroidaceae; genus Bacteroides. The sequence goes on along the minus strand of USPQ01000098.1, from coordinate 3,465 downwards.
ACAAGGGAGACCGGGAAATGCGTTCCGTATCGTTCGCAATATATTAGTGATTCCTCGATGGGAACAGGCACTCAGCACAGAGAAACTTTCATCGCCGACCAGCGCCACCGCCAGTTCATCCTCAAAAGTATCGGGAATCTTATTGCCGTCATCTTGTTGAACAAAGAACCGTTCAAAATGAGTATCTTCCTTATCTTCGATTTTTATCGATGGAAACAAGACAACTCCCGGAAGCAATTCCGTCCGTTGGTCAATAAAGCGAAAACGGGATAAGTCGAACGTTTCGGTATGCTTAATTCCATTTTCACGATCATCCTTAAATTTAGGTAAGAAAATGCTACGCTTGCACACAACTGTTGCAATGGTATTCAATTCCAGAAAATGACGCAAACCTCCCGTATGGTCACTATGCCCATGAGAGAGTATCAGATAGTCTACTTCCCGCAAGTCGATGTGAAGCAGACGGGCATTGCTAATGAATAAATCCGATGCACCTGTATCAAAGAGTAATTTATGTTCTGCCGTTTCAATATAAAGAGAAAGCCCATGCTCTGCCTGTAGCTTGCGCCCATAAACGCAATTCTCCACCAGAGTGGTTATTTTATAATTCATAATAATGTACTTTTAGATAGATATTGCACATGACAAAAAGTTCTGCCACAAAATTATAACAATTCCGTAGCAGAACAAACAATCCAGACTATTATCTACTAAAATAATTGGTTTTCGTCAAATACGTTTTCCCATTTCGTAGGCTTCCTTCATATGTGGAGTATCTTTAATCTCCCCTACTTTCCAAGCACCTACCCCATAGACAACCCCTTTTTCCTGCGGTGCTTCCAGACAGTCGAGGAACCCACGAAAACCATCAATAGTGCGTTCCATCATCGCTTTACTGTTTTCAGCTGCCGCAATGATAAAATAAAATTCCTTGTTGCTTATTTCCGTATACCGTGCGCAGCAGCGATCGATCATTATCTTCATTTGTCCGCACATAGTATAAAAATAAACCGGTGTTGCCATTACGATGACATCGGCGGCAATCATCTTCTCCACAATCTCAGCCGCATCGTCTTTCTGCGGACAAGGTTTTCCGTACATACTGCAAACACTGCACCCCGTACAAGGATGTACCGTCTTATCTTTCAGAAAAATCTTTTCCACTTCATTACCCTCTTCAAGAGCACCTTTCATAAACTCATCACAAAGTACGTCCGAATTTCCACCTCTGCGTGGACTGGACGAAAGTATCAGAACTTTTTTAGCCATAACTTTACTATTTTATATTTTCCGAATCCTTTTATCAATGATTCACTTTGCAAAAATATGGAAATAAAAGTATATCGAATGTAGACAAATTACAGAGAAAGATACCCGAATTACAGATATACATCAGCAGAGTAACCGCAAAACAACGAAGTCTCATACTTCCCAAAATTTCCATCCCTTATTAGCACAAATGTACACCACATATGTCCGTACATTATAATTAGGAAACTTTTTCTTAGTGTCTTCACCGTATCTTTTCACCTGTTCCACGTGCTCGGGAAGAGGCTCGGAAAGTACAAGCATCTTTTCAGCTTCTTTCATACGATAATATTTAAATTCGACCACACGATCATCCGTATGGTAATCTGTACCGGGAATACCGGTCATTTCAAAGTCTGATCGGCCTGCTGAATTATTCTGTTCGATGGCAAAGGTATAACAGCTACTTAAATAACGCGATACCAGTTCGTAGAAAGAACACCGGATAAAGTTTTCATTGATCTTATCAAAAACCTGTGCTGGAAATTGTCCCAAATATTGTTCGAAATAATTCTGAACGAGTGGTTCCAAGCTTCGATTGGAATCATAGTGCCGATACACAGGAACATAACGTTGTGCATTGCCTTCTATTTTGTTCAGTTGATTATAGTAGTCCATGTATACACTACGCATCGTCATATTAGGCAATGTGGTCACAAATTTATCCTTCAACGTCGTCATTCCCAAATAAAACAAACTAATGGGATAAAACTCTTTATCAAAAAACTTTTTCTTATTAAACTTACCGGCAAGATCAGCCACATTATAAGGCAATTCATCGTCAATTACCAATGCATCCAACATCGCTTTCGCATTATCCAGCGAAAGAGTCAACCGACGAATCCAATGAATGTCAGTACGTAGATTTTCATCTACCAATTCGTCCGGAATACTACCGGCATTGGCTGCAAATTTCTTGAAGAAGTAAGTAAGGATAGTGGCATTGAATAACCGATCTCCATTCGGACGGAAACGATAACCATCATAGTTACTCACTATTAGTTGCCATATTTCGTCAAAGCGATCCTGTCCCGTAGAATACTTATCAAGCACATAACGTAGATACGTTTCAGTTTCTTCGTATGTAAACCCAAGCATATTCAGGAAATTAGGCTCAAAAGTCAATATCTCTGCAATATTATATCCACTAGTCAAATCATCCATAGTGACAGGCAGCACACCTGTACAAAAACAAGTACGGATACTCCCCTCACCAATACCTTTTTTAATTACTTTAAAAAAAGTACGCAGAAAGCTGTCATTAGTAGTAACTTCTTCATAGAGTGGATCATTATAGGCAGTAAGTAATTGATTGGTGAAATTATCATATTCATCAATCAAAATATAAACTTTAGGCAGTTCGTGAGAGCGGGCGTAAGTAAGCACTTCTTCCAACATTTTAGATGCATCCCCGCGATTGGTAAATTCAAAATCACCAAACAAATCACGATTATGTGCTACCATTACTTCTACCGGACCGCAATTCAGGTCATTAAAATTCTGTGCCAGCCCTTGAATATGGTCTGACATTACCATTGCGGAGAAGTCATAACGGATTATCATATAACGGTTATGTTCTTTTGTCGGATGGTTTCCAATCCACGTGTCACCAAACAGTTCTTCAAACCGATGCGCTTTCGTACGGTCATAATAGCAAGCTAGAGTAGAGACTAACAAACTCTTTCCAAAGCGACGGGGACGCAGAAATACAGGAGCCTTATAATCTTCAAGCTTAGCTATATATTGGGTCTTATCTACGTAATAGAAACCACGTTCACGCATTTCTATGAAATCTGCTACTGCATAAGGAATTGTTATACTTGCCATAATCCTACTGTTTTTTCTATAGACAAACAAAGGTACAAAATTGTTAGCAATAACAAGAAGAAATCTTTGAATTGATTGTTATTGCTCTTGTTTCCAAACATAAAACACGGCTCTTCCAGCTCCACGTTTACGAAGAATCCCTTTCTCAATGAAAGTATTCAAATCATCTATTGCTTTCAGCCGGGAAAGTCCGGTCAAGCTACTATATTCCAGCCGGGTAATACCACCGTTACTTTTCAGAAATTTCTGTAAAAGCTGCTGGCGTTGCTCCATAGAAAATTCCACTTTTTGAGAAGAGTGTTTGGATTTATCCACACGTTCCAACTCTAT
>USPQ01000097.1 GCA_900556625.1 uncultured Bacteroides sp. | reverse complement strand
CTTTCATTGTCCTATCAGAATAAATAAGTTGAAAGTAAATACAAAGAGCGTGCTTTTACGGAAAGGCGATAAGAAGAAACACAATCCCTACGTCAGTGCTAACTGCATCAGGTTCTTAGGGTATAATCTCAGCCCCTCATGGGGCACCCCTTTGTCTTTACGGGAGCAAAGTAAGTGAAAAAGAAACATAAAAACACTACATCGGTTGATTTTTTTTCATTTTTCTGTCGGATATTTGTGTTGGTGGCATCTATATAGCCTAAACAAGGTCGCTGTGAAAATCACAACGACCTTGTTCAAGTATAGTTTAGTCAGTAAATCCGTTACATTCTGTTTTCCACCACATCCCAGTCGATGATACTCCACAGAGCATTGACATGGTCGGCGCGACGGTTCTGGTAATCCAGGTAGTAAGAGTGTTCCCACACGTCAAAACCGAGAAGCGGTTTCAATCCGGCACGTACAGGGTTACTGCCGTTTCCTTCTTTGGTGATGTGCAGTTTTCCGTTTTTATCAACGGACAACCAGGCCCATCCTGAACCGAATAATCCTACCGCTGCCGCATTGAATTCTTTCTTGAAGTTTTCAAAGCTGCCGAAGTCACGCTTGATGGCTTCTCCCAGTTTGCCTGTCGGTTCTTTCTTGGCAGGTTTGGGGGCAAATTGCAGGAAATATAGATTGTGGTTCAATACTTGTCCGGCGTTATTGAATATAGCTCCGTCCGGTGCGGTGGCAACGATTTCTTCCACCTTTTTACCTTCATATTCGGTTCCGGGCACGAGGCTGTTCAGATTATTTACATACGTTTGTAGATGTTTCCCGTAATGGAAATCTATCGTTTGCTGACTGATTACAGGTTCCAACGCATTGTTTGCGTAAGGAAGTTTAGGCATTTCGTAAGTCATGGTCATCATAATTAAAGACATTAATATAGTATTCATAATGTTACAAGTTTTAAATGGCTTGTTATACTATAATAACAGAAGCATTTGGTAAAAGGTTCGCAGTATCTTCACTTTTATTTATAAATATACTGTACCCGTTCCACCTCTTGGGGATTTCCGCGATTTATACGGCAGACCCATTGCCCTGTATTATCATATTCATAATAAGAATTTCCGTCAATCGGATTGCCATATTTATCATACATACAAGTCAGGTAACCGGATGTTTTCTGGTTATTGCCTAAAATACGCTGATAAGCTATCTGAGTCAAATAACCGTATTTGTCATATTCATAAGTATCTTTTTGGGAGATAACCTGATCGGCGGGGTTAGCCATAAGCAGGTTCTGATGTTGCGATGCGGTCAATCTGCCTTTTTCATCATACTTGTTCGCTGTGTATGCTTGGAGTTCTCCGTTCTTATTATATTCTTTGGCTTCAGTCAATAAGCCTTGTTTATTGTATGTGCTGATAATCGACCTTCCGTCCATATATTTAAGTGAATCGCTCTCGATGCTCCCGTCGGCACCGATACGGCGTGTCCTTCGGTAAATGTCCGTTTTGGTCTTGGGATTTGTCTGCACTTCAAAAATGCAGTGGCCTTGAGGGTCATATAGTCTGTTTGTTTGCACCTCCTCACTCACCTGACCGTTTTTCATAGTCAGGGATAATATAGAGACAAGCTGCCCCTTGTCATTGTACGAATAAGTGATTGACACATTCCCAGTGCTGTCGTTGGCGGCAGACTTGATCAGTCGTCCCGCATTGTAATATTTTACGGAAGTGGGAGTGGAGATGATTGTCTGTAGAATGAATGGAGCTCGTAGCGCATTGGCTTGATCACGGAACTCTTTGTACTTATGTGTACTGAGGAATTCCTGCAACAAACCCAAAGATTCGGAATTGGTTATTGCCGGTTTCAAAAGTTCAAAATCAGCTTTCTCGCTAAGATATTCGAGGTCGTCCAAATGGGTACGTGCTGAGGAACTCAGATAAGGGTTGCGTTTATAATCGTCAATAACATGCCGGAGGGCGGTTGCATTGTTTCCCTCTCGCAGACTGTCGATACAATGGAATAGAAAATCATCATATAAAGCTTGGACTTCTGGCAAAAACGGGCGCGTTTCTTTGTCCGTGAAAAACTTTAGCATTGCCGGATCGTCAAAAAAAGCTTTGAAATTTTCCTGTGACGGGTTATGCTTTACAATCCCGTATAACCGTTTGTTTTCGGCAGCATTGATTTGTGGGATAAATTTCCCGTTCGGATATTCCGCTATATATGTCTGATATGTGCTGAGTGCAGGCGCTGTCAGCATACCTTCCAATAAAGCCAATTCGCGGATATTCCGTATCTTCTGTGCAATAACGGAGTCTGCCGTATAGCCGCTTGAACGAATACTGTCCAGCAGTGTACGGCTGAAAGGTATCTGTTCTTTTGAAGCCTCCAATATGTGGATAATAGCCTGTTCCGCTCTGTCCTGTACGTTCGGAAGCGGTATTTTCTCTTCCTCACAGATGTTGGAGAAGTAGGCGTTGGCCGCTTTCCCGTAACATCCGAAATAATCGGTTGCGGCTTGTTCACTTTGTTCGTTCCACAATCCGTTGAGGACATCCAGCAGGGCCAGTTCTTCGGCATAATATGCCTTCGTGTCGTTGTCTACCTTTTCTCGGTTCTTCTGCCATTTTTCCGTATCATTATCGTTCAGATACCTTAGCAGTTTTTCCATACGGCTTTGTTTTTGCGCCATAGCCTGTGGAATGCAGGCGACTAGGCTTAAACTCAAAATAATTGATAACAATATACTTTTTTTCATTGCTTTGGGGGTTAGGTTAAAATAGTTAGTGACGAAAAATTATAAAAATACCGTCATTCTCAAATGAATATTATACTTTTGTATTCAGAACAAATTTGAATGCCGAGAGTTTGTTAAAAAACTACATTGTTTTTATAATGCTGTTATGGATATCAATTATATAAAGGAATTGAATGAGAGTCAGTGCGCGGCGGTGACTTACAATGACGGGCCTTCGCTAGTGATAGCCGGTGCGGGTTCGGGTAAGACACGTGTGCTGACTTATAAAATAGCCTATCTGTTGGAGAACGGTTACAATCCGTGGAATATTCTTGCACTTACCTTTACCAATAAGGCGGCACGTGAGATGAAAGAACGTATTGCCCGACAAGTGGGGGCGGAACGGGCACGTTACTTGTGGATGGGTACATTTCATTCCATCTTCTCCCGTATTCTTCGTGCTGAGGCGCAATATATCGGCTTTACCTCCCAGTTTACAATCTACGACACGGCTGATAGTAAAAGTCTGCTTCGTTCTATTATTAAAGAAATGGGACTGGACGAAAAAACTTATAAACCGGGAACGGTACAAGCCCGCATCTCCAATGCAAAGAATCATTTGGTCACTCCTACGGGATACGCTGCCAATAAAGAAGCATATGAAGGCGATATGGCTGTAAAAATGCCTGCTATTCGTGATATCTATACCCGTTATTGGGAAAGGTGTCGTCAGGCGGGAGCTATGGATTTTGATGATCTGCTGGTATATACTTATATCTTATTTCGTGATTATCCGGAAATATTGGCACGTTATCAAGACCAATTCCGATATATACTCGTTGATGAGTATCAAGATACTAATTATGCGCAACATAGCATTGTTCTGCAATTGACGAAAGAAAATCAGCATGTTTGTGTTGTTGGCGATGATGCACAAAGCATTTACTCTTTTCGTGGAGCGGATATTGATAATATCCTTTACTTTACGAAGACATATCCGAATACGAAAGTTTTCAAGTTGGAGCAGAACTATCGTTCCACACAGACCATTGTTTGTGCTGCCAACAGCTTGATAGAAAAGAATGAGCGCCAGATACGTAAAGCCGTATTTTCCGAAAAGGAGAAAGGGGAAGCTATCGGTGTATTTCAGGCATATAGTGATGTGGAAGAAGGGGATATCGTTGCTAATAAGGTAGCTGAACTTCGTCGGGAATATCATTACGGGTATGCTGATTTTGCTATCCTATATCGTACGAATGCACAAAGTCGTATTTTTGAGGAAGCTCTTCGGAAACGGAGTATGCCTTATAAAATTTATGGCGGACTTTCATTCTACCAACGTAAAGAGATAAAAGATGTGATTGCTTATTTCCGTTTGGTGGTGAATCCGAACGATGAAGAAGCATTCAAACGAATTATTAATTATCCTGCTCGTGGTATCGGAGATACTACGGTCGGTAAAATCATATCGGCGGCAACTGATCATGGAGTCAGTCTGTGGTCAACGCTTTGTGAACCGTTGACCTATGGACTGAACATCAACAAAGGTACTCATGCAAAGCTGCAAGGTTTCCGTGCATTGATCGAGGGTTTTATAACCGGTCAGGCGGATAAGAATGCGTACGAGATAGGTGTGGATATTATCCGTCAATCGGGTATTATGAACGATGTGTGTCAGGATACTTCTCCGGAGAACCTGAGCCGTAAGGAAAACATAGAAGAATTGGTGAATGGAATGAATGATTTCTGTGCTTTGCGGCAGGAGGAAGGCAATCCGAATATATCTCTTACCGATTTTCTTTCAGAGATTGCGTTGCTCACCGATCAGGATTCCGACAAAGCGGATGACGGAGAAAAGATAACATTGATGACAGTTCATTCCGCCAAAGGGTTGGAATTTAAGAATGTTTTTGTAGTCGGTCTGGAAGAAAACCTATTCCCAAGTGGGATGGTTGGCGATTCTCCCCGTGCATTGGAGGAAGAACGCCGTTTGTTCTATGTCGCCATTACCCGTGCAGAGGAACATTGCTACTTGTCTTTTGCCAAAACCCGCTTCCGTTATGGAAAGATGGAGTTTGGGAGTCCCAGTCGTTTCTTGCGTGATATTGATATCCATTATTTGAAGATGCCGCACGAAGCGGGAATCAGTCGTTCGGTGGATGAAGGCGCAGGACGTTTCCGCAGGGAGATTGAAGGAGGATTCATTCGTTCTGCTTCTCCGTCGCGTACTACACCTTTTGGAAGTGCTTCTTCGGAACGAAAGGAGCGGCCGAAAGCTCAGATAATAGCTCCCAGTGTGCCGAGAAATTTGAAAAAGGTAAGCACGGTAAGTGGCGGTTCTCAAGCGATGTCTTCCGGTCCGGTATCGGTTGCAGGATTACAAGCCGGACAGAGAATTGAACATGAACGTTTTGGTTTGGGAGAAGTGATGAAGGTAGAAGGCACGGGAGACAATGCAAAAGCAACTATTCATTTTAAAAATGCGGGAGAGAAACAACTATTATTGCGTTTCGCTCGTTTTAAGGTAATAGAATAAAAATATTAAAATAGAAAGGCGCATGAAGAAACAACTAACAGTATTTTTGCTTTCCGTTTTACTTTTGAGCGGATGTGCATCAGGGCGTATGGGTAATCCGGGAGCTATCGTGGCCGGTGCTTCTATCGGAGGTAGTTTGGGAGGTTCGATAGGTGGATTGATTGGAGATAATAATCGAGGTTGGCGAGGTGGTTATCGTGGCTCTGCTATTGGCAATATTGTAGGGACTATTGCCGGTGCGGCGATAGGCAGTGCGTTGACCGCACCGCGACAAGAGCCGATAGAGGATGACGCATACGTTCCCGAAGTTCGGGAGGTTCGTGTGCAGAAATATAAAAAACAGTCGGTTCAGCAGCCTGTTTCTCAATTGAAACTACGTAGAATCCGTTTTATAGATGATAATCGCAGTCATGTGATTGATGCGGGAGAGAACAGTAAGATTATCTTTGAGATTATGAATGAAGGCCGGAAGCCTGTTTATAACGTAGTTCCGGTGGTGGAAACCGTAGGCAAGGTGAAGCATATCGGCATTTCTCCTTCGGTAATGGTCGAAGAAATTTTGCCGGGCGAAGGCATTCGTTATACGGCTTCCATACATGCCGGTGATAGATTGAAAGACGGCGAAGTAACGTTCCGTGTAGCAGTGGCAGATGAAAATGGGGTGATCTGCGACTCGCAGGAGTTTACTCTGCCTACACAGCGTTGAAATTAGAAATAATAGCCTGAATAATCCGGTTTAAACATAGTGACAGTATATGCCTGGAATAGCGTCACTATCTTAATAGTATTTGATTGTAAAGATATAAAACTTCTCATTATAAACGAATATATAATGCTGAAATTGCTCGTTGTGAATGAGTGAAAAATGATAACACTTCTTTCAACTAATGCATTAGGTTTATATGAAAGAGATATTTAGAAGATACCCTATCGGGATACAGAATTTCGAGGATTTGCGCAATAATAATTGTGTGTATATTGATAAAACAGCGTTAATTTATCAATTGACTCATACTGATAAAGTTTATTTTCTTAGCCGTCCCCGCCGTTTTGGAAAAAGTCTTCTAATCTCTACTCTTGAAGCTTATTTTTCCGGAAAGAAAGAGTTGTTCGAAGGATTGGCTATGGAACAGTTAGAGAAAGAATGGACTGTTTATCCTGTGTTGCATATTGATTTTTTAGTGAGCTGAATAACTTACAGAATATCAGTATGAGCGATGATTATAGTGCTATTTGTGGTATTACAGAGCAAGAGTTGCTAAGTCAGATGCAACCGGATATTGAGAGGATAGCTCAAGCAAATGATGAAACCTATGAAGAAGCTTGTCGGCATTTGAAACGGCAGTATGACGGTTATCATTTCAGCAAGAATTGTGAAGATATTTACAATCCGTTCAGCCTTTTCAATGCCTTTTCGCAAAAAGATTATAAGAGCTTTTGGTTCTCTACCGGTACATCCACTTTCTTGATTGAAATGTTACAGCGAATGGATTTCAGTCTTAATCTATTGGAAAAGATGGAAGTGAAAGACGAAGATTTTATTATTCCGTTTAATGGGTCAATACGTAGATGTAGAAGTAAAAAATGCCATTGGCAGGGCTGACGTAGTAATAAAGATGCCCGATGCAATTTATGTATTTGAATTTAAGATAGATGGAACTCCCGAAGAAGCATTGGCTCAAATTAATAGTAAACAATATGCTATTCCTTACGAGATAGATCATCGCAAGGTTGTTAAGGTTGGAGTGAATTTTGATAGTACAACACAGACTTTGGGAGAGTGGGTGATAGAATATTCTTAAACAGAAAGAAATAGAAGGATATATATTTGAAATCAAACATTTTCTGCTTACCTTTGTTGGTATGAAAAAAGAAAACGGGAAAGAAGACGAACTTATGGGAAGTAATTATATTCGTTTCGATTGGGCTATGAAACGCTTATTGCGTAATAAAGCCAATTTTGCAGTTCTTGAGGGCTTTCTTACCACTCTTCTAAATGAAAAGATAGTCATTCAGAAGTTGTTGGAAAGTGAAAGCAATCAAGAGGACGAGTTTGACAAGTATAATCGGGTAGATATGCTTGCGGAGAACTCAAAAGGCGAACTTATTTTGATTGAAGTTCAAAATAATAATGAGTATGCGTATTTCCAACGTATGCTATTCGGTACTTCGAAATTGGTCACTGAATATATAAATCGCGGGGAAGGGTATGATAATGTAAGGAAAGTATATAGTGTCAATATTGTATATTTCTCTTTAGGGAATGGAAAGGATGTTGTATATCATGGAAAAACAGAATTCCGCGGAATCCATGAGGGAGATGTTTTGGAATTGACTCCTTTCCAAAAACAGACATTCAAAGTAGACAGTGTCAGTCAGCTTTATCCCGAATATTATATTTTGAAGGTCAATGATTTCAATCAAGTAGCCCGGAGTCCATTGGAGGAATGGATTTATTATATGAATACAGGTGATATACCTGATAGTGCAACAGCACCGGGATTGGATGAGGCTCGTCAACGCTTGAAACTGGATAGGATGACTAAAGAAGAATTAAATGCTTATTATCGTCATTTGGATAACATAGTGATTCTACGAGATAATATATATACCGAACGTGCAGAGGGACGTGCAGAGGGACGTGCAGAGGGACGTATGGAAGAAAAAAGAGAAATGGTACATAATATGAAATCTTTGAATATTCCACTTGATACTATTTCTCAAGTTACAGGACTATCCATTGAAGAAATAAAAAGCTTATAATAGGATTGCCACAAAATATCGTGAATTTTAAAAAAAGATAAAGACAACGCTTCCATTTATATTGGGAGCGTTTTTTGTTGGATGTAATTTGCATAACCTATTTTATTGACATACATCTGCTTGATCTAAAAACGAGACATAAATTGATAAATGCGGATTATCGTCTTCACCTTTTACAATCCCCCATAGATATTCATTGGGCAAAGGGGTATCCACCTTACGATATAGGCTTGTATCCCATTGCTAGCAAACAGGTGAAACTAGAAGACTGTGTCATGGAACCGACATTGAAGGATGGCGACCGGATATTGGTTAATAAGGTGATAAAGGGGGCTCGCCTGTTTGATGTGTTTGCTGTATTGAAAAATGATATACTGGTTTTTAATTTCCCTTATCAAATGAATCGTTGGGATAGTGTAAGGTTCGATGTAATGCAATATTACGTAAAGCGATGTATTGCTTTGCCAGGAGATACGTTAGAGATTCGGGGCGGATTTTATAAAATACGTGGATGTGACGAACAACTGGGAAATTACAGCGCTCAACACGGTCTTGCGAACTTGGATCATCCGGAGTAGTATGGTATTGTGGTCGGTACATTTCCGTATGACAAACAAATTGGATGGACTATCCGTGAGTTCGGACCTTTGCCGATTCCCAAGCGTTTTCCGTGTCTTGCACCGTTACGGGCCTATGTGAAGGCATGGAATACAAAGATAATACCTATCTTCCTCACAGTTGCTTCTACCGTTTTGGGATTTATTCCTTTTATGGTAGGAGCGGAAAAGGAGGGATTCTGGTTTCCGTTGGCGGCAGGCACTATTGGCGGGTTGATAATGTCAGTGGTCGGAGTGTTTGTTTTTACCAATTATTTCCCGCATTGCTGCTGTTAATAAGCATTTCTACTCTTTGTTTGTACAAGTTCGCTCCTTCGGCAATGTTCTTTCCCGCATCCGCGGTTCCCATTCCATATATCACAATGGGGGTCTGCCATACCATGCCCGAGTGGATTGCACTTCCCTGATAAGGGCGCAAAAGTTCGTCCGTAGTGAATCGGTTTCGTCCACCACTGCGATAGGCCTCGTATTCCGAACCGGTAGTTGTCACTACCATCAATGGCTTTCCGGCAACGGCCGGAGTTTTGGATAAGAATGTGAAAACCTCGTCCTGCCATTTTTTTAATAATGACGGTGCACTCATCCAATAGAAAGGAAACTGGTAGATAACGGCCGAAGTGTCGGAGATGATTTTACTCCATTCGTCGACATTGAAAGCGATATCTTCCGACAATTCGTAAAGGTTGAAGACCGCTACTCCCTCGATGTCACTGACAGCGTCAATTAATGCCTTGTTCGCTTGTGAGGCTTTAATGTTGGGATGTGCCAGCAGAATCACTACTTTTCTTAAATCTTTATTCATATTCAATCAGTTATTTAGGATGATACAACTACTTATAAATAATAAAGGCTTAAAAATAGGAAAAAGTTCTCGAAAAGCAATATCTTAATTAAAAATAAAACAATCTCTCTTTGCTTTTGAATTTGTATTTTTGCATCCGCGTCATTGAGGCGTTACTTTGGAATTTTAGATAAAATTTAAATAGTATGATGATAGATTTTGCACAGTTCCCTTCTCCTTGTTATATTATGGAAGAAGAACTCCTAAGAAAGAACCTTACATTGATCAAAAGTGTAGCCGACAGGGCGGGAGTGGAGATTATCCTTGCTTTCAAGTCGTTTGCCATGTGGCGTTCTTTTCCTATATTCCGTGAATACATACGTCATTCAACAGCCAGTTCGGTGTATGAAGCTCGTTTGGCGCTGGAAGAGTTCGGGAGCAAGGCACATACGTATTCTCCTGCCTATACGGAGCAGGATTTTCCTGAAATCATGCGTTGTAGTAGTCATATCACATTCAACTCGATGGCCCAATTCGAACGTTTCTATTCGATGACGGTTGCCGAAGGAAGCGGTATCTCATGTGGTATTCGTGTAAATCCCGAATACTCGGAAGTGGAAACAGAACTTTATAATCCATGTGCGCCAGGTACCCGTTTTGGAATAACGGCAGACTTGCTGCCGGAAACATTGCCGCAGGGAATTGAAGGTTTTCATTGCCATTGTCATTGCGAGTCCTCCTCGTATGAGCTGGAACGTACATTGGAACATCTGGAAAGCAAGTTTTCCCGTTGGTTTCCGCAGATTAAATGGTTGAATCTGGGGGGCGGACATCTGATGACACGCAAAGATTATGACACTGAGCATTTGATAAAACTGTTGAAGGAATTGAGAACGCGTTATCCACACTTGCAGATAATTCTGGAACCTGGATCGGCTTTTACTTGGCAGACAGGGGTACTGGCTTCCGAGGTGGTGGATATTGTGGAAAGTCGTGGAATCAAGACAGCTATTCTGAACGTCAGTTTCACCTGCCATATGCCGGACTGTCTGGAAATGCCATATCAGCCTGCCGTGCGTGGTGCAGAGATGGGAAATGAGGGGAAATACATCTATCGTCTCGGAGGAAATTCCTGTTTGAGTGGTGACTATATGGGATTGTGGAGTTTCGATCACGAGTTGCAAATCGGAGAGCGTATCGTGTTTGAAGATATGATTCACTATACGATGGTGAAAACGAATATGTTTAACGGAATTCACCATCCTGCCATTGCTATCTGGACAAAAGAGGGGAAGGCGGAAATATACAAGCAATTTTCTTATGAAGATTATCGTGACCGAATGAGTTGATAAT
>USPQ01000096.1 GCA_900556625.1 uncultured Bacteroides sp. | reverse complement strand
TACTTTTTGAAGTGCTCTCTTTTTATTTCTTTATAAGAGTAAAGTAATAATATCATTAATTATTCTATGTAGAAAATAAATTGTTGATATATGATGTTTTAATACAAGACTGTATGAGAAAAAAGTTTATTAAATCCATTCTTATTGTATTTGTATTGATAACCCAGTTATCTTTATTGAAGGCACAGACGCAAGAAATAGATCTGTCTGGTCAATGGGGATTTCAAACTGACCTGATGGATTTTCGACGCGGTTCTTTGGATATTCGTTATATGCATCGCTTGCAGGAGAGCATCCTTCTACCAGGGATTACGGATGACTATAAAATTGGTTATAAATCTCCTTATCGTCACATTGACCGTTTGACTCGTGTGTATGAGTATATGGGGCCGGCTTGGTATCAACGTGAAATAACTATTCCAAAAGAGTGGAAAGGCAAACGTATTTTTATATCTTTCGAACGCGTACACTGGTTGAGTTCTATTTATGTAGACACAAAGGAAGTCAGTGAAATAGACTATATCAGTGTTCCCCACAATCACGAACTGACAGATTTCGTGAAACCGGGTAAGACGCATCTTATTACTGTATGCGTTGATAATCGTTATCAATACAATACCCATAAATGGGATCATGCTCATTCGGAATATACTCAAATAAACTGGAATGGGATTTTGGGGGAAATGAAACTGGTAGCTCTTGATCCTGTATATATTGAGGATATGCAACTGTATCCGAATGTATCGGAGCATTCAGTCAAAGTCAGGATGAAGATATTGAATCACACTCATAAACTCGTTACAGGGAAGGCATTTTTTACAATTTCCGGCGAACAATATAAGCAGACTAGAGAGACAATGGTTTCTGGGAATGATTCAGTATTTTACGTAGAAGATATCATAGCGTTAGGTAAAGATATTCGGTTGTGGGATGAGTTTACTCCTAATCTCTATACGTTGCAATGTGATCTGGCAACGACTACGGGTAGTACAAACTATCAACATACACAGTCCGCTACCTTCGGAATGCGTGAAATAAAGGCAGATAGAGACAATATTCTGATTAATGGTCATCGGGTACATTTGCGTGGAACAGTAGAAAATGCAGTATTTCCTAAAACAGGTTATGCTCCAGTGGATGATGCTTCGTGGGAACGTATATTAACGATTCTGAAAGATTATGGGATGAACCATATGCGTTTCCATTCCTGGTGTCCACCTGCTGCGGCATTTCGGACAGCGGATAAACTAGGAATTTATCTGGAAGTGGAAATGCCGATGTGGGGAAAGGATGCCGAACCGGATGAGAAACGTTATGACTTTTTCCGTCGTGAACAAAAAGCTATCTTGAAAGAATATGGTAATCACCCCTCTTTTGTTCTTTACTGTAATGGTAATGAGATAACCGGTAATTTTGATTTTATAGAAGAACTAACCCATTATGGGAGGGTCAGTGACAAACGCAGGCTATTTAGTGGTTCGACAGCCCGTACACGTGTGAAGTCTGACCAATTTTACATCACTCATCAAACGCCTAAAGGACATATGGCTATATACGAAGGACGGCCATATACTGATTGGGATAAAAATAAAGAATTGGGCATTGATGTGCCTGTGATCTCTCATGAGTCGGGACAGCGTTGTATATATCCTAACTTCAAGGAGATTCCAAATTTTACCGGTCCGGTTCAAGCTCGAAACTTTGAAGTTTTCCGTGAATCATTGGCGGCAAACGGTATGTTGGATCAAGCAGATGATTTCTTCCGTGTATCAGGGGCTCAGACTGTACTGGAATATAAAGATGTTATTGAAGCTGAACTTCGTACTTCTCTTAAATCCGGTTTTCAACTTCTGGCCTTGAATGATTTTACAGGACAGGGATATGCTCCGGTTGGTATTCTCGACCCGTTTTGGGAGTCTAAAGGTTTGATTACTCCTGAAAAATTCCGTGAGTTTTGTGCACCCACTGTTGCTTTACTACGTTTTCCTAAACGAGCCTATTATTGTGATGAAACTTTTGAAGGGAAGGCAGAAGTGTATAATTATAGTCCCTCTATCTTGAAAAGTGCAAAAGCTAAGTGGTGGATTACCGATGCTTCCGGCAGAGTTCTGAAATCCGGCAGACTGAAGACACAAAGAATAGGAAACTATGGTGTCTTTCCACTTGGAACGTTTCAGTATATGTTGAATTCGGTGACTGCTCCGCAGAAATTAACCATACATCTGTCCGTTGGTGACAAAGTTCATAATAGTTGGGATATATGGGTCTATCCCCATCATAAAGATTTGATGCAGACAACGCCTGATGTATTATATACAACAACCTATGATGCGAAAGCGAAACAATATCTCCAAGAAGGGAAAAAAGTTGTTCTTTGTCCGAAGCCGAACAAAGTGAAAGGGCGTAAGTCTGTATTTCACAATCATTTTTGGAATCCGATTATGTTCAAATGGGCACCAACGACACTGGGTTGTCTTATTCATGCCGATCAGCCCATGTTTGCAGACTTCATCACTGAAAAGCATCTTGATTGGCAGTGGTGGGATATTCTGACGAATGCAAAAGTGATTGATATGACGGATACTCCGCAAGAACTTCGTCCGTTTATCCAGGTAATAGATAGCTATGAAACCAATCAGAAACTAGGGATTGGCTTTGAGGCTAGGGTAAACAATGGTAAACTGTTGGTATTGGCTGTTGATACTCGGAAAGATCTGGATAAACGTCCTGCTACTCAACAATTGCTGAAGAGTATTGATCAATATGTGAAGAGTGGCCAATTTGCTCCCCGAGCAACTGTAAAAGAAGAGTTTATTCAATCCTTTTTAATAAAATAGTTATGCGAAGAGAATTATTTATATGTTGTTTATTTTGCCTGTCCTTACTGACTTTATCTGCACAGGAGATTCCGATGCAGGAAGTCGCGGCTTTAGAGCAAGTGTATGGTGATGTTCAGGAATCAGAGGGATTGCTGCCGATGAATGAATTGGGCATTGAGTTCGGCTATGCTTTATATGAGGCGGAGATTACTGTGGAGGGTGTGGATCCAATATTGGCGGTAGAGAATATTCGGGACTATGCCTCAGTCTATGTTGATGGAAGATTACAAGGCTGGATCACTGATAATCAGAAGAAT
Source organism: uncultured Bacteroides sp. (assembly GCA_900556625.1). Lineage (GTDB taxonomy): Bacteria > Bacteroidota > Bacteroidia > Bacteroidales > Bacteroidaceae > Bacteroides. The sequence continues at coordinate 7,776 of USPQ01000096.1, read as the reverse complement.
ATTAAGCTGACTGTTTCTACGGGTACACATCATCTGCAACTTTATGCAGAGAATATAGGACGTATTACTTATGGACCTGAGATATTGGACAATTCCAAGGGACTTTTCGGGAGTATCACTTTAGAAGATGTTGAAATAGAGAACTGGAAAATGACACCTCTCCTGATACGTGACTGTGACGTGGAAGAACTCCAGTTTACCCCTTGTCAAACAAAACAGTCTCCTTGCTTCTATCGCGGTACTTTTGAGATAGAAACTCCGACAGACATCTTTTTAGATACTTCGGGCTGGGGAATGGGAGAAGTCTGGATAAACGGGCAGTATATAGGTTCTTTTTGGGAGAATATTTCTCAGCGGACTATTCCGGTACCAGCTGCTATACTAGCTAAAGGTATTAACCGGGTAGTCGTATTTGAATTGAAGAATAATTGTAGGCAGGTGGTACGTCTATCTGAGAAAGCTATATTTGATTAATAAAATAAGAGTATAATAGAAAGAAAATTTAATTATTAGGTTTGTGACTGTTGTTAGTTGCATATAGCAGCTGATTTTTAGCAACTGATTCACATTATTCATTAATTTGTAAAATATATGAGAAATCTAACTACAACAAGTAGATGGAAGAAATCACTTTTGTTTATATTGGGGCTATCTGTGATGTTACCTCCTTCATTAATACAGGCTAGGTTATATAATAATGCGATAGAGACAGAAGTGTTGTCTCCCATTGTCGGTGCCAAAAAGATAAACCCCACCACCGTTGAAATACTATTCCCCAATAGCCAGCGTATGACACTGGACTTCTACGGAGAAAATATCTTTCGTGTATTTCAGGACAACTCAGGAAGCGTGATCCGGGATCCTCAAGCAAAGCCGGCGGCGCAGATATTAGTCGACAATCCCAGAAAGGCGGTTTCAAAGCTGGATTTGGAAGAGAATACAGATTTTGTTTTCCTCACTACCGGAAAGATAAAAGTCCGGCTGGATAAAAAGACATCCTTGCTTAAGGTAACTAATCTGGCAACCAACACTGTTGTAGTGGAAGAACTGGAAGCGCCTCTTTTTGAGAAAGGGAAAGTAACCCTGACATTGAAAGAGAATCCGCAGGAATACTTCTACGGTGGCGGTGTTCAGAACGGTCGGTTCTCCCATAAGGGTAAGGTGATTTCTATCGAGAACCAGAACAGTTGGACAGACGGGGGAGTCGCCTCTCCTACCCCTTACTACTGGTCTACCAACGGCTACGGTATGATGTGGTATACCTTCAAAAAAGGGAAGTACGACTTCGGAGCATCCGAAGAGGGAAAGGTGAAATTGTCTCACGAATCAGACTATCTGGATGTGTTCTACATGATTAATGACGGTGCGGTAGCTCTGTTGAATGACTTCTACCAACTGACAGGAAATCCCGTATTGTTACCTAAATTCGGTTTCTATCAGGGACATCTGAACGCTTATAACCGTGACTATTGGACAGAAAACGAGAAAGGCATTCTGTTTGAAGACGGAAAACGATATAAAGAGAGCCAGAAGGACAACGGTGGAATCAAAGAATCGTTGAACGGCGAGAAGAACAATTATCAGTTCTCTGCACGTGCGGTAATCGACCGTTATAAGAACCATGACATGCCGTTGGGCTGGCTGCTTCCGAACGACGGCTATGGAGCCGGCTACGGACAGACGGAAACATTGGACGGTAATATACAAAATCTGAAAAGTCTGGGTGACTATGCCCGTCAGAACGGAGTGGAAATCGGCCTGTGGACACAGTCTGACCTGCACCCTAAGGAAGGAGTGAGCGCTTTGCTGCAGAGAGATATTGTGAAAGAAGTAAGGGATGCCGGAGTACGCGTGTTGAAAACGGATGTAGCCTGGGTCGGTGCCGGCTATTCTTTCGGATTGAACGGAGTAGCCGATGTCGGACATATAATGCCTTACTACGGAAGTGACGCCAGACCGTTTATCATCTCCCTTGACGGCTGGGCGGGCACACAGCGCTATGCGGGCATCTGGTCGGGTGACCAGACGGGAGGCGTATGGGAATATATCCGTTTCCACATCCCGACCTATATTGGCTCGGGACTGTCCGGTCAGCCGAATATCACTTCTGACATGGACGGTATTTTCGGTGGCAGGAATGTGCAGGTGAATACCCGTGATTTCCAATGGAAAACGTTTACTCCAATGGAACTGAACATGGACGGTTGGGGAGCGAATGAGAAATACCCGCACGCCTTGGGAGAACCGGCAACCTCCATTAACCGCTGGTATCTGAAACTGAAATCGGAACTGATGCCTTATGCTTACAGTATCGCTAAGGAAGCCGTAGACGGTATGCCGATGATAAGAGCGATGTTTCTGGAATACCCGAATGCCTATACTCAAGGTACGGCTACACAGTACCAATATCTGTACGGGCCTTATTTTCTGGTTGCTCCTATCTATCAGGCAACCAAAGCTGACGAGCAGGGAAATGATATCCGTAACGGCATTTACTTGCCCGAAGGTGTATGGATTGATTATTTTACGGGCGAAAAATACGACGGGAACCGCATACTCAACAATTTTGCAGCTCCTCTCTGGAAGCTTCCCGTATTCGTGAAGAACGGAGCGATTATTCCGCTGACGAATCCTAATAATAATGTAAATGAGATTGATAAAGGAATCCGTATCTATGAGCTTTACCCGTACGGCAAGAGTTCTTTTACCGAATATGATGACGACGGTGTATCCGAAGAATACAAACGGGGTAAAGGAGTAACAACCAATATTGAGTCCGAGGTTGGCAGCAAGAATGACGTTACTGTGACCATTCATCCGGCAAAGGGTGATTTTACGGGCTTTGTGAAAGAAAAGGTTACAGAGTTCAGAATCAATGTCACTTCTCTGCCGGAAAAAGTGACGGCACAAGTGGGAAAGAAAAAAGTGAAACTGACAAAGGTCGCTTCGAAAGATGAATTTGCAAAGGGTGAAAACGTCTTCTTCTACGATGAGGCTCCCGATCTGAATCGGTTTGCGACTAAGGGAAGCGAGTTTGAAAAGACCGTTATCACCAAGAACCCGCAACTTTTGGTGAAATTGGGTGCCACCGATATTACGGCCAATACTACGACATTGCGCATTGAGGGATTCCGTTTTGTTCCCGAAGACCGCTATCGGATCACTTCCGGAACTCTGGCAGCTCCTGTTGCCCGGGTTACTGCCGACAATACGGAAGCCTATACCTTGAAACCGACATGGGATAAAGTGGCCAATGCCGATTTCTATGAGATTGACTTTATGAATATGCTATATACTACGATAAAGGATACGGAACTACTGTTTGGAGACCTGACTCCCGAAACGCCCTACTCATTTAAAATACGTGCTGTCAATAAAGACGGAGCTTCCGCCTGGACAGAGTTCGGTGCTGCGACCAAGTCCGATCCGCTTGAATTTGCTATCCGTGGTATCAGGGGCGAATGTACGGCCGCTTCGCAAGGAAGAGTAGGCGTGAAACGTCTGTTCGACTTTGTAGAGTCCGGAGATATCTGGCACTCGAAATACGGGGAAAAAGCCGTTCCGTTCGAACTGGTTATGGACCTGGTGACTGTCAACCAACTGGATAAATTCCACTACCTGCCACGTACAAACGCCGGTAACGGAACATTGCTGAAAGGAACCGTTTCTTATAGTATGAACAAAGAACAGTGGACGGAAGCCGGAACATTTGAATGGCAGCGTGACGATGAGGTGAAGGTATTCAATTTCACCCAACATCCTACTGCCCGCTATATCAAACTATCCGTTACAGAAGCAGTCGGCAACTACGGCTCCGGTAAGGAAATCTATGTATTCAAGGTGCCCGGAACGGAAAGCTATCTTCAAGGAGACATTAACGTCGACGGTAAGATTGACGGCAATGACCTGACATCTTATACCAATTATACAGGACTGAGAAAGGGCGATTCCGATTTTGAAGGATACATCAGCAATGGTGATATCAATAAGAACGGTCTGATTGACGCTTATGATATTTCGGTGGTCGCCACGCAGCTTGAAGGCGGTGTTGATAACCGTGGTACGGAAAAGGTGGACGGTACGATTGAGATAAGCACCTCGAAACAAGTATATGACAAAGATGAGATTATTGAAATTCAGGTAAAAGGTGTTGATCTGCGTGCAGTCAACGCATTCAGTTTTGCTTTACCTTACAATCAACAGGATTATGAGTTTGTCGGCGTGGAGTTGCAACACATGAATGCAATGGAGAATCTGACTTACGACCGTCTCCATTCCAATGGTTCAAAAGCCTTGTATCCTACCTTTGTCAATGTAGGAAATAAGAAGACGCTTGAAGGAACCGTTGACTTATTTCTTTTGAAGTTTAAGGCAAAACGTCAAGTGAAATTCGGGTTGAAGATCATTGACGGCTTGTTAGTAGATAAGAGATTGAATACTCGTAGATCGGGTGTTCAGTAATTGGGTTAGTTAGTAGAGTTGTTCAAAAAGCTGCTTTTTTCTTTCTTTATGGAAGATAAGAGCAGCTTAAACGGAAAATATGACTCTATTAAGTCCATAAAGCCCGGTATCTTTGTCTTAAATAAAATTATAGTATTATGAAGAAATTACTTTTAACCCTTGCCCTATGCATGGGCTATTTGTGTACTACAGTTGCGCAGACATTTGTTAAAACAGAAGTGAAGCAGTCGATGCGGCGGGTGGCCGACTGGCAGATTGCTCATTACAACAAGGCTATTTACGGTGATCTCAATTGGGTAAATGCCACTTTCTATTTGGGACTTGTCCACTGGGCTGCAATAGCCGAACAGACGGATAAAGATGATTCATACTACAAATGGCTGTTGCGGCTGGGGAACCGCAATTACTGGCAGGTAAATCAACGGATGTATCATGCTGACGATATCTGTGTCTCGCAGATGTATTTGTATATGTATGAAAAGTACAAAAGAAAAAGTATGCTTGTCCCGACACAGGCACGTGCCGAATGGGTGATTGCCAATCCTCCTTCCGGTTCGTTCGAGTTGGACTATGGCGATGCAACCACCTTGGAACACTGGACTTGGTGTGACGCACTGTTCATGGCACCTCCTGTTTACATGAAACTCTACAATATCACGGGTGACAAGAAGTTCATCCGTTTCATGGATAAGGAATATAAAGCTACTTACAATTATCTGTTTGATAAAGAAGACAATCTTTTCTATCGTGACCACCGTTACTTTACGATGAAGGAGGCGAATGGCGCGAAAGTGTTCTGGGGGCGTGGCAATGGCTGGGTACTCGGAGGGCTCGTTGAGCTTTTACGTGAACTTCCTGCCAAGAGCAAATACCGTCCGTTCTATCAGGACTTGTTCCAAAAGCTATGCCGCCGGATTGCTCCTTTGCAGAATAAGGACGGCTTCTGGCATGCGAGTCTGCTTGACCCGGCTTCTTATCCGTCGCCCGAAACGAGTTGCAGCGGTTTCTTCGTGTATGCGCTGGCTTATGGGATAAACGAAGGACTTTTGCCAAAAGAAGAATTCATGCCTGTGGTGGAGAAAGGCTGGCAAGCATTAGTGTCGGCTGTGGGAGAAGACGGTAAACTGGGATATGTGCAACCTATCGGCGCTGATCCGAAAAAGGTGACTCCCGATATGACAGAAGTCTACGGTCCGGGAGCTTTCCTGATGGCAGGGACGGAAGTTTACCGTATGGCACAGGACACTCCGAGGCAGCATGTGAATATTTCCCAAAGCCGTATCCGTGAGATTGCTGCAATGTTGCCCGATAAACCGGAAGGAATAGGCGTTTCTTATAAAGACCGCACCTTCTGGAACAAAGTAAAAGAGAGTAGCAAGGCAGAAAAACTGCTGACAGAAGAAGCACCTGCATTGCTGAAAAAGGGAATGCCTCCTTTTGTTGACTCCTTGTATCTGCATCTGAACAAAACCAATGTCCGCCTGCCGGGCGAAAATATGATAAATGCCCGTTACCATTATCTGTTTCGGTTGACATTGGCTGAATGTATGGAGAATAAAAGACGTTACATTCCTGCTATTGAAAAGGCTCTGGTTGCTCTCTGCAACCAGAACTCCTGGTCGATTCCGGCTCACGACCGCAATCTGAATAATTATCATGGAACAGATTATTATGTCGATTTGGTAGTTGCCACTGCCGGAAACGGAATTGCGCAGTGTGTTGCTATGCTCGACGACCGTTTGTCACCGGAAGTAAAGGCCCGCGTGCAGTGTGCTTTCCGCGAGAAAGTATTTCGTCTTGTATACCGTTGCCTGGAAGAGACAAAGCCTTTCTGGTGGTTTACGGTTACAAATAACTGGAACTCGGTTTGTTTGGCAGGTGTCACGGGTGCTGCCCTCACTTTGCTGGCGGATAAGGAGGAACGCGCTTATTTTGTTGCCGCAGCCGAGAAATATAATGTATACGGTATGAAAGGATATGCCGATGACGGTTATTGCAGCGAAGGGGTCGGCTACTATAATTATGGTTTCCGTGCATATATCTTGCTGCGTGAGGAAGTATGCCGTGCCACGCAAGGCAAGATAGATTTCTTCCGTGAACCTAAATTTGTGCATATTGCTCAATATGGTCGGAAGATACAGATGAATGAAGGTGTATGTCCTGCTTATTCCGACTGCCGTATCGGTTTATCGCCTGATAAGTTCATCCTCGATTACTGTGACCGTGCGCTTGGTATCACCTCTGCGGAAGAAAAATATATTCTCCCTTCCGGCAATAATTTCTCTCTTTATCTCATAGAGCTGTTCCCTCATCAGGTATGGAAAATGGAAATGACAGACGGCATTCGTCAGGCATTGCAGGAAGGTTCCGATTCTTTGCGGGCGTATTATGAAAAGGCAGGAATCTTGGTTGCACGTCCTGCCAAGGGCAGCTCGTGTACGTTGGCTGTCTCGGCCAAAGGGGGTAATAATGCCGAAAATCATAACCATAATGACATTGGCTCTTATGCCGTCGCTCTAGGAAAGTGCACTATGGTTGGCGATCAAGGCGGTCCTTTCTCTTATCCGGGTGATTATTTTAGTGCGGAAGCTCCCGAGAAGTATAAGATCAAAGGTTCTTTCGGTCATCCAGTTCCGGTAGTAGACGGAAAAACACAGTCCTCCGGTGCCAAAGCGAGCGCCATTGTACTCAAGAAAGAATTTACGGACGTAAAAGATTTGCTTAGTATTGACTATACTTCGGCTTATTCCACCCCCAGTCTGGATAAGTTGGTTCGCACTTTCGTCTATGACCGTCAAGGGAAAGGTAGCTTTACTGTGGGTGACGAATTTACGGCCAATGCACCTATCCGGTTCGAAACAGCCATAACAACACAAGCCAACTGGAAAATTATTGATGATACACATCTCTTGCTTACTACCGGCACAGAACAGATGACCGTTACGATTGAAGCGTCTGGCAAAGTCGCGTTTACTTCTGAAACGATTGAGGTGAACTCTCCGGCCTATACACGTATCGGTATTTCACTGAAGGAGCAGTCGAAGGACGGATATATCCGGTTGACGATGCGTACAAAACAATTGTGATAATGAAGATACTATGAAAAACACCGCTATATCTTATGATTAAACAAGGAGGAAGCGTATGAATACTAATTTTGTATATGGAATTGAGAACTAGTTGTTTGGATAATGAAGAGTTCTTCAAATATCAGAAATCAATTAATATATTGATGCATACTATTCTATCTCCTGTTACTCTTTGCCACAAATTGATAACTGAAGAATGGAAGCAGTTATTTACCCTTATGGATAT
>USPQ01000095.1 GCA_900556625.1 uncultured Bacteroides sp. | reverse complement strand
TAGATTTAAGGTTAACAAAGGTTGGAGCAAGGCGTTGCTCCTTTTTTTATGTCTGTACGTTACGTTTTACATATTTATTTGGAAAATATACAATAAAGCTGTATCTTTGCAGCAAAATAGAAAAACCAACGATGAACCCAATATTACAATTACATAACATTTCTCCAACTCCTGCAGGGATATCCTCTTTCTGCAATTCAAGTTGCGTACATGTACATTGGTTCAGCGGATTCATCTAAATTCACCCATTCTTTTTTACAGAAACTGCTTATCAATTTCTTTTTATTTATAAGTAGTATTTCTAATTGATTTTCAATAAGATATATTATCTTTTTGAAAACAGGTATTCAGTGTGTAATTGAATTATTCGTATAACCGAATCACCCCAATATATCATAATATGTTCTCTATTATATCCACTATGTTCTTAGGAATCGGCATTGGTTATGCATTGCGTAACTGGAGCATTCTGCAAAAGACAGAAAAGACAATTTCTCTTACAATATTCTTGTTACTCTTTATCTTGGGAGTATCTATTGGTTCTAACAGTCTGATTGTAAACAATCTCGGAAAATTCGGATGGCAAGCTATCATCCTTTCCACATCCGGTGTATTGGGAAGTCTGATTGCCGCCCGCTTAGTATTACAACTGTTTTTCAAGAAAGGAGGTAAACAATGAAAGGAAGTCTGATTGTTATATTATTCTTTTGTATAGGTTGTATCATGGGATTTTTTAATAAGTTCGAGTTCGACACACATGCTGTCTCCATGTATATACTTTACGGATTAATGTTGCAAGTAGGAATCAGTATCGGCTCTAATAAGAATTTGAAAACTATTGTTTCACATCTGCATCCCAAAATGCTATTGATTCCGTTAGGAACAATTATCGGCACACTATTGTTCTCGGCTCTGGCAAGCCTGTTGCTACACCAATGGAGTGTATTCGACTGTATGGCAGTAGGAAGCGGCTTTGCATATTACTCACTGTCCTCCATTCTTATCACTCAGTTTAAAGAACCATCTATCGGACTTCAACTAGCAACGGAACTAGGCACTATTGCCCTGATAACCAATATCTTCCGTGAAATGACAGCATTGATTGGTACTCCGATCATCAAGAAATATTTCGGGGAGTTAGCGCCTATTTCTGTAGCCGGAGTCAATTCGATGGATGTGCTGTTACCGTCTATCAGTAGATATTCAGGAAAAGAAATGATTCCTATCGCCATTCTACACGGTATCCTGATTGACATCAGTGTTCCGGTCTTCGTTTCTTTTTTCTGTAATCTCTGAATCCTTAACTCTTAGCATTTTTCAGATATTCGCGAATAATCCCCAAAATTTCAAGCCCGTATTTCTGTACTCCCTTCGCACCGAAATAGGGTATGGCCTCCAAAGCTTCCGGAGTATCGGGCAACAAGTTTACAATCCCCATCAGGGCTTTCTGTTGCATTATGATATAAGCCGGGAGACTTACTTCGCGTGCTTTTGCCGCTCTCCATTCGGACAAGGTACGATAAAGCTCCGGGTACAGAATATCTGTAGGAACCTCAACCTTTGCTTTCGAAGAACTACGTGTACGTTCTTTACGTCCTTTCCGTTCTCTCTTCTCTTTCGGAGCTTTGGGTGAAGAACCGGAAGAAGAATCGTCTTCAAGGCTTAACGTCACTTTAGCTTTTAACTTCAAATATCCCGTAACAGTAAAGGGTTGCCCCATCATCGCTTCCAATAAAGATTCCTTAATCCACAACGCATCGTCCAACGCTTGCAGGCGTTCATTCAACTGCTTCCTAAGTTCTTTATTATCAAGGGGCATATTCGTCTTTTCAAACAACGCGCGTACAGGTTCGAGTTCCTTACGAAAGTATCCTGCACCGGAACGAACCCGCTCCTGCAATCCCTGGTCCACCGCATAATCATCGCTCCCATTTATCAATCGGGTATATTGATTGCGGAAACGTTGAGACACTTCCACTATCTTTTCTTTGATATGAGGAGCCAATTCTTTATACTCGGCAAGTTGTTTCGGATAAAGCTTATAGAGGTCTTCATCTATCAGGCGAAGCAGCCGCTTATAAGCTTGGTCGAGCGAATAAAAGTTGAATAAATCACTCAGTAAATCAAAGAAATAGGCCTTCTGCATATCGTGTAACTGCCGGTTGCCCGGTTTGTTTCTTTCTACTTCTTTGGTGAAGTCATCTACAGTACTATCACTGATGATAGCTTCTCTGCGCAGAGGGGATTCCAGCACCATGCCTTCCAAAGTTTTGCAACGGCTTAAGGCTACGTAGGTCTGCCCATGCGCAAAGGAATTGCGCGCATCAATAATGGCACGCTCAAACGTCAGTCCCTGACTCTTATGTATCGTAATAGCCCAAGCTAACCGGATAGGATACTGACGGAAGGTTCCTTCTATCTCTTCGGTGATTTCCTTCGTTTCTTCATTCAGCACATATTTATAATTGCCCCACTCTTCCGGCAATAACTGAAATTCATCTCCATTATCTTTTCCCCGCACAATCATCCCCGCATCATTAACGGCTGCCACTTCTCCAATCATGCCATTATAATACCGCTTTTCCGACGAGGGGTCATTTTTAAGGAACATAATCTGTGCCCCCGCTTTTATGGTGAGAACTTCGTCTGCCGGATATAAATATTCCGGAAAAGTTCCGTCTATCTCTGCACGAAAACTATAAGTCTGCCCGGGCAGAGAGGCCAATTCATTATCGTTCACCTTCTGCGCCTGATAATTATGCGTTGTCAGACGGATGTAGCCTTCTTCCTTGCGAGGACGAAAACCCGGCTGATACCGACGGTTCAACTCATTCAATACTTCATCGTCCGCCTGATTCTCACGTATCTTATTCAACAAGGAAAGAAAAAAGGTATCACTCTGACGATAGACTGTTTTCAGTTCTATTGTCATATATACCGTCTCACGCAAAGCACGGCTGGCAAAGAAGTAAGGGGTTTCATAATAGTTCTTCAACATTTCCCATTCATTCTCTTTCACCACAGGGGCTAACTGCTGCAAATCTCCAATCATCAGCAATTGGACTCCACCGAAAGGCTTTTCCCTATCCCGGTATCTCCGCAGAGCCGAATCTATCGCATCCAACAAATCGGCACGCACCATACTGATCTCATCTATGACCAGCAAGTCCATGCTACGAATGATATTCCGCTTTTCTTTACTGAAACGATAGTGTGTCTGGGAAGAGTTGAACGTGGTCTCCGGAACAAAAGGTGCAAAAGATAACTGGAAAAAAGAATGAATGGTAACTCCTCCCGCATTGATAGCGGCGATACCTGTCGGCGCCAAGATAACCATACGTTTAGGACTCTGTTCCTTCAATCTTCTCAGAAATGTAGTTTTTCCGGTTCCGGCCTTTCCGGTAAGAAATAAATGTGTGCCTGTATTTTCAATGAACTGCCACGCTAGTTGCAGTTCGGGATTATTTTCCATGGGATTCAAATTTTCAACAAAGGTAACTATTATTCTTTTTCTTTCGTCTTGATACGAAAGAAAAAGAACCAAAAAGAAAGAAAAAGAATAAGAATATTATTTCATAGAGCCCCCCACAATATCCAACAGCTCATTTGTAATAGCCTGCTGACGACTCTTGTTATATTGCTTCGTCAAATCCTGAATCAGCTCGTTCGCATTATCCGTAGCTACCTGCATAGCTAACGTACGGGCAGCGTGTTCCGATGTGTTCGAGTCAACGGCTGCTGTAAATAGTTTCTGGCTTAATACAGTTGGGATTAGGTTGGCAATCAGTTCTTCAGCGTTGGGTTCGATGATGTAGTCGTTGGCGACTTCACGTCTTTCCGCCTCCCCTTTGTCCTTTTGCTCCTCATTCATCTGCTCCTTGTTTTGTTCTTCTTCATCTATGATATGTGTCAGATCGATGGGAAGATACGTTTCACGAAGGAGGATTTGCGTACCCATAGACTTAAAATGATGATAGATAATTTCCACACGGTCTATTTCACCGGATACAAACATCCCCATCAGACGATGAGCCAAGTCGGCAGCTTCCTGATAAGTCGGTTTGTCAGATAAGGTGGGCGAAGTTTCCTGCGGTTGGAATCCCATGCGTTTTACAGCTTCATCTACTTTCTTGCCTATTGGAAATATCAAGATATTGTCTTGCCCGAGAGTGCGATATTCACCTACCGTTTGCAATAACATTTTTATCACATTGGCATTGAAAGCACCACAAAGAGACGTATTCGAAGAGAAGGCGACAATTGCCACACGCTTCACTTCGCGCTCCTTCACGTAGGGAGATTCGATAGGAAGGTCCGCACTCAGAAAGTTAGTCAGAATCTTGTTCAACTTCTTCTGATAAGGCAACATATTCTCAATGGCTCCTTGTGCCTTATGTAATTTGGCAGAAGCCACCATCTTCATTGCTGAAGTGATTTTTCGGGTACTCTTTACCGAATTTATTCTGGTTTTTACTTCTTTCAGTGAAGCCATAATTTTTTAAATTAAGAATGAAAAATTAAGAATGAAGAATTTACTATGCAGTATAGTCAAATAGTTAATAATAAGAATTCTTCATTCTTTATTCCTATATTTCTATAAGTATTGTTTGGCAACCATAGCGGCGGTTTCCTCGATGGCATTGGTTACATTATCATCGATAACGCCTGTCTTTAAGACATCCAACACATCCTGCTGGTGATTCAGTTGCAGAGATTCGATGAAGCTACGTTCAAAGTCCTGTACCTTATCCAATGGGACATCATGAAGAAGTCCGTGCGTACCGCAATAGAGAATAGCAATCTGCTGTTCTACGGGCATTGGGCTGTATTGAGGTTGAATCAAAAGTTGGGCGTTCTTACGTCCCTTATCAATCGTCAAGGCGGTAATCGGATCCATATCACTGCTGAACTTAGAGAAAGCTTCCAGCTCACGATATTGGGCTTGGTCAATCTTCAATGTTCCGGCTACCTTCTTCATGGCCTTAATCTGCGCGTTACCACCCACACGGGATACGGAGATGCCCACATTGATAGCCGGACGGACACCCTGATTAAAGAGATCGGTTTCGAGGAAGATCTGTCCGTCAGTAATGGAAATCACATTCGTCGGGATATAGGCCGAAACGTCTCCTGCCTGTGTCTCGATGATAGGCAATGCGGTAAGGGAACCTCCTCCTTTGACTATATCCTTCAAGCTGTCCGGCAGGTCATTCATTTCGCGCGCCACTTCTTCCTGGCTGATAATCTTCGCCGCGCGTTCCAACAAACGGGAATGCAGATAGAAGATGTCACCCGGATACGCTTCACGTCCCGACGGACGGCGGAGAATCAGAGATACCTCACGATAAGCTACCGCCTGCTTGGAAAGGTCATCATACACAACCAGCGCATGACGGCCGGTATCACGGAAATACTCACCGATGGCTGCACCCGCAAATGGCGCATAGTATTGTAGCGCGGCCGGGTCACCGGCTGTAGCGGCTACTACAATCGTATAGTCCAACGCTCCATTCTCACGAAGTGTATTTACGATAGAAGCGACTGTAGAACCTTTCTGTCCGATTGCCACATAGATGCAGTATACAGGGTCGCCTGCCAGAAAATTGCTACGCTGATTGATGATCGCATCAATCGCAATAGCCGTCTTTCCCGTCTGACGGTCACCGATAATCAACTCACGTTGACCACGCCCGATAGGAATCATGGCATCAACTGCCTTCAATCCGGTCTGTAATGGCTGATTGACAGGCTGACGGTAAATTACTCCCGGAGCTTTCCGTTCCAACGGCATATCATAAAGTTCACCGCCAACCAGCCCTTTGCCGTCGAGCGGTTCACCCAACGGGTCGATGACACGTCCCAACATCCCCTCGCCTACACGAATGGAGGCGATGCGTTTTGTACGTTTCACAATAAACCCTTCTTTGATTCTGTCCGTCGGACCCAGTAGTACAGCACCCACGTTGTCCTCTTCGAGGTTCATCACGATTGCTTTGATACCATTGTCGAACTCCAGCAATTCATTCGCTTCGGCGTTCCGCAGTCCATAGATACGGACTACACCGTCGCTCACCTGAAGCACCGTACCGATTTCGTCAAGCTGCACATTGGCATTAATCCCTTCGAGCTGCTTGCGCAATATATCGGATACTTCGCTTACTCTTATATTTTCAGACATTATACAATTCTCCTATTCTTATCAATAAATTGTTGTTTCACTCGCTTTAACTGCGTAGCAACGCTCGCATCCAAACGGTAATCGTTGATATCGAAAATAAATCCACCCTCAATGGACGGGTCTACTACCGTTTCCAACTCCATCTGCGCATGCAGGATATGCGCTGCCGCAGAACGAATCCGATCCGATGTCGCTTTATCAACGTCAACAGCCGTAATCAGTTTACCGACTCCGATATGTTTCAACTTCCGATACAGGTCCAGGTACATCAGGCCGATAAATTGCAGATAACCTTCACGCCTGTTTTTTAATACCAAAGTGATAAAACGGATAAACTCTCTGGTTGATGTACCTTCACCATCGGCAGCCGTACAAACCAACGCTAATTTCTCCTTAATCGTAATGACCGGATTATCAAGTGCCTCACGCAGTCCGGGTTGTGCACAAAAGCTGTGAGACAGAGTGAGGAATTCCTGATATACCCTGTCTTCCACTCCTTTTTCCTGCGCGTATTCGATCATCGCTTTTGCATAACGCATTGAGAGTATTCCGACTTCCATTTTCCTTAGTTCTTATTCGGGGTTAATACTTCATCCAGCATACGGTCAATCATCCCCATCTGTGCTTCCTTATCTGCAAGATTCTTGCGGAGCACTTTCTCGGCAATGTCCACCGAAAGGACAGCTACCTGACGACGGATGTCGCGGATAGCCTCATCTTTCTCTATCTGGATTTGTTGCTTCACCGCATCAAGTTCTTTTTGTGCGGCTATCTCGGCTTGCTTACGGGCCTCGTGAACAATTTTGTCACGTTCTTCCATTGCTTCCCTCAAGATGCGTCCTTGTTCCTTGTTGGCAGCAGCCACCAACGCGTCACCCTCTTCTTTCAGTCTGGACAACTGTGCATTGGCTTCCCTCGCCACCTCCAAAGACTGGTCGATATAGGTTTTACGGCCTTCCACCATTTTTATAATGACGGGGAAGCCGTATTTCGCCAATATCACGAACACAATCCCGAATGAGAGGAACATCCAGAACAACAGGCCACTATCAGGTAATAGTAATGACATAAGCTTAGAGGAAGAATACCAATAGACAAACAACTACCGCCAACAGTGCCACACCTTCAATCAAAGCGGCGGCGATAATCATATTCATACGAATGTCACCTGAGGCTTCCGGCTGGCGTGCGATAGCTTCCATTGCCGAACCACCAATTTTACCAATACCCAAACCAGCTCCGATTACTGCAAGACCTGCACCGATAGCTGCACCTAATTTACTTACTCCTACTGCTGCTGCAGTGGCTTGTAACAATACTGATAGTAACATAATTTTCAGTTTTAAAATGGTTTATATTTTCTCTCGTTTAATTATTTATTTCTCTTCCGCTTTTACTTTGGCTCCTTCCTGCGCCAACCCGATAAACACAGCCGACAACATGGTGAATACGTATGCCTGGATGAAAGCGACCAACAATTCAAGCGCATTCATAAAGATGTTGAACAATACGGAGGCTACTGTCAGCGTGCCGTTCAAGGCAGGTCCCATACTTGCCGAGATAAATATCAAGCAAGTAAGCACCAACATTGCCATGTGTCCCGCCAGCATATTGGCAAAAAGACGGATCATCAAAGCAAACGGTTTTGTAAAGATCCCGAAGAACTCGATAAACGGCATCATCGGCACAGGCACTTTCAGCCACCAAGGAACATCAGGCCAGAAAATATCTTTCCAGTAATGCTTCGTTCCGAAAATGTTGACCGCCAGAAACGTGCATACGGCAAGTACCATTGTGATAGCAATATTTCCCGTCACATTCGCACCTCCGGGAAAGAACGGGATCAGCCCCATCATATTATTGATAAAGATAAAAAAGAATGCCGTCAGCAGATAGGGGGCAAATTTCCGGTAATTAGGACCGACACAGCTTTTAATAATGTCGTCATTCACCATCATAATGAACATTTCCATGAATCCGATAAATCCTCCCGGAGCTTTGGCTCCCTGCGGACGTTTTCTGTACCAGTGCGCCACACTCAGGACGATTACCAGCAACAATACACTATTGAACAGTAAGGCGAATGTAACTTTCGTAATGGATATATCCCAAGGACGGACTTGTTCGCCCGCCGCATTGTATTCCACCAGTTTGCCCTCGTACTTACTTCCTTCCGGAGCTATCGAAAGCCCCTCATACGTGCCTCCGTTCTCTTCGAGACGAGAAGAAAGGAACACATGCCAACCTGTACTATTACTATAAACAATAATAGGTAATGGTATAGTAATGTGCGTTTTACCCCACGTGGTAATATGCCATTCGTAAGAGTCGCCGATATGTCCGAATACGATTTCCTTCACGTCCACCGTATTCTCCTGTTCCTCTTTCGGAGTAATCACATCCTGCACCTGTGAAGTCGCTTCTCCCTGCTCTTGTGCAAAGCCGGGCAGACCGGACACCATCATCAGACAGAACAATATCAACGGAGCCATTATGTTATGCAACTGTTTCATTTTTCTTCTTATTTTGCTTTTTCCGTTTCTGATTCACCTCAAAAGAGAAAAAGAACCAGGTTTCGAATATCAGATATATCAAATAGAATGAGATAAACGTCAGCAAAAAAGCCTTAGCCTCTTCGCGCACGGCTAAACAATAAATCAGGACTAGAATGATAGAAAGAATCATCTTTACCATCTTTATTGCCAGATACAACAGTAACATTTTCTGGGGAGCGTGCAACCGACACGCATCGAACATATAGATACTAAACAAACCGAATAGATAAAAATAGACCGGAATAAACGGGTATCCTCCGAAGTAGTGTCCCGGCAGAGCGATATGCAAAATAACCGCTCCCAATCCTGCACTTATGATTGCAAACAGCGTATGCAACCCGATAAAATTTCGTTTCGTTTTCGTAATGTTCACCATGTCACTGTGTTTTTCTTAATATATTGTCTTCCGTCAGCCGACTGTCACCCGTCTGTCAGGAGATACAAGCGGAAACCGTACCGTCACTCAGTTCGACAAAACCACCCTGAATATCTATCGTACGCTCCTCGCCTTCCATCGTCGTGTAACTCAACGTACCCGCTTGCAATGACGAGACGATAGGCGCATGTCCGGGAAGAATAGAAAACGAACCAACCGTCCCCGGCAATGTGACAATCTTCACATCTCCGTCGAATATGCTCTTTTCGGGCGATACTATACTCAAATGCAGTTCTTTCATCCTTCTTATGTTTTTATTTCTTTGCCTGTTCCAGCAGTTTCTTACCTTTCTCTATCGCTTCCTCGATTGTTCCGACATTCAAGAATGCCTGTTCGGGGAGATAATCAACCTCGCCATCCAAAATCATCTTAAAGCCTTTAATCGTATCTTCGATCGTCACCATTACGCCCGGTACACCCGTAAACTGCTCGGCTACGGCAAACGGCTGCGACAGGAAGCGCTGCACACGGCGGGCACGGTTCACGACCGTCTTGTCCTCTTCCGACAGTTCTTCCATACCAAGTATGGAGATAATATCCTGTAGTTCCTTATTACGCTGGAGAATCTGCTTTACCCGTTGCGCTACATCGTAATGTTCCTGACCGACAATATGCGGATCGAGGATACGGGATGTAGAAGCCAATGGGTCTACAGCCGGATAAATTCCAAGCTCTGTAATCTTACGGTCGAGCACGGTCGTCGCGTCCAAATGGCTGAAAGTAGTTGCAGGAGCCGGGTCTGTCAAGTCATCGGCAGGCACATATACAGCCTGTACAGAAGTAATAGAACCTTTACGGGTAGAAGTGATACGTTCTTGCATGGCGCCCATTTCCGTAGCCAATGTCGGTTGGTAACCAACAGCGGAAGGCATACGTCCCAAAAGAGCGGATACTTCCGAACCGGCCTGCGTAAAACGGAAAATATTATCTATAAAGAACAGGATATCACGCTTCTCGCCTTCTTTTCCAGCATCACGGAATGATTCCGCTACCGTCAGTCCGGACAATGCAACGGAAGCACGTGCGCCCGGCGGTTCATTCATCTGACCGAATACCAAAGATACCTGCGATTTCTCCAACTCGTTATAATCGACTTTTGAAAGATCCCAGTGACCTTTTTCCATACCTTCCTTGAACGCTTCACCATAGCGGATAACGCCCGATTCGATCATCTCGCGCAGCAAGTCATTACCTTCACGGGTACGTTCACCTACTCCGGCAAATACAGAAAAGCCGTTGTGCTTTTTGGCTATGTTATTGATAAGTTCCTGAATCAATACAGTTTTTCCTACACCGGCACCGCCAAACAAACCGATCTTACCACCTTTGGCATACGGTTCGAGCAGGTCGATTACCTTGATACCTGTGAAGAGTACTTCCTGCACAGTTGTCAAATCTTCAAACTTAGGGGGGTCGCGGTGAATGGAATATGCACCTTCACGGTCGAGTCCTTTCATACCATCAATAGAATCACCGACTACATTCATCAATCGTCCTTTAATCTGTTCGCCAATCGGCATTGTGATAGGACCTCCGGTGGGATATACCTTTAAGCCGCGTTGAAGCCCATCGGTGCTGTCCATTGCTACGGTACGTACCGTATTTTCACCGATATGCTGCTGAACCTCTACAATCAGTATTTTGCCGTTTGGCCTCTTTATCTCCAATGCATCATGAATGCTTGGTAACACCATTTCTGCATCCGTACCTTCAAAGTACACATCGACCACAGGGCCGATCACCTGCGAGATATGTCCGATAATCT
>USPQ01000094.1 GCA_900556625.1 uncultured Bacteroides sp. | reverse complement strand
ATGCATTTACGTGTCCTGTTTCCTTGAACATATCGTCCAATTGACGTTGCATTTTTTCCCAGATAGCGTATCCGTAAGGCTTAATCACCATACATCCGCGTACAGCAGACTGTTCTGCCAAATCAGCTTTTACCACCAAATCGTTATACCACTGTGAGTAATTCTCACTACGTTTGGTTAGATCTTTCAGTTCTTTTGCCATTATATTTTTCTATTTAAGTTTTCCAGAGTGTTAAAACAGGGTGCAAAAATACGAAAAATGCATGAAATGCCCTATTCTTCATACATTAATTTATTCATATAAAAAATCAGGCAGTTATCTATGAACTGCCTGATTCTCAAATGAGCGGTAAACGAGGCTCGAACTCGCGACCCCCAGCTTGGGAAGCTAGTGCTCTACCAACTGAGCTATTACCGCATACTTGCTAATGTTTCCGGGCTAAGAAACCCTATGAAACGGTGATGCAAAGGTAAACATAATTTTTATATCTCAAATAAAATCTTCTACTTTTTAATGGAAGAAAAAGTAGAAATGAACAAACTTCTCTTTTTATCTGTTAGAATGTCTCAATATAAGATATAACCTAACCAATATGAAAAAAAATAAGTTACTTTTTGTACTATTGACTTTGCCTTTTTCCATCAGTCAGATAGATGCACAGACACCATTAAGTTTTGAAGAATCATTGTATCTGCTCAATCAGGGCAATCGGAGCTTGAAAATTGCAGATAAAAGTATTGAGATAGCCAAAGCGGAACGTGATAAACTAAATTCTTTTTGGTATCCCAGTCTTCAGTCCACAGGTGCATTTGTGCATATGTCGGAAAAGATTGAAGTGAAGCAGCCTTTGTCACAGTTTACCGATCCGGCGAAAGACTTTGTACATTCTATTATTCCGGATGATCAGATCATTTCATCAATATTAGATAAAATAGGTGCGAACACACTTGTATTTCCTTTGACTCCACGCAACTTGACTACTGTCGATTTGTCTGCAGAATGGGTCCTTTTCTCAGGTGGAAAACGTTTCCGAGCAACTAATATCGGAAGAACGATGGTTGATCTGGCACAGGAGAACCGGGCACAAGTATCCGCCAATCAACAGAATTTATTGGCAGAGAGCTATTATGGCCTTCGGTTGGCACAACAGGTCGTGATTGTTCGTGAAGAAACATATAATGGATTGAAAAAACACTATGAGAATGCCTTGAAGTTAGAAGCTGCAGGTATGCTTGATAAAGCCGGAAGACTTTTTGCCCAAGTAAATATGGATGAAGCTAAGCGTGCATTGGAAGCTGCACGAAAAGAAGAAACAGTAGTGCAAAGTGCTTTAAAAGTTTTGCTGAATAAAAAAGATACAGATACTGATATAGCACCTACTTCTCCCCTTTTTATGAATGATTCAATACCTCCTAAGATGCTTTTTGACTTCTCTGTAAACAGCGGGAACTATACGCTTAACCAGTTACGGTTACAGCAGCATATTGCCAAGCAAGAAGTACGGATTGCACAAAGTGGCTATATGCCGAATATAGCCCTTTTCGGAAAACAAACCTTATATTCGCATGGTATTCAGAGTAATTTGTTACCGCGTACGATGATAGGTATCGGGTTTACGTGGAATCTGTTCGATGGTTTGGATCGTGAGAAGAAAATACGCCAATCGAAGTTAACGGAACAGACGCTTGCTTTAGGGCAAATGAAGGCTCGTGACGATTTGGCTGTTGGTATAGATAAGTTATATACGCAGTTGCAAAAAGCGCAGGATAATGTGAAGGCATTGAATGCGACAATTGCTTTAAGTGAAGAATTGGTTCGTATCCGGAAGAAATCTTTCACTGAAGGAATGGCAACTTCTACTGAGGTTATTGATGCTGAAACCATGCTTGCCAATGTAAAGGTGGCTCGTTTGGCAGCATATTATGAATATGATGTGGCACTGATGAATCTACTTTCACTCTGTGGCACACCTGAACAATTTGCAAACTATCAACCTAAACCGTAACAAACAATGAAATTAGCTAGTAGAACCCTTTCATGGGCCTTCGTCATTATTATGTTCGCTGTCGGTGTTTTTACAGCGCTGGGAATTATATTGATGCATAAACAACCGTTAGTTCTTCAAGGGCAAGCGGAAGCGACTGAAATTCGTATTAGTGGAAAACTTCCCGGGCGTATAGACACATTCTTTGTCCAGGAAGGTGATTGGGTACATCAAGGGGATACTCTTGTTGTAATCAATAGTCCTGAAATATATGCCAAGTATCAACAAGTAAATGCTTTGGAACAGGTTGCCGTACAACAGAATAAAAAAATAGATGCTGGAACCCGTCGCCAGATTGTAGCTACTGCATTACAGCTCTGGAACAAGACAAAGAGTGATCTCGGTCTTGCTCAAACAACGTATAATCGTATTCTTACTTTATATAAAGATAGTGTTGTAACTTCTCAGAGAAAAGATGAAGTGGAAGCGATGTATAAAGCAGCTGTTGCAGCCGAACGTGCAGCGTATGAACAATACCAGATGGCTGTAGATGGTGCACAAAAAGAAGATAAAGCGTCTGCCGCCAGTATGGTAGACGCTGCCAAAAGTACAGTGGATGAAGTTTCTGCTTTATTGCTCGATGCACGGCTGACAGCACCGGAGGACGGGCAAATAGCAAGCATCTTCCCAAAACGTGGAGAGTTGGTTGCACCGGGTACTCCTATTATGAATTTGGTAGTAATGGATGATGTACATGTTGTTCTCAATGTGCGTGAAGATCTGATGCCGCAGTTTAAAATGGGGGAAACTTTCATCGCAGATATACCTGCTATTGGTAAAAAAGATGCTGAATTTAAGATATACTATATTAGTCCGCTAGGTAGCTTCGCCACGTGGAAATCAACCAAGCAAACCGGAAGTTATGATTTGCGCACATTTGAGATTCATGCTCGTCCGACGCAAAAGGTAGATGATCTGCGTCCCGGTATGTCTGTGTTGCTAACGCTAAATTAATCGGCAAATAAAATTAATCATAGAATGGATTTATCACAAACATATTCACCTTTTCGCTCCGTACTGCTCAGAGAGTGGCGGCGAATGACGTCACGACGCCTTTATTTCGGTGTCTGTATTGTCCTGCCGTTGTTTACTCTCTTTTTTATGGCTACCATTTTCGGTAACGGGCAGATGGAGAATATCCCGATAGGCATTATCGACCAAGACAATACTGCTACTTCACGGGCTATTACACGGAATATCTCTGCAGTGCCCACTTTTAAGGTAGTAAAACATTATGTAAATGAGGCTGCAGCCCGCGAGGCCGTACAGAAAAAAGAAATCTACGGGTATCTTTCCATACCTCCGAGATTTGAACAGAATGCTATCACCGGAAAGAATGCAACTCTTTCCTATTATTATCATTATGCCTTGTTGTCGGTAGGTGGTGAGCTCATGGCTGCCTTTGAAACGTCATTGGCTCCCGTATCCTTATCTCCCATTATAATGGAAGCGGTATCTCTCGGGGCAGACCAACAGCAAATTACTACATTCCTGTTACCGGTACAAGCCAACAACCACCCGATATATAATCCGAGCCTGGATTATTCCGTTTATCTGAGCCAGCCGTTTTTTTTCGTATTATTTCAGGTATTGATTCTCCTGACTACCGTATATACAGTCGGAATTGAAATCAAGTTCCGCACAGCTACAGATTGGCTGGCTACTGCTAAAGGCAATATGATAACTGCCGTTTTGGGTAAACTACTCCCCTATACCTTTATATATATTCTGATAGGATGGCTGGGTAATTATGTCATGTTCGGTATCCTGCATATTCCTTTTCAAGGAAGCTGGTGGCTGATAAACATGATAACCGTACTCTTTGTTATTGCTACACAGGCTCTCGGATTATTCATATTTTCCCTGTTCCCGGCAGTCTCTCTGGTAATAAGTGTTGTTTCTATGGTAGGTTCATTGGGGGCTACTTTATCTGGAGTAACTTTTCCGGTTTCTAATATGTATCCGTTAGTAAGAGATGCCTCTTATCTGTTCCCTGTCCGTCATTTTACAGAGATGATACAAACCATGCTTTACGGAGGTGGTGGATTCATCTATCTTTGGCCGTCAATGGTGATACTCTGCATCTTCCCCTTGCTGGCTTTGTCATTACTACCCCATTTAAAACGAGCTATAGAAAGTCATAAATATGAAAACATTAAGTAAATTACAACAGCTATCATTTGTTATCCGTCGGGAGTTTCTTGCCATAAGTACTAGTTATGCTGTTTTACTGGTGTTGATGGGAGGAATTTTCATGTATGGATTGCTTTATAATTATATGTACGCTCCTAATATTGTAACGGATGTTCCTGTTGCCGTTGTTGATAATTCCCACAGCGAATTGAGTCGTAATTTTATTCGATGGCTGGATGCGACCCCTCAAGCGGAAATTTATGATCAGGCAATTGACTATCATGAAGCCAAAGAGTGGATGAAAGAAGGAAAAGTGCAAGGAATACTTTACTTGCCGCATGATTTTGAGGAGCGGGTATTTCGCGGAGATGAAGCTGTATTTTCTTTATATGCAACGACCGATGCCTTCCTCTATTTTGAAGCATTACAAGGCGCTTCTTCACGTGTCATGTTAGCTATCAATGATAAATATCGGTCGGATGGTGCTGTTTTTTTACCCCCTCAAGGATTATTGGCAGTAGCTATGGCAAAACCGATAAATGTAGTGGGAACTGCACTCTATAATTATACGGAAGGATATGGCTCTTATCTGATTCCGGCAGTCATGATGATCATTATTTTCCAGACTTTGCTAATGGTGATAGGTATGTTGACCGGTGACGAACATGCCAACAGAGGAATTCGTGCTTATACACCTTTTGGGTATGGCTGGGGAGTTGCCATTCGTTTGGTGACGGGAAAAACTTTTGTATATTGTGCCTTATATGCAGTCTTTTCTTTTTTCTTATTAGGACTCCTTCCCTATTTCTTTAGTATTCCTAATATTGGAAATGGATTTTACATTATATTATTGTTAATACCTTATCTGATGGCCACTTCTTTTTTAGGATTGGCTGCTTCGCGATATTTTACAGATTCGGAAGCTCCATTACTCATGATTGCTTTTTTTTCGGTTGGATTAATATTTCTTTCCGGAGTTTCTTATCCTATGGAATTAATGCCGTGGTATTGGAAAATAGTACACTATATTCTTCCGGCTGCACCGGGTACACTTGCCTTTGTAAAGCTAAACTCTATGGGTGCCGATATGGCAGACATAAAACCGGAATATATAACTTTGTGGATTCAGACGATTGTTTATTTTATTATTAGCATATGGGTCTATAAAAGCAACTTAGCAAGTCAAAAAAACAACTTTAGTAACAAAAAACTTTCTAAATGAAAGTTTTTAATAGAATATTCTATATTTCTTTGTTTTTCTCATTGCTTTTGTATAAGTTTGTTAACTTTTATTTCCCAATGCTTATTAGAAGTCGTTAAAAACAAATGCCTATATGAAATACATCATCTATATTCTCCTCTTTTTTCCTATTTGGGTCACTGCACAAACATACAAATATATAGGGATAGAAGAAGGTTTGAGCAATCGAAGGATATTCAGTATACAAAAAGACGCTGAAGGATATATGTGGTTTCTTACCAATGAAGGCATGGATCGCTACAATGGCAAGGATATCAAACATTATAGACTGAATAAAGATGATAATTCTCTGGAATCTCCTATTCATTTAGGATGGATATATACCAATCCCCATATAGGAACATGGGTGATTGGCAAACAAGGACGTGTCTTCCAATATGAAAGGAAATATGATGATTTCAAGCTGGTATATAAGTTGCCGAATAGTCTGGAAACCATTAGTTACGGCTATATGGACCGGAATAATAATATTTGGTTATGCCGTAAACACTCCATATTATTGTATAACACAGAAAATGCTCAGATACTTCAATTTACCAATATTCTACACAGCAACATCACTGCAATCGAACAAGTGGACGACCATCATTTTTTTATATCAACGGAGACTGGTGTTCGATATCTTAAATTGGAAAATGGTACTTTGAAAATTATTCCTGCCGAAACATTGGATTATTTCCATGTGCAGGTAAACGAATTATATTACCATCAAGCATCAAAACGACTGCTTATCGGTTCGTTTGAGAGAGGCCTATTTGTATATGATATGAATAACCGGGAAATAATAAAGCCCGAAGTTGATTTAAGTGATGTAAGTATTACCTGCATGGCACCATTGGATGAATCACAGTTATTGATATCAACTGAAGGCATGGGAGTCTATAAGATTAATATAAATACCTGCCAGATGGAGCAATACATTGTAGCCAACTATCAAAGCTATAATGAAATGAATGGTAATAATATTAATAATGTTTTTGTCGATGAAGAAAAGAGAATCTGGCTTTCCAACTACCCTACCGGAATCACTGTTATAGATTATCGGTATGAGAATTATCATTGGATGAAACATTCAATGGGTAATAAACAATCATTAATCAATGATCAGGTGCATGCGGTAATTGAGGATAGCGATGGAGACTTATGGTTTGGAACCAGCAATGGAATTAGTTTATACCACTCCTCCACAGGACAATGGCATTCATTCCTAAGTTCTTTTGACCGTCAATTAAAAGATAAAAATCATATCTTTATTACTTTGTGTGAAGTTTCTCCCGGCATAATCTGGGCAGGAGGCTATACTTCGGGAATTTATAAAATAAACAAGCATAAATTGTCCGTTGAATATTTCTCTCCATACCTGCTTACTTCCGTTAATATGCGCCCCGATAAATATATCCGTGATATGATAAAAGACTCGAAAGGAAATATATGGTCCGGGGGATATTATAATCTAAAGTGCTTTGATTTAGAAACGAATGAGGTACGCCTATATCCGGGAGTGTCATCTGTCACTTCAATTGTTGAACATGACAAAGATCATATGTGGATTGGAACAGCCTCCGGATTATACTTATTGGATAGAAATTCCGGTAAATATCAATATGTTAGATCAGAGTTGGAAGGTGTATATATCAATTCACTTTACCAGGCAAATGATGGATTGCTATATATTGGCACGAATGGAGCAGGAGTATTTGTATACAATATACAGAAACAGTCTTTTGAGCACTATTATACAGACAATTCCGCATTAGTTTCCAATCGGATTTTTACAATTTTACCTGAAGTGGACGGTCGTATTATGATGAGTACG
This sequence comes from uncultured Bacteroides sp., assembly GCA_900556625.1. GTDB lineage: Bacteria > Bacteroidota > Bacteroidia > Bacteroidales > Bacteroidaceae > Bacteroides. The sequence continues at coordinate 3,749 of USPQ01000094.1, read as the reverse complement.
GAAAATGGTATTACTTGTTTTTTTGTAAAAGAGAAACATTTTCATAATTGGACTAGAGGAGAAGGATTGTTACCTGCCTATTTTAATGCTTCTTCGGGTACATTACGTATGAATAAAAGTTTTGTATTTGGTAGTACGGACGGGGCTATTGAAGTTCCGGAGAATGTAAAGTTCCCTTCTTATAAATTTTCCAGAATGATATTCAGTGATTTTCATGTATCTTATCAGCCTGTTTATCCGGACGGCAAAGACTCTCCTTTAAAAGAATGTATAGACGAAACAGATGTATTGAAACTGAAACATGACCAAAATACCTTTTCTCTAAAAGTCTCCACTATCAGTTATGATTCTCCGGGTAATACATTTTATTCCTGGAAGTTGGAAGGGTTCTATGAAAAATGGACACAGCCGGGAACAAATAGTCTGATACGTTTCACCAATCTGCCTCCGGGAAAATATACTTTACACGTACGCGCTATATCCAGAGAAGAGCATGATGTTATTTTTGAAGAACGTACAATGAAAGTCATTATCGCACACCCTTTTTGGTTGAGTTGGTGGGCTATCCTATGTTATATACCATTGGTTATTTGGGGATTCTCTTTTATTTTACGTGTGATAAATCTCAGGAAACAAAAGAACATATCAGATGAGAAAACCCAATTTTTTATTAATACAGCTCACGATATACGGACTCCACTTACTATGATAAAAGCGCCTTTGGAAGAACTCCTAGACGAAGAACCCCTTACTGACAACGGAATAACCCGTACAAAGGCTGCATTAAGGAATGTAGACTCCCTTTTGCGATTGGCGACTAATCTTATCAACTTTGAACGTGCTGACGTATATTCTTCCGAGTTGAGCATCTCAGAATATGAATTGAACACATATTTGAAGGATGTATGTAATAGTTTCTCTTCGTATGCTACTATCAAACATATAGATTTTACTTATGAGAGTAATTTCAACTACTTGAATGTATGGTTTGATAAAGAGAAAATGGATTCTATTCTGAAAAATATTATATCGAATTCATTGAAATATACAGCAGAAAATGGCAAGGTCAGTGTCTCTGTCTCTGATATGAATGATTTTTGGAAGGTGGTTATTAGTGATACAGGTATCGGTATTCCTGCCTCTGAACAACGGAAGTTGTTCAAACTTCATTTCCGTGCCAGTAATGCCATCAATTCTAAAGTCACGGGCAGTGGCATAGGACTAATGTTGGTTGGAAAGTTGGTTCGTCTGCACAAGGGTAAGATTCAGATTAAAAGTGTGGAACATCAAGGGACGACTGTTCAAATTATATTTCCCAAAAACAATAAGAGTACTCAGGAGGCAACTTCGGCTTCCTCCTCTAAGATTCAGCTACAAACACCGGAACTAACAGTACCGAATGTTTTTTCAAATGTAGCAAATACAGAAGTTGTCACAGCCAAGAAAGAAATGCAACGTATCCTTATTGTAGAAGATAATGATGAATTACGTTCTTACTTGGTTAGTCTGCTTTCTCCCCAATATTATGTGCAAGCCTGTTGTAATGGCAGGGAGGCTTTAGTGATAGTAAAAGAATTCTGGCCGGAACTTATTCTTTCCGATGTTATGATGCCTGAAATGCAAGGAGATGAACTCTGTGCTGCTATTAAGAAGGATGTTGAAACTTCACACATTCCGGTATTATTACTTACAGCTTTGGGGGATGAGAAAAATATTCTTGATGGACTCACAATCGGTGCAGATGAATATATCGTCAAACCCTTCAGTGTGAAGTTATTGAAGGCGAGTATTGCCAACCTTTTGTCCAACCGTGCTTTATTGCGTCAGCGGTATGCTAATCTTGAAATAGACTCCGAGCCTGTACCATCAGCAAATGGAATGAATAGTCTCGACTGGAAATTCATATCGGAGGTCAAGAAAAATATTGAAAAGAATATCGATAATACTGATTTTTGCGTTGACAAGCTTTGTGAATTACAGGGCGTGAGCCGTACTAGTTTATATAGTAAATTGAAAGCGTTGACCGGACAATCTCCGACAGCATTAATTCGGGTGACTCGTTTAAAATATGCAGCACGATTATTAAAAGAAGGTGAACATAATATCGGAGAAATAGCAGATATGAGTGGTTTCTCGGAAACAAAGTATTTTCGGGAAGTATTTAAAAAATATTATCGAATGAGTCCTAGCACGTACGCTAAAGAAGGGAAAAGCCTCTCCTCTGTTGTTGTAGTAGAAGATGAACCCGAAGAGGAAGAGGCGACCGATTGATTTATTTGCGAATCAGATACTTGATGAATGTATAGCCTCCTAATACTTGCAGGCACATCCCGGGAATTCCGATACGGAAATCTTGAATAGCACTGTAAAAATTACCATTATATATCCATTCTCCTAAAGTACCTACGGCCTGATAAATAAGTACTACACCAATCAATACCGGGATAGAAATACGTCCGAAACGTTGTGCAGCCCAACCGGCAGTTATGGCAAGTAGTATGGATTTCAGTAAAATTGCGGGTAATACTGCAGGGGCGGGCATATCGAAAAATAAGGAATTGATAATAGGTGAAAGAATAGCTGTCAATAAGCCGACTTTCCATCCGTACTTATAAGCTCCAATCAGTGTGAAGAAATAGATTGGTAGCCAGATTATTCCTCCTTGAGGCATGAGATGGAATAATTGTGGGAAAAGAATATTACCAACGATGAATAACAAGGCTGCCCAATAGGTTTTCACATCGTTGTAATTTAGTGAATAGAACTTTACAGTAGTTGTTTCCATGTTTATTGTTTTTTAAGTTCAAATTACTCTTCTATTTTTACTTCTGATTCTTTCGAGGAAATCACCAATTAGCGGTAATATCTCCTCTGCTGATTCCACTTTGCTGCACATTGTTTCTACAGGACATCCTCCTGTATGGTTACGGTTCCGGATAAAAGGTACTTTCTCTGTAAAACTAACTTTTATATCTGATTTCTGAAGCAACTCCAGAGCTTTGGTACTGATAATATCAGTATATAACTCTTTGATACCTCCCAGAATCATCAGGGCGGCAGCTCCCTTCCCAACCACCTTATCAGCAATCGAAGCTCCTTTAAGAAACTCCGGTTCCTGGGTCAGTAAATCATAGATATCAGCCACACCGCGTTGAGTGAAAGTGCGGATTTCTCCTTTGTTGGCAATAGTACAGGAATATCCTCCCGTATGTAGTAAATTGATTAATCCTTCCATCTTTTCTTTTATAAAGTACCTTGTTTTAATTGTTCTACGAACTGATCTATCCGATGCAGCTCTTTCGGAATATCAATGTTCTGCGGACAGTGTGCCACACACTGGTTACAACCGATACAATGGCTTGCCTGACGAAGTTTGGGCACGCTACGGTCATATCCGACTAGAAAAGCACGCCGGGCTTTTGCATAATTCTCATCCTGCCCGTTCCTGGGGACATTCCCTTCATTGACGCAACGGTTGTAATGTAACAACACAGCGGGTATATCCAACCCATACGGACATGGCATACAATATTTGCAGTCGTTGCAAGGGATCGTTGGATATTTCAACATTAATTGTGCCGTTTCTTCGAGAAACTCTTTTTCTTCATCTGTCAATGGTTCCAAAGGAGAATAAGTACGGAGATTATCTTGCAGATGCTCCATATAAGTCATGCCGCTTAACACAGTCAGAATGTCCGGGAATGAACCGGCAAAACGGAAAGCCCAGGAAGCGACACTGCTTTCCGGAC
>USPQ01000093.1 GCA_900556625.1 uncultured Bacteroides sp. | reverse complement strand
TGGATTGGTATTTGTATGATAGTAGTCCATGGTCAACAACAAACGATTATCCCAAAACATAAGATCAATACCCACAGAGGTCTTCTTTACAACTTGCTACTCCAAATTAGGATTGGCATAACCGGACAAATAAGAAGCAGTACCGAAAATATCGCTACCTGCATAATAACTATATACATTACTTGTCAGGTTACTGACATTCTGATTACCGTTACTACCAAATGAACCACGTAATTTTAATTCCTGCATCCAGTCCCAGTCCTTGGCAAATGATTCCTTGCTGACATTCCAACCGGCCCCTACCGACCAGAATGTCTGGAATTTCTTATCGCGCCCGAAAGAAGTGGAACCGTCACTCGAAAGACTGGCATCAAACAAATAACGATACTTATAGTTATAATTGAAAGTCCCCAGAAAACTTACTCCACGACTAATGCTTTCGCTATATCCGGGTGTCGAATTTTCTTTAAAGGAATAAGCAAAAGAAGGAATGGCACCTACTCCTTTCGGAAAACCGGTAGCTACAAATGACTCGGTATTTGAAGAAGTAGACCTGATTTCAGCACGGCCATTGAAAGTCAGATTATGATCATTCAAAGAAAGTGCATAAGCGATACCGGTATTCATGGTATAACGCCAACTTCTGGATTTCGATGAGGAATATTCACCTTGTTTGGTATAATCCGACGAAGCATACTTCGTATGAGCCGGATCGGTGAAGTTCATATTGTCAGTGTTGGTTGTATTCAAACTCATTGAGGCTGTCCAACGCAGATTATCAATAATATACCAATTAAGGTTTGTGTTATTAGTAACAGACAGTATTTTAGATCTGTTTTCGGAAGGCAACATAGCATTGTAATATGGATTAGTAGCTGTTATGTCGGCATAATTCGCACGTTTATACACATCCAGATCACGAGGGATAGTACCGTCTTCATTAGTAACCGGATAATAAGGATTAGCATTTACAAACTCTGAAAAGGAGCCCCATGCACCATTATTTCCATTTGTTATGTTTACATTCAAGTTATTCGAAATATTAAACTTGTTTTTACGGTAAGTCATACGCATATTTCCTCCGAATGTCTGACGAACAGAACCTTTCATAACTCCTTGGATATCTTTGAACATAGCACCTATCTGGTACAGGAATCCTTTGTCACCTCCCGACACATTCAATGAATGAGATTGTGTGACGGCAGTTTGGATAGGTACTTTCAACCAGTAAGTATCTACTCCTCTTCTCACATTCTCCAAAGCCCGCTGATATTGTGCAATGCTTTCTCTGTTGCCTGACCAGTCATTCAAATCACCATAACGACCGGCCAAGACTTCAAATTCCAGTTTTTCGGCAGCATTCATCATGTTGTAAACACTCAAGTCGGCCCATGCCACTTGCGCATCTCCACTATAATTGATCATCACTTCACCGGCTTTGGGTTTAATAGTTTCTACAACCACCACGCCGTTTGCTCCCTTTGAACCGTAAATGGCAGTGGAAGCAGCATCTTTAAGTAAAGTGATAGATTCAATTCTATTGATATCCAAATCATTAATCTCTTGCAGGCTGGATTCAAAACCATCCAAAATAAACAGAGGTTCATTGGGATTGGTCGTCGTATCATCATAAATTCCGGAAATAGTCATCGTAGTACCACCACGCATGGTAATTCTGGACATGGTATTAGGGTCAGACCCCATCGACATATCATCAGCAACTACGAAAGAAGGATCCAACGTTTTTAAACTTTGAAGCACATTAATATTACCCACAGCTTTCAGTTCCTCCTGATTGACTGTCCTATACGAACCGGTAAACCCCATTTTATTACGTTGGATAATACCTGCCTCTACTACCACTTCATCCAATGCTTTGGTATCGGTTTTCAGTACCACCGACATCTGGGGTTTCGGAGATAACGATTGAGATTGCATGCCTACATAAGATATCTTTATCCGATTGCTTTGAGGCACATTGACAAGTCTGAAATTCCCGTTCGCATCTGTAATCGTGCGAATAGAAGTTCCTTCTACCTGTATGGTTGCACCAATTACAGGTAGTCCGTCTTCTTCAGCAATAATTTTACCTTTTACTTCCGAAATAACATTCTGAGGATTTTTATGTGTAATATTGATGAATTGCCCTTCAATGACATACTTCAAAGGATGCTTCCCAATAATTACCTTTAAAACTTCTTCAATCGAAGCTTTCTCCACCTTTCCGGTAGAATGATAAGAACGAACTTCATCGTAGATAAAAAGTACTTTATATCCCGATAATTTCTGCAAACGTTTAAAAATAGAAGGTAAACCTTCATTTTTAAATTCCATTGTTATTTGCTTTCCATTACCAACTTGTGCCTTAACATAAGGTGAATGGACATAACAGAACAACAAAAGTAAAACAATCAATTTCCATGCTTGTCTTTCCATAAATCCGATTGGTTAAATAAATCTATTTTTTATATTTTATACGAGTTTTATAAAAGAATGGTTACCCATAAAAAGATTTATTTTCCAAAAATATTTTTCTAACCGGATTTATTTCTTGCTGAATAGTTGTTTTTTACTCGATAATAAGGCTTTCACCTTCTAAATAGACATGAATTCTTTCCATACGATTTAACAACTCAATCAAATCAGAAACTTTCTGTTGACGGTTTGCCAGAAAATGCATACGCAGATTCATTATCTCACTGTTTCTAAATTCTATATCTATATTATACCATTTACCTATTTCTTTCATCATATCCACCAATGCTACATCGTCGAAATAAAAGAATCCTTCCTTCCAATACAAGAATGTTTCCGTATCAACTTCATCAACGGCAAATGTTCCGTCTGAAACGAGTTGTGCACTTTGCCCCGGCTTCATTTCTACAGTTTGTAAACTACAGGTATCACTGACGGCAACTTTTCCTTCGATTAAGGTAACACGGACATTGTCGGGGGTATAGCTACACATATTAAATTCCGTTCCTAATACTCGAACCTGAACATTTCCACTTTTTACTATAAAAGGATGTTCAGTGTTTTTGGTTACATTAAAATAAGCTTCCCCTTCCAAAGAAACAACTCTTTCTTTTCCTTTAAACACCGTAGGATAAGACAAGCGACTGTCCGAATTTAAAAGTACTTCAGTCCCGTCGGATAAAACTACCTTAAAAGTTTCTCCTCTCGGTATACTTAATCTATGTATCTGTACTTTTTTATTTCTTATTTTCTTATTCTCAGTCTGAATAGTATTATAAGCAATCTTCTGCGGTGATAATTTCACCGTAGAAGAGGGAAGTGATTGCACTGCTTTTTTTAAAGGTTCAACTTTTTCTTCACCGGCAACCTGCAAAGTAACTTGCTGCGGGGCGTGGTCTGCCTGAAAAACTTTAATACTTTCTATATCCGATTCCGGAGAAAAGGACATCATGCGTAAAACCAGTATAATAATGATTGTTGCCGCTACTCCTGCAACACTTGTCCATAAAATATAGAGCTTTTTATTTCGCCTGTCCAGATGTTTTCGATGAAAATCAGCTAAAGCCTGCTGTGTATTAATGGAAAGTGCATTTTTTTCCATTTGCATTCCTATTACAGCTTCTGCAATATCACTGCAGGTCTGAAAGCATTCCTCATTCTCTCTTAATGCCTGCAATTGATCGGAAGTAATATCAGAAACATTTTCCATTATTTCCAAAGCTTCCTTTTCCGACTTATTTATATATGTATTATTTTCATCCATAGATTATTCATTAGATATATAATATACGTTTTAAAATTCATTTTGGTTACCTTTTTGGCCTAATTCTTCACGAAGAATACGCAAAGCTTTTACTATATTCTTATGAATAGCTGCCACGCTTACATTGAGTTCCTCGGCCACTTCCTTATATTTCTTGTTATGGATGTAACACGCTTCCAAAATGTAATAATTATACGGAGTCAGCTTTTTCATGGCTTTACGAATACATAAAATACGGGAATCCGGTTGTTGTGAATCCGATTCTTTTATTTTATTGATTAATTGCGAAGTAAATTCGACATATTCTTCATGGATATTTTGTTTACGAAGGTAATCAATGCAACGTGTACGAATTATTGTATACAAATAAGTTTTCGCTGTAACTTCTTCTATTTTATCATAATTACGCCACAAATATTCAAAAGCATCACTTACGATATCCCGGCAGACTTCGACATCATTTACAAAATAGTATGCAAAATATACAAATTGTGCATACCACTCATTAAACATTCTGTCAAAAGCAGCTTTATCATCCATTTATTCTCGTATTCCTTTATTATTTTCTGGCAGACAAATATACATTAAAACTTGATACGTAGTTGCATTTGTATATCTGCTTTTTTATTTCCATAGATTAAATCGTTGCCGGAACCTATTTCATTCCGGTTCAGATAGATAGTTTCTCCGAACTTGGTTATAAACAACCAGTGTTTATTCAATTCATATCTTAACCGGACAGCACAACGAAATCCGCGACCTTGAAAGGAAGGAGTATAAAATGTATAGAGCAATCCTTTTTCTGATACATACACACGGGAGTCATAATCGTCCGTACAAAAATAACTGCCTTGAACGTCAGCAAACAGCCTGGTCCAAGGCAGTTGGGAGGATATCATCTGTGTAACCTGATATCCTTTAGTAGCAGCTCTGTCCTGAGAATGAAAATGATTATAATCTAAAGTTGTACGACTGCTAAACACATCATTCAAAGAATAGTTCAAACGATAACGAAGTTGATGATGAAAAATAGGAAGCGTTAGTGTTCCTTTACTGCCTGTCAAGTCACGTTCTTTCTGCTTATAACGATATTTCAGATACATTGATAAATTAGTACGCGGAGTAAAAGTTGCCTGAATCAATCCGTCCGTTCCACGGGAAGGTTTATTAATTCTGTATTTCTTCCAGGGAAAAGAAAACAGATCGAATGAAACAAAAAACCTCCAATGGCTGAAAGGTGTTGTTTCTAATCCAACATAATATCCCTGTTCATTTTGAACCGTACTTCCTTCACCAAAAGAATGAGCATACATAGCCCAATAATCATACGAATAAAAACGATGTATCAACATAAACTGTATGTCTTGAACCGGCGAGTATTGTAATCGGTTCAAAGAAGCCCAACCTTGTTTTCCTATCGCCGTTTCTCCCTGAAAAGAGAAGCGACGCCAACGATAGGCATAATCTATCCCTAAATTATAGAAATGATTTCCATGAATATTATACTTGGAATAACCTGTTAGTTCCGGTTCATAAGGTCGGTTGAAAACATAGTAAACACCGGTGATACCCAATCGGATATGGTTCTGTTGATAACTAACATTTCCGCCTGTTAACTGTGATGTGAGCAAGTTCTTTTTATCCGCTTCTTTGCGACTTCTATGTAATCCGGTTTTATATACAGATGTTATTTCTCCGTCCGTAACAACACCATCCATATTCCGATGTGAATAGAATGCAGAAACCGATAAACGTTTTGTCAAAGCAACAGTAGTTGCCACCCCACGAAAATAATTATATTCATCCGTAGAAGAATGCCTTTTGATTCCAGTGCTGCGATTGTTGAAAGAGGATGCATATATTGTTTTTCCCATTAGATAATCCGTACTCATCACTAAGCCTTGCCCGAAACTAAGCCGATAGTTACCAACAGCCAATGATTTCAACCGACCACAATTCTGAAGTAATAAATAAAATGAGTAATAATCATATCCGTAGCGATTATGCAAAGCAGCAAAAGGTTCTCCGGCATCTTTTTCGGCAACTCCCCCTGCATAAAGCTGGTCACGATATCGAAATGTATATTTCACAGAGTTATAAACAGAAGGTCCCAAATAGGTATGTTCATAACCTTTTCGTTTATAAAATGGTATATCCAAGCGAGTTAACACTTCATTCTTACCATATCTTCCTGCATCTTTCAACATAGTTTTCCACCGAAAAGCAGGCTCATTGTTAATAGCTTTTATACAGACAAAAGGCAATAAATACTGAATAGTCTGCCTGTCCAGTTCCTCTACCAACTGAAGTTCGTAAATGGTTTCCATTTGCCCATGTATATAAATATAAGCCAATAAATGCTCAATCTGAATATCACTTAAAAAAGGAAATTGTTCGAGTTGTTCACGGGTAGCACTATTTAAATTAACAGGCTCCTGCAGACGGTTGGAAAGCTCTTCCAATTCATTTTCCCAATTCAGGGAATTAACCGAGTTATTAATATCATTATTAACAGATAAATCTTCAAGAACTTCTTCCATAAGATTTTCTGAAGGGTTTTGAGCACTACAAGCAGGAATTATGAACAGGCTGTTTATAATACTTATCAACCGTAATAGTTGAGTAGTTTTCATCAATAAAATGTGTATTTTCTTCTTGCCTTTTCACAGACAAGAGCGCAAAGATACTTTAAATAGGTTAACGCTCTAAGAAAATATCTGAATAATAAAATTTTAATTCTATTTTTGTAATGTGAAAAGGAGACTTAACATAGTAATAATGACGTTGTTTGCTGTTTTTTACTGTTCACTGCATCTGCAGGCTCAGGAAAAACAAAGCATTAATGGATACTTGGTTCCGATGTGTATCTATAATGGAGATACGATTCCATGTGTCCAACTAAGAACTGTGTATATCTTCCGACCACTGAAATTCAAAAATGAAAAAGAACGCAGAGAGTATTACAAACTTGTTCGTAACGTGAAAAAAGTATATCCTATTTCTAAGGAAATCAACCAGGCCATTATCGAAACTTACGAATATCTGCAAACATTACCAAACGAGAAAGCCCGTCAGAAACACATTAAACGGGTGGAAAAGGGATTAAAAGACCAGTATACCGCCCGAATGAAGAAACTTTCTTTTGCTCAAGGAAAGTTGTTGATAAAGTTAGTGGACCGTCAAAGTAATCAGACCAGTTATGAACTGGTAAAAGCATTTATGGGACCTTTCAAAGCCGGATTCTATCAGGCATTTGCTGCACTGTTTGGCGCCAGCCTCAAAAAAGAATACGATCCGGAAGGTGAAGACAAACTAACGGAACGTGTAGTATTGCTGGTAGAGAACGGACAAATCTAAATTACGTGTCTGATGCTTATTAACCAACTTTATTAACCGAAAGTTAGTAAAGCTATTACTTTCTTCTACAACATTATCCTTGATTTACCAACATCGATTTCGTTTTTACAAGACATATATAAGCTATTTGCAGGGCATATATACCCAATGTGGTGTATATATATATCCACCATGCTGGGCATATATGTCCAATACGCTGGATATATATGCCCAGTAAACAGGATATATCCCTCCTATAAAGAGTACAATGACATAACTTGGATTCTATACTTATGAACAATTATATATATATTGATTATAAGCGAATTAACTATATTATTAACTAGTTATAAACCACTTATTAACTAATAAGGTTTTAAGCTGTCAACGAAGTTTTTTGAATAAATCCCAGATCACAATTCCTGTCGTTACAGAAACATTCAATGAGTGTTTCGTACCATATTGAGGTATTTCGATACAACCGTCCGAATGGTTAATAACCTCCTGCTGCACACCTTTCACCTCATTTCCCATTACGATAGCGTATTTCTTACTTTTATCCAATTCCAGTTCATCAAGCATGATACTTCCTTCCGCCTGTTCTACCGAATAGACCATATAACCAGCTTTTCGAAGGTTATCAACAGCATCAACAGCGTTATCAACATACTTCCAGTCGACAGTGAATTCAGCCCCCAATGCTGTCTTATGCATTTCGGGATGTGGAGGAGTTGCCGTTATACCACACAAATAAATACATTCAATACGAAAAGCATCCGAAGTTCGGAACACCGAACCTATATTGTGCAGACTACGAATATCATCCAACACTACCACCAGAGGCAGTTTCTCAGCCTGTTTAAACTCTTCGGCACTGATACGGTTCAGCTCTGTTATTTTCAGTTTGCGCATACGTCTTTTCTTTTATTACATTCTGATTGCAAAGGTAACTCTTTTCTGTTAACACAGATGTTGATAACAGTTTAAAACCTGTCAAAACTATCGGCAAAGATTTTGAAAAATAATTCTTGCATTATTCAAAAGAAGGTATAAGAGGCCTTCGTTATGAACATTCCAAAAAACTAACCCAAAACTTTCTACACAGACATAAACATATTTTTCAGCACTTATCTGCCTGTTTATATCCATAAAGTTTTTAACTTTGCACTTTATCAACAGGGAGTTAATAGATAACTCCCATTGACCGATGCTTGCATTGATAATAAAGCAGATAGACAGTAAATCTTCTTCTTTTTTCCCGTTCATAACGGACTTATAAAGCAGAAGTATGGACTAATAACTTATCCGGCAAGAAAAAACGGATTTATTTGCTAACATTATTAACAGGCAATCATCACTAACAAAGGATTTTTTTAAAAAAGGAAGAAATAAGAATATTATTATGAATGAACTCATAAAGGCTATTAACGAGCTGAAGAAAGAAAAGAATGCGATCATTCTGGGCCACTACTACCAGAAGGGTGAAATACAAGACATCGCTGATTACGTTGGTGACAGTTTGGCATTGGCTCAATGGGCGGCCAAAACGGAAGCGGACATCATTGTGATGTGCGGCGTTCACTTTATGGGTGAAACGGCGAAGGTGCTTTGTCCGAACAAGAAAGTGCTGGTGCCCGACATGGAAGCAGGTTGTTCGTTGGCGGACAGTTGTCCGGCGGACAAGTTTGCGCAGTTTGTCAAAGAGTACCCGGGACACACCGTTATTTCGTACGTCAACACAACGGCTGCGGTTAAAGCGGTAACGGATGTGGTGGTAACTTCCACCAATGCACGGCAGATTGTGGAAAGCTTCCCAAAAGATGAGAAAATAATTTTTGGTCCGGACCGGAATCTGGGTAATTATATCAACTCAGTTACGAACAGGAATATGCTTCTTTGGGACGGAGCCTGCCATGTACACGAACAATTTTCGGTTGAAAAGATCGTGGAACTGAAAGCACAACATCCGGAAGCATTGGTACTGGCACATCCCGAATGTAAGAGTACGGTGCTGAAACTGGCGGACGTGGTAGGTTCTACGGCTGCATTGCTGAAGTACGCCGTGAATCATCCCGAAAACACATATATCGTAGCTACCGAATCGGGCATTCTGCATGAGATGCAGAAGAAATGTCCGCAGACAACGTTTATTCCGGCTCCTCCTAATGATAGTACGTGCGGATGTAATGAGTGTAGCTTTATGCGGTTGAATACGTTAGAGAAGCTGTATGAGTGTCTGAAGAATGAATCGCCGGAAATTACGGTGGATCCTGAAGTAGCAGAAAAGGCAGTGAAGCCGATTCAACGAATGTTGGAGATTTCGGCAAAGTTGGAATTATAAGAAATTATTTTGGTTTACTTACTGGATATCTTTGAAAGAAATATCTAAAAAGAAAAGGAGAAACTTATTGTTGTCAAGTTTCTCCTTTTCTTTTTAGTGTTAATATATTGCGAAAGACTTTATGACCGGATTATCTTTAGCTTCTTCTATTTCCAACTTTACAACAGATAAGGAGTGAGTTGGAAAATGTTCAATCCGTTTATGACCGATACAACTTCCTTCAGAAAGTTGTATCCATTTTCCATTACACAGACCTTTTAGTTTATATTTCAGAACTCTTTCTCCAAATGCTATATCTTCTGACAATACGATACGGCTTATATTGGTCTCTTTGTTTAACCGGATAGATAGTTCGTATCCTTTGCCTGATATTTTTCGGATAGGTTTTGAAAATGTTTTTCGTATAATGTCACCGAATTCTTTCGCTCTTTTTACATCAGCATCAGGAACCAAGCCGTTCTTATCTATTACTAAACCAAGCAGCATATTGGTATTACGTCCTACACTGGTTTCATATTTAAGTAAAAGCTCATCAGTAGAAAATATCAGATGATCTTCATTAGCGCGCCAAAACCAACCACCTTGGAATGAGTCATTACGGCGTAGTGTGAAATCAGCTTCTCCGGGACACCAGTAGTTTCCGTGTGGATTACCGTATAAGCCTTTTATCTTCTGTACGCCATCAGCGGAAGTTGTTGCATCGGCTGTTGCCCAACAGGGATAAGGAGAGTTACCTTCTTCATTACCTACCCAGCGGATTAAATTCGGATATCCATAAGGGCCTTGAAATGCAATGGAATTGGGCTGTAAACGTTGAATAAGTGTCAATATATCAGCTCCTCCATTTTGCTGAGAGAGTACGCCGCCATCAAACCATATTTCAAACAGTTTTCCGTAATTACTCCAAAGTTCGGTCAATTGTGTCTCTACTATTTTGTTATATTCTTCTTGGGTGACCGGACTTCCTTTCTTGACAAGTCCAGGGTTGTCGACATGTAGAAAACCATTAGCGGTAGTACTGGCATAGATTCCTGGTTTAATTCCGTATTTTCGGCAAGAAGCGACAAATTCGGCTACAATGTCTCCCTTTCCATTTTTGTAAGGTGAATTTTTTATACTGTATTCATGAGCCGTTGTTGGCCATAATGAAAAACCGCTGCAATGTTTGGCTACTAACACTGCATATTTGGCTCCAAGGCTTTTGGCTGTGTGTATCCATTGATCGGTATCAAGGGAAGAAGGATTAAATGTAGATGGTGAAGGATGGGTACCAAATTGTCGCCAATTATAGTCGGGGTGGAATACCGGCATATCAAAGTGAATGATAACTCCTATTTCGGCATTTGCCCATTCTTGTTGTAATTCATTCGGACATACAATTATTTTCTCTTGGGCATCGAGAAAAGGACTGGTAAATGTCAGAATAGCAAAGATTATGCATTGAATGAATGTTTTCATTGTATAATGATTTAGTATATACATACTTGTGTTATGATATAGCAAAGATAAGAGATATTAAATTTTAAAGCAAATTCTTTTATTAATCTTCGATATTAAGAAGAAGAGTTTGATGAATTAATCAGCACATTCAAGATTTCTATATTTGATTAAATTTAGTATATGAAATGATATTCA
>USPQ01000092.1 GCA_900556625.1 uncultured Bacteroides sp. | reverse complement strand
TGAAATTACCATATTGTTTGGTCAAATCGGTAAGTACGATCACTTGTTCGCCCATCATTTACCTCCTTCCATATTTACGGAACAGATAGTAAACCACACCGATAGTAGCAATGATGATAAGCACACCTACCCATCCCCATATCATCGGAGTTTTTACCGCAATTCTGAACTGCGCGTCGGCATTTACTTCAGGAGTTTTGGCCATGATAGTAGTCACATAGTCCCCGGGCAGCGCTTTTTTAGAAGCTTTCAAAGTAGCCATTACCGTTGATGTCTCTCCAGCTTTTAATGCGTCAACCTTTGAAGGTTCAAAAGTAACTTCCCAGTCTGCAGGTTTATTGGCAGACAACTGAATGTCTTTCAGTAATGAAGAACCAGTGTTTCTTACTTCCAGCTCTATTTTCTTCACATCACCAGCTGTGACATCTGTGCTCAATAACCCGCGAGGAGTAGTCAGTTCCATTTGATAAGAACCGGTGACAACTACTTCCAGTTCCAATTCGGCAGAAGTTGTACCTGTAGCAGCACGTACCGGAATTTTATAGCTACCGGCTTCTACATTGGCAGGAGGGGTAATATCTATACTTACATTTTGTGTACTGTTTGCCTCTACTTGTGCAGAAGTGGCTTGTTTGTAGTTCGGTTTAAAAACGACATTCCACCCTCTGGGGGCATTAGCCATCAAAGCATATAGTTGCTGATCGGCGGTCTGATTCTTTAAAGTAGCACTGAAAGTGAAGGTTGATTTCGAATTTCCCTGCATATTGGGCTGGTCAGTAGTAAATTCGGTTTGGTACGTTCCTTTTTGAGCAACCACCACATCCAAGGGAAGTTTAGCATTTCCGGCATATACCACAAAATGATAATTGCCTTTATTCACTTTTAATGGAACTTCGACTTTTAAATTAAAAGTCTTTTTCTCTTTGGGAAGTACCGACAGCTGGCTAAGGCTCCAGCCACCGGATTTCATTTCGTGTTTCCAACTGGAGGATAATCCGCTAACAGAAAGATTCGCATTCGTCAATTGGTCCGTGTTGTTAATAAGATCAATACTGTAATCAATTGACGCTCCGGGCGATACGGAGATTTTTGTGTAAGGTGTGTACAGAATCACGCTTTTCGGTATTGAATCATTGGCGTGCGTGTAACTCATGGGAATAACTCCCAATAGAATAGCGAATAATAAAAAATAATTTGTTCTCATAGTCATAAAAAAGTTCTTATGGTTATTTAATATGAATATCGTCAAATTCGTGTGTGCAAAAATAAACGATGTGTATATTAGTAGTTTTAAAAGAATCCTAAAGAATCTAATATCAAGAAGAAATTATATGACGCTATCGCTATAGGACAATGACGGTATCCTTATATAAATAGTGACGCTATGTTAACAGGATAGCGTCACTATATTTTTGTGAGATTTTTTTCGATAATTCTCAAAATTCCCAAATCTTTTCAGATTCTCCTTTCATCTTTGCAATGTGAAATTAATAATAGTAGTAAAAACCAATATTTAAAAAACAACGATTATGAAAAAGTTAGTATTCTTATTAGTATGTCTTTTTACTTTGCAAACAGTAGCTCGTGCAGATGACGACAAACCTATTCAGGTAACTCAAATGCCACAACAAGCACAGCAGTTTATCAAGCAGCATTTTGCCGACAGCAAAGTAGCATTAGCCAAAATGGAAAGTGATTTCTTTTATAAAAGTTATGAAGTGATTTTCACTAATGGCGATAAAGTAGAATTTGATAACAAAGGAAACTGGGAAGAAGTAAATTGCAAATATAGTGCGGTACCTGCAGCTATTATCCCTGCAACAATTCAAAAATATGTAACGACCAATTATCCCGATGCTAAAATCCTGAAAATAGAGAGGGATAAAAAAGATTATGAAGTAAAACTGTCCAACCGTACGGAATTGAAATTCGACTTGAAATTTAATTTGATTGATATTGATTAATTAAATCTTTTAAAACAGACTGATAATGAAACTAAAAAAATTTGCTTTTTTACTGGCACTAAGTGCTATATGGAGTTTACAAAGTTGTGACAATAATGATGACGAATCACTGAACGTACCTGTAGAGTTACAGAATGCCTTATCATCCAAATACCCGAATGTAACGAATGTAAAATGGGAAAGTAAGGCCGGATATTATGTCGCTGATTTCTATGACCAGTATGAAATATCTGCCTGGTTTACACAGGACGGAATATGGAAAATGACTGAAACGGATATTCCTCTCTCTGCATTGCCCCAAGAAATACAGGCCTCTTTTGAAAACAGCGAATATTATCTTACTTGGAAAGTAGATGATGTAGATAAATTAGAACGGGATGGTTTTGAAATTATTTATGTAATCGAAGTGGAAAAACAAAATCAAGAGGTGGATTTGCACTATTCTGCCAATGGAACATTGATAAAGAGTATTGTTGACACAGATAATGATGAAGATGAATATCTCCCTGTTCAACTGACAGAGGCCATAAAGAATTTCATTTATAAAAACTATTCAAATGCTCTTATCATGGAAGTAGATATAGAAAACGACCGAAATGATAAGTATTACGGATATACGGAAGTGGACATCATTCATAACAGAATCCATAAAGAAATATTATTCGATTCGAACGGAAACTGGTATTCGACTTCATGGGAAGTGCATAAAAATGAACTTCCGGAGACTGTTAGGAATGTTATCGAAAAGCAATATAAAGAATATAATTTGGATGACGCAGAGTATATCGAAAAAGCTAATGACACAAAATATTATCGCATTGATTTAGAATTAGGAGAGACTGATCTTACAGTAAATATAGATAGTGATGGAAATGTCATTCCATAAATGAAAAGGTTATCCGGTAAATAAAATAAGCGATGATAAAGCCTATATAATAGGACTCTGTCATCGCTTAATTTCTATCTATATGTATTTAAAGTGATAGATTATAGATGTTTGTATGTCATTTTGTTATAATACTATCCGTCGGTTGCTGCCCGTCCTTTTCCGATTTCTCCCTTTCCCGTTTATTACGTATTTTCCATTTATTCCAGAAAAACAGGTCGCTCCACTTATTAAAATCCTTCTTATACATAATTCCCACCCCTTGTGTGGTTAGATTTGTTTTTGTATAATAACGGTCATTCGTTTCATTGTATGCCTTCAAACGAATATCCCCTGAACGATTAATCAGCCATTCTGCTTCAAAATCACCGACAAAATTCGTATTCGCCATCGGGTTATCCCGATAACCGAAATTTCCATTAATCAATAACCGGTTATTCAGCAACTGTCCGGAAAGAATACCCTCCACTTCCATATCTGTCCAACCTTTGTCTCCTGTACTCAAATTCGTTCCGATATTCCAGTTATTCGTCTCAAAAACCTGCGACAGCGCATTGTTCAACTGACCGGACAGAGTGGAGGATAGCACCGATGACATGACATTCGAGTTCTGATTATTATTACGAGCGTCTTCCGTATAGAACTTACCAATTCCCAACAAATAAAGAATCTGCATATTCATCTGCTCTTCAGTGCTGATATAATTGCGTACCAATGTCTGTACCTCATCTCTTTCATTCGGAAGTTCGATACCCAATTTGATAGTAGGACGCACCAACATACCACTTAAATTCATTATACAATTAACCCGCACATTGGGCTGCTGTATAATGGACGAAGCATCCGGCATCAAATCATTTAATGAAGCCGAATTTACGGTATAAGAAGCCTGTATATCCATATTTGCATCCAAAGGCGCACCATTGAAAGTAATTGTACTTCCATCTTTAATCAAAAAGTCCTTGCGGATCACTTCTTGCAAACTGAATTTATACACTCCCTGATTGATCCGGTAGTTACCGAACATCTTGACATCTCCTTTATTATAAAATTCCGTCCGGATATTTCCTGTTCCTTTTCCACTGATATAATCTCCGGCAACCGGGTCCATAATAATCCGCATAGTGGCATCGGGAGTTGCATCCACCAAAATATTCAACCGGATATCCGTTTTTTGTTCTTCTGTCTCTGCTTGACGTTTTTGTTGTATCTGATCATAATAAGAGATAATTTGAACAGAATCCTGAATAGTCCGACGTGGCGTTTTATCTACAAATTTAATAAACTGGTTACTGGTAGCCGACGCTACACTACCATTAATATAGGTAAAGGTCGTATTCCTATTCGTTGTCATGGCCGCATTCACTTCCAGCCCTTGTGCAGCATTGCCGGACAACATTACATTTCCGGTTCCATATACAGTTCCATAGAAAGGCATATCCGCCGATTCTTTCGTATTCATCACAAGCATATTATCAGCCTGTATCTCGAAACGATAATTCAGATTCTTGAAATGTTTATAATGCAGATATCCGTTTAATTTTCCCGTATGCCCCTCCATATCGGAAATATGTATATTATTGAATGTCAATCCACCAGGAGCCAGATGAATGGTATCTTTGATGGCAAAGTGAGTATTCAGAATATCGAAGTTCATAGATGCATCTGTCATTACTGCACCATCCAGATTCAATCCCTTGAACTTGCCATAAAAATGCACCTTACCTGTTCCGCGTCCTTTTATATCATTAGCGATGCTTCTCATATAGTGTTCGAGGAACTTCAAATTCAATTCATTCGCTTCAATATTCAAATCAAGTCCGCTCTCCGGTTTCAACGGATAAATAATACCCGTGACGCGCGAAGGAGAAGGAGCAATATCCTGGATAAACGCATCCAACCGGATTCCTCTATTCTCATTGTCCCATTCACCATATATATCCAAATCTCCCAATCGTCCCTGATTGAGAGAGAAATTCTTTATAAACAAACGAGTATTCATGACAGGTTTCTTCAACACACCGCACGCGTATGCCGTTCCCGTAGCATCTCCCTCAAAATTTACATCATCCGATATACTGGCAATATCAAACACATATCCCATATTGATATCCTTCAAGTCAACCTTGACCGAGTCTTCGGGATTGTCAGACAGACGTCCGTTGATACGTACATAACGGTCTTGATGGCTGAAATAGAAATTGTTCACATCCACCTTTCCCGAATCCACTACCACTTGCGAAGGATGTATTTTCCAAAGCGTATCATTCAATATTACATCAGTAGGCTTCACGTCTACCGTTGCCTTTAAGAGCGGTTTTTCTCCTTCCGTACGGAGAAACTTAGCTACAGCCGCCAACTGTCCGCTATACGTTACAGCCGCATTATTACCCCAATTCAAGGTTGTACTGACATTATCATCTTTGGCTTGCGCATCCAAAGAAAGATTAACCGCTCCTTTCTTTTTCAGATTGGTCATACGAACTAACGCACGAATATGATCCGCTGGATTCTCACAAAGAACCATACCCGATTCTATAAAGTTATTCTTATATTGCAAACGGGGAAAATACCCCTCTACACGCAGACGCTGCAAAGGATCGTTGAAATATCCTTTCAAAGTAGAATGGGTATATATTGTCAATGGAATATCAAAGATGGTAGATAGAATATCCGTATTATAGATATGTATATCAAACTGAAAATTATTATGCGTTTCAAATTCTTTTTTAGGCGGCAATATCAGAGACGGAATATATTTCCGCATAATATTAAGAATGCTGGCGGGCAAGGTGTGGTATTGGAATTTCCCTTCTACATCAGCCGTCAGAAACTCAGAAGTCAGCTTCAATTGGTTTTCGTCATTTTTCTTTGTAGCCCGAATATTCATGTTCTTCATGAAATACTCTTTATCCGGAGCCGTAAATTCCAAACTATCGACATTGATTTCTCCAATCATCTCTTCTATGGAACCACCTGTGAAGTTGGCCCTTAATTTCAACGAAAACTCCGCATCCGCATATTTAGTAGTAAGATTAAGATCATGCGGACGCACCTTGTGTACTACCGCCAGAAAATTGAAGGTAGGAACTTTGGAAGTGACATTGACATCCCCATTCAGATAGACGGAACCATTCGGATCGTCCAATGCTACCTTACCGTTAAATCCACCCCGCTTATATTCTCCGTCCAGCGTGATATTTTCATACCTGTATCTACTATAATCTATTGAAGCAATCAGGCCTTTCAGTTCTACAGTTGGGCGCTGATTTGTGATATGCCGTCCATGCACATCCAGATTGAAAGTTATTTCTCCCAACTGTTCATTAGCTAATAGTTCCCCCAGCTTGAAGTCCGTTGTTTTCACCGCACCGGAGTAAGCGAACAGCCCTTTGCTCTTATCCGCACTTAACTTTAAGTCGGTTTTCACATCTCCCAGACTTGTACGCAACTGACCGTACGTTACCAAGTCTGTGAAATATCCGGAAATTTCTCCGCGAAAACTAATATTTCCCAAACGTTCGAGAATGGGAGGAACTCCATTATAATCCGGATTCAAGTTACGTACTAAAAAGCCTACCCCACGGGTATTGGCCGAAAGTTCGGAAAGAGTACCATACACATACGCATCCTGCGGATGTGATAAATCCTGTAACGAGACATCCCCTCTAAGACGGAATTGCTGTTCCTCCGACACAATCTCCAAATGCGAACAGTTCAACTGGTCTACAGTTCCTTTTACTTCCATGTCCAACGTTATCGGTTCCTTGAAATGAGAAAGAACCGGCACAAAAGGAGAGATGTCCTTTAATGTAATCTGCGATGGTAACGTGCGGAAAGAGAAATGCACTTCCTCCGCAAAATGCTCGAATGCTTGTAAACTGTCATACACCAAGTGGATAGTATCCATTTTTAAAGAAGTCTCGGGCAGTTCAATAGCAAAATTATCAATGCTTGTCTGTTTATTGTTGGCTACCAGCTTCAAGCTCATTTTCTTCAAAGAAAATCCGGACATCTTCTCATCAAGGCTCAATCGCTTGATTCCCAAATTGACCGAATCTTTGCTCAATGCTTTCAAAGATATATTGGCTATAATATTCTGAAGTTGGATATGCTTGGCATTAAATTTTCCCGGAGTCTCTTCTTCCGAAAGTACATGATAAGACATTCTTCCACGACGAATCAATATTGAATTGATACGCAAATCAAGCGAACTCTCTTTCTTTACAGTGTCTTTGGAAGCAAAAGCATCCAGAACAAATTTAAAGTTAGGAGGAGTATCCGGTGTTTCCTTGCGAAGATTAATATTGAAACCGAAAAGCTGTACACTACTGATAGAAATCTTTCCCTTAAAAAAAGGCACAATGTCGAACTTGGCAGACAAACGGGTGACTTTCAACATTTCCTGTCCACTTTGGTCATCAAGCAATACATCATCAATGATAATACGGTTCAATAATCCCATATTGATTCTGCCGATTACCACTTTCGTCTTCAACACTTCGGAAAGTTCATCGGCGACAAACGCACTCATCGCTTGCTGAACATTTGGTATGTTCAGCAAAACAATAGTTCCGATATATACTCCCAGTACAATACCAACTACCCAGCGTACAGTCTTTTTCAGCGTTCTGATAAGCGATTATTTTTATTTTGCGAACAAAAATATAAAATAGTTCGTTATGAATCGTAGTTTTATGATTACTTTTGCACCGTTTAATAGTTTAAATAACTTATGAGTGCAATAATATTAGGAATTGAGTCCTCCTGTGATGATACGTCGGCAGCCGTTATCAAGGATGGTTATCTGCTGTCAAATGTGGTAGCAAGTCAAGCCGTACACGAAGCATACGGCGGCGTAGTACCCGAATTGGCTTCACGGGCACACCAGCAAAATATCGTACCGGTAGTACATGAAGCGTTGAAACGTGCCGGAGTCACTAAGGAAGAGTTGAGTGCAGTAGCTTTTACACGTGGTCCCGGATTAATGGGGTCCTTACTTGTCGGAGTCTCTTTCGCTAAAGGATTCGCTCGTTCTCTCGGGATTCCTATGATTGATGTTAATCATCTGACAGGTCATGTTTTAGCTCATTTTATTAAAGCTGAAGGAGAAGAAAATAAACAGCCACAATTTCCATTCCTTTGCCTCTTAGTGTCCGGAGGAAATTCGCAGATTATATTGGTAAAGGCCTATAATGACATGGAGATTCTCGGTCAGACAATTGACGACGCCGCAGGTGAAGCAATCGATAAATGTTCAAAAGTTATGGGATTAGGATATCCGGGCGGCCCCATTATCGATAAGCTGGCACGCCAGGGAAATCCGAAAGCATATACATTCAGCAAACCTCATATTCCGGGATTGGATTATAGTTTCAGTGGACTGAAAACTTCATTTTTATATTCATTGCGCGACTGGATGAAGGAAGATCCTGATTTTATCGAACATCATAAAGTGGATCTGGCAGCTTCATTGGAAGCAACGGTAGTAGATATCCTTATGGATAAACTGCGAAAAGCTGCGAAAGAGTATAAGATAAAAGAGGTGGCTGTAGCGGGAGGAGTTTCTGCAAATAACGGATTGCGTAATGCTTTCCGGGAACATGCGGAAAAGTATGGCTGGAATATCTTTATACCTAAATTCAGCTATACCACTGACAACGCGGCTATGATTGCCATTACCGGATATTTCAAATATCTGGATAAAGATTTCTGCTCTATTGAGCTTCCGGCTTATTCTCGTGTCACCCTATAAAGTTATTTTTCTATTGTCACTTTTCCGTCTAATCATTTGTATGATAGCCGCTTAACAGGTGATAATAGGAGTGACAATAGGTGATAACAGTGACAATTGATGATAAAATAGGTGACAATAACCGTGTTTTTGCATCGGAATAACGGCATATAAGCATTGGGATACGGTAACTTTTGCCGTTTGTCTTGATAGAATTAGGAGAATATGACGGCAGCATTAATAGGTTTCCTCTATTCTATTTCTTTGTTTCACATACACGAAACATAAAGTCCACGTACGTGGAACGAGAGAAAGAAGCAGGAAGAATAGCTTAATGAAGTAGGGATATTCTTATGATATAATAGGTATATATAATAAATAAAGCAGGAGAAATATGTTTGCCGAGCTTATAACCATTGGTGATGAACTGCTGATAGGGCAGGTTGTCGATACAAATTCCGCCTGGATGGGGCGGGAGTTAAATAATATAGGAATTGAAGTCCTTCGCATCGTATCGGTTCGCGATAGAGAAGAAGAGATCCTGGAAGCGATTGATAATGCGATGAAAAGGGTAAATATTGTTTTAGTAACCGGAGGACTGGGCCCTACTAAAGATGATATTACCAAACAAACACTTTGTAAGTACTTCAATACTGAACTGATATTCAGCGAAGAAGTCTTCGAAAACGTGAAACGGGTATTGGCCGGTAAAATACCAATGAATAAACTGAATAAAGGTCAGGCAATGGTTCCGAAGAACTGTACGGTAATCAACAACCCGGTAGGAAGTGCTTCTGTGAGCTGGTTCGAGAGAGACGGCAAAGTACTTGTATCTATGCCGGGAGTACCACAGGAAATGACTACCGTAATGGCTGAAAGCGTATTACCCAAACTGCATGAGAGGTTTCAAACAGATGTCATTATGCATCAGACTTTCTTAGTACAACATTACCCCGAATCCGTGTTGGCAGAGAAATTAGAAGCTTGGGAGGTCGCCTTACCGGATTGCATCAAACTGGCATATCTGCCCAAACTGGGAATTATCCGTATGAGATTGACCGGACGCGGACATGACAGGAAAGAAGTGGAAACTCTTCTGAACCGTGAGAAAGCAAAATTGGAAACAATATTGGGCGAAGACATTTTCAGCGAAGAAGACACCCCATTGGAAGTCATCATCGGGGAGTTACTGAAAAAGAGGAAATTAACCGTATCCACCGCAGAAAGTTGCACAGGTGGAAGCATTGCGGAGCGACTGACATCTATCGCTGGAAGTTCGGAATATTTTAAAGGTAGCATAGTGGCTTATTCCAATGAAGTGAAGAAGGACCTTTTGTACGTATCTTCCGAGACATTGGAAAAGTATGGAGCCGTTAGTGAAGAAACGGTGATTGAAATGGTAAAAGGTGCGATGAAAGCATTGAAAACTGACTGCGCTGTCGCCACATCGGGAATAGCCGGACCGGGAGGAGGCACTCCGGAGAAACCTGTGGGGACTGTATGGATAGCTGCTGGTTATAAAAACGAAATTCGGACATACAAGCAGGAAACAAATCGCGGAAGAGCCATGAATATTGAAAGAGCCGGCAATAATGCGTTGCTAATGCTCCGAGATTTACTCAAATAAAGAAAAATAGCTGCTTATAAGTGAATTATTTTAAGAAATTCTTGTTTTATACGGATAAAAGTACTTACTTTGCGTCCTGTTTGAAATAAGTATAGATATAAAACTATAAAAATAAGATAGAAATGTCGAAGATTTGTCAAATTACCGGAAAGAAAGCCATGATTGGCAACAATGTTTCACACTCAAAGAGAAGAACTAAAAGAACCTTTGATTTGAACTTGTTTAACAAAAAGTTCTACTATGTAGAACAAGATTGTTGGATCAGCCTTAGCATTTGCGCTAACGGGCTGCGTATTATCAACAAAAAGGGACTGGACGCTGCGCTGACTGAAGCTGTGGCTAAAGGTTATTGTGATTGGAAAAGCATTAAAGTAATCGGCTAAACGTAGAGGAGAAAACTTACAATGGCAAAGAAAGCAAAAGGTAACAGAGTACAGGTGATTCTGGAATGTACAGAACACAAAGACAGTGGAATGCCGGGAACATCTCGTTATATCACAACTAAGAACAGAAAGAATACTACAGAAAGACTTGAGTTGAAGAAATACAACCCGATTCTGAAAAGAGTAACAGTACACAAAGAAATTAAATAATAAAGAAGTATAACCCATGGCAAAGAAAACAGTAGCAAGTTTGCACGATGGCTCTAAAGAAGGTCGTGCTTATACCAAGGTTATCAAAATGGTAAAATCTCCGAAAACTGGAGCATACGTTTTTGATGAACAAATGGTTCCGAACGAAAAAGTACAAGACTTTTTCAAAAAATAATCGAGATAGCATACACGCTATAAATTCAAAATCCTCTCATTGATAACAATGAGGGGATTTTTTATTGCTTCTTTTTTTACTTTTCCAATCCTTTGTTATATCTTTGTAGCA
>USPQ01000091.1 GCA_900556625.1 uncultured Bacteroides sp. | reverse complement strand
ATTATTAAATATGTCAAGGATCGTTGGGATACACCTATTGTAATAGCTGGTACCGGCAAAAGCGGATATGCTGATGGTCCGGTTAATGAAGCGACCTTTACTTCTCCGTGGGGAATAGCAGTTACGGCAGACGGTAATATCTTGGTAGCAGGTAATGGTACAGCAGAAGCTTCGACAGTTAGTGCCGACCAAAGTATTCGGTATATAGACCAGAAAACGGGAATGGTTACCACATTTGCCGGTTCCGGAACTTCCGGAAATACGGATAGCAGCTTTGAAGTGCTTTCTTATGCAGGTGTCAATTCAGCGCTTGAAAGCCTGCCAGCCGCCTTTGGTGCGCCTTCTTCTGTCTGTGTCGATAAGGACGGTACGGTATATGTATTAGACCGGCGGAATAATTGTGTAAAGAAAATAACAACCGTAGAAAAATGATAAGTCTTATGAAACTGAACACTATTCAATATATAATTTTGATTTTACTGATAGGTAGTGTAAATCTATTTAGCAGTTGTAAAGACGATGACGGGCACGATGCTGGTAGTCCGGTAGTTGTGAATCGTTTTTATCCGACTAGCGGTAGTGCCGGAACGGAAATTCTGATTACCGGAAAGAATTTTTCTGAGAATCCGGAAGATATCTCGGTAACTTTAGGAAACATTCCTTTGAAAGTGCTTAATTGCAGTATGAACAACATTCTGGCTATCGTCCCTCCTAAATTGGGGGACGGAGAGCTTACTATTACTATTGCCAACCGGGAACCCGTTCGTACTATCGATAAGTTTACTTATTCATTCTCTGCGGTAGTCACTACGTTGGCAGGTAGTGCCAATGGCGAACCGGGATATCAGGATGGAGTTGGAAGTGAGGCGCTGTTTTTCTTTGACGCTGCCAAAGCAGAGCCGGCAGAAGACTGGAAGAAAGGTTCTGTTTGCGTAGATGATGACGGAAATGTGTATGTAGGCGACTGCGTCAACTACTGTGTTCGTAAGATTACTCCTGACGGAACTGTCACGACTTTGGCAGGACTGGCCGGAAATAAAGGTTGCATTGACGGAACAGGAGTACAGGCACGCTTTAACGGACTTTACGGAATGGATTGCGATGCGGAAGGAAATATAATTCTGACCGATGTGTTCGAATGGAAAATCAGGAAAATAACACCTGAAGGAGTGACAACTACACTTGGAGAAACAGACTTTGAACCTTGGTTCCTGACCGTAGATAAACGCAATGGAGATATTTTTGTATCGTCCAGCAGTGGTATTTACAAATGGACGGCAGAGGGATCTACCCAGATAACTACCGGTAATTTTAGAGGGATTGTTGTGGATAAGGAAGGTAATTTGTATGCAGCCGACCAGATTCTGAATGGCATTGTAAAATTCAAAGCTGGTACTTGGGAAGCAGAGAATTTGATAGGTAAAGGAACATCGGGCTATCTGAACGGATCTTTTGAGGATGCACTCTTTACATTCCCGTCTGATTTGGCTATTGATTCGAACGGTGATATCTACGTAGCTGGTAATGGTGCGTGGGACGGTGGAGAGAATCTTGACCAAAGTATTCGCCTGCTCGATATGACAAACAGAGTGGTACGCTTGGTTGCAGGTGGCACTCAGGCAGGATATGTGGATGCTAATGCCGGCTCTGCCGCTTTCTCAGGACCTCAGGACCTTGCCGTAGATAAAAATGGTGTGATTTATGTCTACGATAAGAAAAATAATGTGATAAGGAAGATAGTTTATGAATAATTAAGGGGGAATGAGGCGGGGAGGAGTGCTTCTGCATCTTTAAGCCGCCTCTTCTGTTTTTCAGTTTTTAATAGGGTATTTAAAAGAAGTACAAATGAGAAAGAAAATGATTCTATTGGCTCTTACCTTGTTCATCGGGCTTAGCGCGTGTGGCAACGATGATAAGGAACTACCGGATGAACCGGGAAAAGAACAAGGTGGAAATGGAGGGGATGAACCGGAAAGTCCTGATAACCCTTCCGGCAATGAACCGGTAAGCTGGTATGTGGCTACCACAGGCAACGATGGAAACAGTGGTACTCTGGACAGTCCTCTGAAAAGTATTTCAAAGGCATTGTTGCGTGTCAATCCCGGTGATACGATTTTTCTCCGGGAGGGTGCATACCATGAGTTTGTCACTCCTACTCGTTCAGGGGAAAAAGGTAAACTGATAACATTAAAAAGTTATCCGGGCGAAACTGCTAAGATTGATGGGACCGGAATGACGATCAAAGGTTGGTTCAGTGCATTGGTGCAACTGAAAAGTGTCCAATATATGACTTTTGAAAACCTGCATATCTGCAATGCTACGAATTCGGATGTTAATACCGACCCGGAAGGGGTATATATCAATGGAGTGTCAAGAGACATCACTTTCCGTAACTGTAAGGTTTATAATATAAAAAGTACTTGTCTTGCAGGACATAACAACGGTGACTGGCGTAGTGCGCATGCGTTTCTAGTCATAGGAGATGATAACGGCACACCGATACGTAATCTGACAATTGAAAAATGCGAAATCTACGATATGCATACCGGAACCAGTGAAACGCTGACTATTGCCGGGAATGTTGACGGTTTTACCATACAGGATTGCGAAGTACATGATGTCGAGAATATCGGTATTATTGTGGCCGGAGGAGACAACTTGAATGCAGGTGGTAATATATCCGTAAATTATGCGCGTAACGGAGTGGTGAGACGAAACAAGGTATATCGGTGCTCTCATCAGGTCTCAAAGGATTTTTGGGAAGGTGTTTATAATAATCCTGCCGCTTATGGGGCGATTGGAATCTATGTTTGCGGAGGTGCAAGTACTATTATCGAGCAGAATATCGTGTGGGAATGTGACCGTGCTATCGGTTTGGTTAGCGAGAGTAATGTGCTGGCTACCAAAGATTGTATTGTGCGTAATAATTTTGTTTACAACAACTATCGTACGGGAATTTACCTGGGCGATTATATCGGATACACGGTAGGAGGTACGTCCGGATGTTATGTTGTAAATAACACGCTCTATCACAATAACCTGGTTGGCGGTGCGTTGAACGGAAGCAATAATTCGGAAAATATCAATGATGAAAAGGATAGCGAGGGTGAGATTCGCCTGGCTGAGAATTGTACTAATAATACAATAATGAACAACCTCATTTATGCTGTGACCGATAGGGATATTTTTGTCCGTAAATACACCCGGTCCGGTAGCAAGAATAAAATCGGCTACAACCTCTATTATTCTCCGACTTCTGCCAATCACAAGTGGTTTTGGGATGGTGTAGAATATACGAATTTCTCTTCATGGCAGAAAGCCAGCGGAGATGAGAACTCGCTTTATAATGTCGATCCGAAATTGGTGAGCCTTGACATATCCGCTCCTGATTTGCACTTACAATCAGGATCGCCCGCTAAGAACGCCGGTTATTTCATTGCCGCCTATTTCGTAGGTAGCTATGATATTGATGGTAATGCACGTTACAATGGAACAAATATCAGCATAGGAGCCGATCAGTAATAAAACAGATTATAGATTAAATTCAAAGATATTCAATTAAAGCCAAATAGAAATGAGAAAAAGTTTTTGTTCGCTCATAAGCTTTCTTCTATTTAGCTTGTTAGCATGCGGAGCTGCTTCTGCCCATTGGTATGTGGCTCCGACTGGTAATGATGCGAATAATGGAAGTAAAAGAAAACCTTTAAAAACAATAGCCGCAGCACTGCAGCGTGTCAATCCTGGCGATACCGTTTTCTTGCGGGAGGGATCATACGGAGAGTTTGTCGTTCCGACACGTTCGGGAAAGCCCGGCAAGATGATAACGTTGAAAAGTTATCCCGGTGAAACTGCTAAAATAGACGGTTCCGACCTGTATATCAAAGGATGGGGCAATGCACTGGTACAGGTCAATAATATAGACTATATGCAATTTGAGAACTTGCATATCTGCCATGCCCACGATTCGGAGAACAACACAGATCCGGAAGGAATTTATATAACCGGAACGTCCGGTAACATAACATTCCGGGGATGCAAAGTATATGATATAAAGAATGACTGCCCGTTAGTTGACGCAAAAGGTGACTGGCGCAGCGCGCACGCAATTCTGGTCTTAGGTACGGATGACAACACGCCAATTCGCAACCTGCTGATAGAGAAGTGTGAAATCTTCGAAATTCATAGCGGCACAAGTGAAGCCTTTACATTGGCAGGCAATGTGGTCGACTTCACCATTCAGGACAATGAAGTACACGATGTGGAGAATATCGGTATCATCATTGCGGGAGGAGATAATCTGAACCCCAAAGGCGATATTTCGGTCAATTATGCACGCAACGGGGTAGTGCGTCGCAATAAAGTATACCGTTGTACACACGAAAAATCGCAGGACTATTGGAGCCAGTCCGTATCCAATGGCGGCGCGATCGGTATATACCTGTGCGGCAACGGAAACACGATTGTAGAGCAGAATGAGGTTTTCGAATGTGACCGTGGTATCGGGCTTTGCAGTGAAAGTTACAAGTTGCAGACCAAGGACTGTATCGTACGTGATAATTTTGTGTACAACAACTTCCGTACCGGTATCTATATGGGAGCTTATCTCGGTTTCGACGGACTAAGTACCAAAAACTGTTATGTTGTGAACAACACTCTGTTCAATAACAACCTCAAAGGCGGCCAACTGGACGGCACGAACAATTATCTCAAAGTGAATGATCGGGATAACAGCAGCGAAGGGGAAATCCGTCTTTCCGAGTTGTGTGAAGGGAATGTAATCGCCAATAATATCATCTATGCCGTATCCGACCGGGATATCTTTATCCGCAAATACACGACTTCGGGAAAGAATAATTATATCGGTGGCAATATCTATTTCTCACCCACGAAGAAGAACCATAAATGGATATGGGATGGTAAGGAGTACACCGACTTTTCCGCCTGGCAGGCTGTAAGTGGTGATAAGACATCAGTGTTCGATGTAGATCCACTATTGAAAAGTACCCGGCTACAACAACCTGACTTACATTTGAAATCCTCTTCGCCGGCGATAGGGACAGGACTCATATTTCAGGGCTATGTCCGGGGAATGTTCGACATTGACGGCGATAAGCGTTGTGATAATCATCGTATTAACATAGGTGCAGATCAATAAAGTGTCCGCCTTTTCACTAGTTTAAATATACAAACCATGAAAATACTAAAACAATTCTTTTCTGTTCTTTTCGTGCTGCTGTGTGTAGTAGGCACTGGCTATGCCGCTACGTTCGATGGCGTACGCGAACTTGTGTCCCGCCGTGCCCCATGGCTGGGAAAACATATTCAATTCAAGGAAATTGCGTCTTCGGACGGTGATTGTTTCATATTGCAGACTGTCGGCAAGAAATTGGTGGTACAGGCCACGGGAGCAAATGCGGCGGCAGTCGGTGTCAACTGGTATCTGAAATATTATTGCCACCGCAGTATGTCTCATCTAGGTGACCAGCTCGCCCCCGTTACTGAGCTTCCGGTCATCGGACAACCTGTAACAGTCAAAACCACATCTATATATCGCTATGCGCTGAACTACTGTACTTTCAATTATACCATGAGCTTTTATGACTGGGACGACTGGCAATGGGAACTTGACTGGATGGCACTCAACGGCGTGAACCTGATGCTTGTAGCCAACGGCTCGGAAGCTGTATGGCAAAACACGCTCCGCCGGATGAACTACTCGGAAAAAGAGATTGCCGATTTTATCACCGGACCGGCTTATAATGCCTGGTGGCTAATGGGAAATATCGAAGGTTGGGGTGGCCCTATGCCTCAGTCACAGATAGACAGCCGGAAGAAACTGGTGCAGAAAATGCTGAAGCGTATGAAGTCATTGGGGATTGAGCCGTTAATGCCCGGATTCTACGGAATGGTGCCGAGCAACCTGAAAAACAAGAGTAAGGCGCATATCATTCCGCAAGGAACTTGGGGTGCTTTCACTCGCCCGGATATTCTGGATCCTATGGACCCAGAGTTCGATCGTGTTGCAGCCATCTTTTATGACGAAACCCGCCGTTTGTACGGTTCGGACATTCGTTTCTTCTCCGGCGACCCTTTTCATGAGGGAGGAGCTACGGACGGCGTAGCGCTGGGAGATGCAGGACGAGCTATACAAAAAACGATGCAGAAACATTTTCCCGGATCTATCTGGGTGTTGCAAGGCTGGCAGGACAACCCGAAGCCGGGTTTGCTGGAAAAGCTGGATAAACGCTATGTATTGGTTCAGGAATTGTTCGGGGAGAATACCAATAATTGGGAAACCCGTAAAGGCTACGAAGGAACGCCTTTCATTTGGGCTACTGTTACAAACTTCGGCGAACGTCCCGGTATCAACGGAAAATTACAACGTTTTGCCGATGAAGTTTACCGTGCCTCGAATAGCGAATATGCGAAGTATATGAAAGGGGTAGGTATCTTGCCCGAAGGTATAAACAACAATCCTGTTACGTATGAATTGTTACTTGAACTGGTGTGGCACAAAGACCGGGTGGATGTAGACCAATGGATAGAATCTTATGTTACAGCCCGTTACGGACGTATCACCGATGAAATACGGACTGCCTGGAAGATGATGTTGAAATCTATTTATAGCAGTGAAGTCGGTTATCAGGAAGGACCGCCCGAAAACATCCTGTGCGCACGTCCCGCACTTGAACTCAAATCGGTTTCCTCTTGGGGTAGACTGGCTAAGAAGTATGATAGAGATCTTTACAAGAAAGCAGCGTTCCTTTTTGCCAAGGCAATGCCGGAATTTAATGAGGTTCGTACCTATCGCATTGATCTGATACACTTCCTGAGACAAGTCATTGCCAATGAAGCTGATTCGGTGTTCTATGATATGATAACTGCCTATCAAGAGAAGAAAGTTGAGAAATTTGAGCAGGAAGTTTCCAAATTCCTGATGATGATCGATACCGAAAATGAGTTGTTGGCACAGGACCCGTTTTTCCGTCTGAGCACTTGGCAGCAACAGGCCAAAGATGCAGGAAATACGGCCGCAGAGAAAAAGAACAACTTCCACAACCTGATGATGCTTATTACCTATTGGGGAGAACATGTGACATCGGAAGACAATTTGCATGACTATGCCTATAAAGAATGGGCCGGCATGATGAACACCTATTATAAGGAGCGTTGGCTCGTTTACTTCGATTACTTGCGTGCGTTGCTTCGCGGAGAGGAAGCGAAAGCGCCCGATTATTTCCATTGGGAACGCGAATGGGTGGAAAAGAATTTGCACATGGCGGACGATGCGCCACGAATGTCTTTGGAAGAAATTGTAAATAAGGTCACTGACAGGTAATATTGTTTTATGTAAAAAGAATGAAAGTTATGAACAGGATATTTATCAGTTTAATGATTACCCTTCTGCTTGTAGGCTTTTCCGGTTGCGGGCAGAAGAAAAGCACCATGCATCCCCTTGTGGTGGCTACTCCGGAACGTCCTTCAGGGCAGGAGGACGTCATTCAACTAACTGCTCCCAAGATGGACACGGTACGCGTGGGATTTATCGGACTGGGGATGCGTGGTCCGGGAGCTGTTGTCCGTTTTACACATATTCCGGGTATCCAAATCAAGGCTTTGTGTGATATACGTCAGGAATGTGTGGAAAAAGCCCAGAACATTCTCAAGGAAGCCGGTTTGCCGGAGGCTATGACCTATTACGGTGATGAGAACTCCTGGAAACAGTTGTGTGAAAGGGATGATATTGACCTTGTGTATGTGGCTACTGACTGGAAACACCATGCGGAAATGGGAGTGTATGCTATGGAACATGGCAAACACGTAGCTATCGAAGTTCCCGCCGCCATGACATTGGAGGAGATTTGGAGTTTGATAAATACTTCCGAAAGAACCCGCAAACACTGTATGCAACTGGAAAACTGTGTATATGATTTCTTTGAACTGACAACATTGAACATGGCACAGCAAGGAGTTTTCGGCGAGATTCTGCACGTTGAGGGCGCTTATATTCATAATTTGGAAGATTATTGGTCTTCTTACTGGAATAATTGGCGTATGGATTATAATCGCAACAATCGTGGGGATGTCTATGCGACGCATGGCATTGGCCCGGCTTGCCAACTACTCAATATTCATCGGGGAGACAGGATGAAGACATTGGTGGCTGTGGATACAAAGGCGGTTAACGGACCGGCATATATCCGGAAAACCACGGGCGAAGAAGTAAAAGATTTCCAGAACGGTGACCAGACAACTACTGTCATTCGTACGGAAAACGGTAAGACAATGCTCATCCAGCATAACGTAATGACGCCACGCCCGTATAGCCGGATGTATCAACTGGTCGGCACTGACGGATATGCCAGCAAATATCCGGTGGAGGAATATTGCCTGCGCCCCGAACAGGTAGATACGAATGTTGTTGCCAACCATGAAAACCTGAATGCGCACGGTTCTTTGCCCGAAGATGTGAAACGGGAATTGATGAACAAATATAAGCATCCGATTCATCAGGAACTGGAAGAAACAGCCAAAAAGGTAGGCGGCCATGGTGGTATGGATTATATCATGGATTATCGTCTGGTGTATTGTCTGCGCAACGGATTACCGTTGGATATGGATGTGTATGATCTCGCTGAGTGGTGTTGCATGGCTGAGTTGACTCGCCTCTCTTTGGAAAATGGTTCGGCTCCGGTGGCTGTTCCCGACTTTACCCGTGGAGGCTGGAATAAGGTAAGTAAATTCCGGCATGCATTTGTACAATAGGTATAGAAATAAAAATATAACAATCATCTATTATGAATAAAGGACAAAGGCTTTATAAGTTCATACTGGGTTTGCTCATGCCGTTTCTGTTTTTGGCTTGCTCCTCTAAAGAGCGTATTAAGATAGACGGCGGAACTTTCAATGTTGACGGTAAGGATGTGCAGTTGATTTGTGGCGAGATGCACTACGCCCGTATTCCTCACGAATATTGGCGCGACCGTTTGAAAAGGGCACGTGCCATGGGATTGAATACAATATCAGTCTATGTGTTCTGGAACTTTCACGAACGACAGCCCGGTGAGTTTGATTTCAGCGGGCAGGCGGATGTTGCCGAATTTGTACGTCTGGCACAGGAGGAAGGCTTGTATGTGATTCTCCGTCCGGGTCCGTATGCTTGTGCTGAGTGGGACTTCGGCGGTTATCCTTCCTGGTTGTTGAAAGAAAAGGACATGGTCTACCGCAGCAAAGATCCCCGCTTCCTGGAGTATTGCGAACGTTATATAAAAGCGCTTGGCAAACAACTGGCCCCGTTGACGGTCAATAACGGCGGAAACATATTAATGGTGCAGGTAGAAAACGAGTACGGTTCGTATGCGGCGGATAAAGAATATCTGGCAGCTCTCCGCGATATGATAAAAGATGCCGGATTCAATGTTCCGCTATTTACTTGCGACGGTGGCGGGCAGGTTGAGGCCGGACACATTGATGGTGCATTGCCGACATTGAACGGAGTGTTCAGCGAAGATATCTTTAAGATCATCGATAAATATCATCCGGGCGGTCCGTATTTTGTGGCGGAATTTTATCCGGCCTGGTTCGATGTGTGGGGACAGCGCCATTCGACAGTCGACTATAAACGCCCTGCCGAGCAACTCGATTGGATGTTGGGACAAGGCGTATCCGTTAGTATGTATATGTTCCACGGAGGAACAAATTTCTGGTACATGAATGGTGCCAATACGGCTGGAGGATATCGTCCGCAGCCCACCAGCTATGATTATGACGCGCCTCTGGGTGAATGGGGAAACTGTTACCCGAAATATTATGCTTTCAGGGAAGTCATTCAGAAGCATCTGCCTCATGGAACCGTATTGCCCGAGGTTCCCGCCGACAATCCGACAACAACCTTCGCAACGATTGAACTGAAAGAAAGTGCTCCTTTGCAGGCTGCTTTTCACCAGACTACCGAATCGGAAAATGTCCTTTCAATGGAAGATCTGGGAGTCGACTTCGGTTACATACACTATCAGACTACCATAAACAAGGCAGGCAAACAGAAACTGATTATACAGGATTTGCGTGATTATGCCGTAATTCTGGTTGACGGAAAGCAAGTGGCAAGTCTGGATCGCCGTTACAATCAGAATAATGTAATGCTGGATATACAGAAAGCTCCTGCTACCCTGGAGATACTGGTAGAAAATACAGGACGTGTTAATTATGGTCCCGATATTTTGTTCAACCGGAAAGGAATTACGAACCAGGTGCTGTGTGGAGATGAAAAGTTGACAGGTTGGTCTATCACTCCTCTGCCGCTTTATAAAGAGAAAGTTTCGGAAATGAACTTTGGCGAAAGTATCCAGGGAAAACCTGCTTTCCATAAGGGAATATTTACCGTTCGGCAGAAAGGCGACTGTTTCGTTGATATGAGCCGTTGGGGGAAAGGGGCTGTCTGGGTAAATGGTAAATCGCTCGGGCGTTTTTGGAATATCGGTCCTCAACAGACTTTATATCTGCCTGCCCCATGGTTGAAAGAAGGGGAGAATGAGATTGTCGTTTTTGAAATGGAAGATACCGGAAACCGTGTTCTGCAAGGACTGGACCGACCGATTCTCGACAGCCTCGGTGTAGACAAGAATTATCAGAAGGGACAGCTTCGTGTGGTTACGGGTACTCCTACGCTCGACGAAGGGGATATCATTCTGAAAGTTACTTTGAAAGAAATGAACGAGTGGCAACAGTTCGATTTCCCTGTTGCTGCAACCTTCCGTCATTTTTGCATCGAGACTCTTTCCTCGTATACGGATGACAATCAGGCTTGTATCTCGGAAGTGGAATTGCTGGATGATAAAGGTCAGGTGATTGATAAAACGAAATGGAAAGTTGTCTATGTAGACAGTGAACTGGCGGACCAGAATCTGGGAGTAGGGGAGAACTTATACGACGGAGATGTTTCGTCCTTCTGGCATACGGCCCCGACAGCGAAAGCTTCTCATCCGCATCAGATCATAATTGATATGCAGGAGATATATAAAGTTACTGCTTTCCGGGTGAAAGTGCGCGAAGGCTCATTCTTATCCGGTAAAGTAAAAGAGTTCCAATTATATACCCGTCCGCAGTTCTTCCTGTTTCATTGATAAGATAAATCAGGGAGATACGTCAAAAAACTAAGTAATGTTTTACCGTAGGGATGTGGTTTGCCTGTCTGAAGATAATTTGTTATATGTCTTCAGGCAGGTATCTTCCTGTCCCTTACGGTAGATCTTTTTTGGGGGATGGCATCTCTCTTAAAATCTATAAGCTGAATAACTTGAACTTAGTTTTCTACCAGAAAAGATTTTTCAGTTTCATATCTCATAT
>USPQ01000090.1 GCA_900556625.1 uncultured Bacteroides sp. | reverse complement strand
ATCGCCGCACACAAGTACTTCGAGGGAGAAGAAATAGAGTTAATCTGTTGTGCCAGTTTCGAAGACGTGTTTACCTCGATACGTAAAGACAGTCAGGTTATCGGAATGCTAGCCATAGAGAATACGATTGCAGGCAGCTTGCTGCACAACAACGAGTTGTTGAGACAAAGCGGTACACAAATTATCGGTGAATACAAACTGCGCATCTCGCACAGCTTCGTCTGCCTGCCCGATGAAAGTTGGGAAGACCTGACGGAAGTCAACTCCCACCCTATCGCCCTGATGCAGTGCCGTGATTTCCTGAACCAGCACCCACAACTAAAAGTAGTGGAAGGTGAAGATACGGCACGCAGCGCAGAGGCTATCAAGAACGGAAATCTGAAAGGACACGCCGCTATCTGCTCCAAGATAGCCGCCGAACGTTATGGAATGAAAGTCCTTCAAGAAGGTATCGAAACAAATAAGCATAACTTTACCCGTTTTCTAGTCGTTGCCGACCCGTGGCAAGTGGACGAACTCCGCCAGCACCGTACAAACACGATCAATAAGGCGAACATGGTATTCACACTGCCGCACTCGGAAGGCAGCTTGTCACAAGTGTTGTCTATCCTGTCGTTTTACAACATCAACCTCACTAAGATACAGTCGTTGCCGATTATCGGACGGGAATGGGAATACCAGTTTTATGTGGACGTAGCTTTCAACGACTATCTGAGATACAAACAATCGATCGCAGCAATCACTCCATTAACCAAAGAACTTAAAATATTAGGCGAATATGCAGAAGGTAAATCAAACGTATAAGATCGCTCCCGCCGACAGACTGGCAAGTGTAAGCGAATACTACTTCTCTAAGAAACTGAAAGAAGTAGCACAAATGAATGCGGAAGGAAAAGACGTGATAAGTCTGGGTATCGGAAGCCCTGATATGCCACCTTCGGAAAAGACAATCGAAACATTGTGCAATAATGCCCACGACCCGAACGGACACGGTTACCAACCGTATGTAGGTATCCCCGAACTTCGCAAAGGTTTCGCAGCATGGTATCAACGCTGGTATGGAGTCGACCTGAACCCGAACACGGAAATACAACCTTTAATCGGCTCGAAGGAAGGAATCCTCCATGTCACACTGGCTTTCGTCAATCCGGGAGAACAGGTATTGGTACCGAACCCGGGATATCCCACTTATACTTCTTTGAGCAAGATACTCGGCGCGGAAGTTATCAACTACGACCTGAAAGAGGAAGATGGCTGGATGCCCGATTTCGAAACTCTGGAGAATATGGATTTGGGCCGCGTAAAGTTGATGTGGACCAATTACCCGAATATGCCGACAGGCGCAAACGCCACTCCGGAACTGTATGAACGTCTCGTTGACTTTGCCCGCCGGAAGAATCTCGTGATTGTCAACGACAATCCGTACAGCTTTATCCTAAACGAAAAGCCAATTAGTATTCTGAGCGTGCCGGGAGCTAAAGAATGTTGTATTGAATTCAATTCCATGAGCAAAAGCCACAATATGCCGGGCTGGCGTATCGGAATGTTAGCGTCAAATCCCGAATTCGTACAATGGATATTGAAAGTGAAAAGCAACATCGACAGTGGAATGTTCCGCGCCATGCAACTGGCCGCTGCAACCGCCCTGGAAGCCGAAGCCGACTGGTACGACGGAAACAACCGAAACTACCGGAACCGCCGTCACCTTGCCGGTGAAATAATGAAAGTACTCGGTTGCACCTACGATGAGAAACAAGTCGGTATGTTTCTCTGGGGCAAGATACCCGATTCCTGCAAGGATGTGGAAGAACTGACGGAGAAAGTATTGCATGAAGCGAGAGTGTTCATCACACCGGGATTTATCTTCGGCAGCAACGGAGCAAGATATATCCGTATCTCGCTCTGCTGCAAAGACAATAAGTTAGCAGAAGCACTGGAAAGAATTAAAAGAATAAAAAACAAATAAGAATATGGAACTCGAATCAATTTTATTACCGGGCATAGAAGCCAAAAGACCAATCGTCATCGCCGGCCCATGTAGCGCAGAGACTGAAGAACAAGTAATGGATACCGCCAGACAACTGGCAGCCAAAGGACAGAAAATATTCCGTGCCGGAATCTGGAAACCACGTACCAAACCGGGAGGTTTCGAAGGAATCGGTGTAGAGGGTCTTGCCTGGTTGAAAGAAGTGAAGAAGGAAACAGGAATGTATGTTTCTACTGAAGTAGCTACTGCCAAGCACGTTTACGAATGCCTGAAAGCCGGAATCGATATTCTTTGGGTAGGCGCACGTACCACTGCCAACCCTTTCGCCGTACAGGAAATCGCCGATGCATTGAAAGGTGTTGATATCCCGGTATTGGTCAAGAATCCCGTGAATCCGGATCTTGAGCTGTGGATCGGAGCTTTGGAACGTATCAGCAATGCAGGTCTGAAACGTCTGGGTGCTATCCACCGCGGTTTCAGCAGCTACGATAAAAAGATATACCGCAACCTCCCCCAATGGCACATTCCTATCGAATTGCGTCGCCGCATTCCTAATCTGCCTATCTTCTGCGACCCGAGCCATATCGGAGGAAAGCGTGAATTGATAGCCCCGCTTTGCCAGCAGGCTATGGACCTGAACTTCGACGGTCTGATTGTGGAAAGTCACTGTAACCCGGATTGCGCATGGAGCGACGCTTCACAACAAGTGACCCCGGACGTACTCGACTACATCCTCAATTTACTGGTTATCCGCACCGAAACCCAGACTACCGAAAGCTTGTCCCAACTTCGTAAGCAAATCGATGAATGCGATGATAACATCATTCAGGAATTAGCAAAAAGAATGCGCATCGCCCGCGAAATCGGTACTTACAAGAAAGAACACGGAATCACCGTTCTCCAGGCCGGACGTTATAATGAGATTCTTGAAAAGCGCGGTGCACAAGGTGAACAATGCGGCATGGATGCAGAGTTTATGAAAAAAATATTTGAAGCAATCCATGAAGAATCCGTTCGTCAACAAATGGAAATTATTAATAAATAATCAGGTAATAAACTGAAGCTTCGTAAGCTTTCTGCATAGCTTCTCCTCCTTCGGGAAGGAGGAGTACCCGTAGGGGGAGGTGGTAGGAAAAATAATGAATATACCTTTTTAAAAGAAAAATATACCTCATCCCTACCGGTACCCTTCCCTCTGAGAGAGAAAGCCATACGGAAGGCAGTATATGCGAAACTTTAATAAATAAGAATATGAGAATATTAATCCTCGGAGCCGGCAAAATGGGCTCCTTCTTTACTGACATATTGAGCTTTCAACATGAGACGGCCGTGTTCGACGTCAACCCGCACCAACTGCGTTTCGTCTATAACACGTATCGTTTCACCACATTGGAGGAGATTAAGGAATTTGAGCCCGAACTGGTCATAAATGCCGTGACAGTAAAGTACACGTTGGACGCTTTTCGCAAAGTGCTGCCCGTACTGCCCAAAGACTGCATCATTAGTGATATTGCCTCTGTAAAAACAGGATTGAAGAAGTTCTACGAAGAAAGCGGCTTCCGATATGTATCCAGTCACCCGATGTTTGGCCCGACTTTCGCCAGCCTTAGCAACCTAAGCAGCGAAAATGCCATTATCATCAGTGAAGGAGACCACCTCGGAAAGATATTCTTCAAAGACCTGTATCAGACATTGCGACTGAACATCTTCGAATATACTTTCGATGAACACGATGAAACGGTAGCCTACTCCCTGTCTATCCCGTTCGTTTCGACTTTCGTATTCGCAGCGGTTATGAAACATCAGGAAGCACCGGGAACTACTTTCAAAAAACACATGGCCATTGCCAAAGGACTGCTCAGCGAAGACGACTACCTGCTTCAGGAAATCCTGTTCAACCCGCGCACTCCGGGCCAAGTAACCAATATCCGGACAGAGCTGAAGAACCTTCTCGAAATCATCGAGAATAAAGATGCGGAAGGCATGAAAAAGTATCTGACGAAGATCCGGGAAAAGATTAAATAATCCCCGGCCGATATAGGTAAGATTTAACGGTCCCCTGCAAAAAAGTTCTTTGCAGGGGATTTTTTTATGTGTACCTTTGTATCCGCAAAAACGGATTCACAGGAGAAAAGAAAGAATGATAGATCAAGCTACCATAGACCGGATATTGGATGCGGCACAGATTATGGATGTCGTTTCAGATTTTGTCACCCTGCGCAAGCGCGGTGTCAATTATGTTGGTTTGTGCCCGTTCCACAGTGACAAAACTCCTTCCTTTTATGTTTCACCCGCTAAAGGACTCTGCAAATGTTTCGCCTGCGGACAAGGGGGCAACGCCGTGCACTTTATCATGGCGCACGAACAGATGTCTTATCCGGAGGCACTGAGATACCTTGCCAAGAAGTATAATATCGAAATTAAAGAAAGAGAGTTGAGCGATGAAGAGAAGCTGGTGCAAAGTGAGCGCGAGAGTCTGTTCATTGTCAATAACTTCGCCCGCGACTATTTTCAGAATATACTGAAGAACCACGTAGACGGTCGCAGTATCGGTATGGCTTACTTTCGCAACCGCGGTTTCCGGGATGATATCATCGAGAAATTCCAGTTGGGATATTGTACCGAGAGCCACGATGCACTTGCCAAGGAAGCGCTACAAAAAGGATATAAGAAAGAATATCTGGTAAAAACCGGACTCTGCTACGAAACCGACGACCACCGTTTGCGGGACCGTTTCTGGGGACGTGTCATTTTCCCTGTC
Organism: uncultured Bacteroides sp.; assembly: GCA_900556625.1. Lineage (GTDB taxonomy): Bacteria > Bacteroidota > Bacteroidia > Bacteroidales > Bacteroidaceae > Bacteroides. The sequence goes on along the minus strand of USPQ01000090.1, from coordinate 6,799 downwards.
CACACTCTCTCCGGCAAAGTAGTTGCCTTCGGTGGACGTGTGCTTGCCAGTGCCACAAAAGGCGTAAAAGTTAAGTACGTCAACTCTCCCGAATCGGAAATCTATCATAAAAGTAACGAATTATACGGCATTTATTTTGCCAAACAGGCGATTGTGAAACAAGACCGTTGTTTTCTTGTGGAAGGATATACGGATGTCATTTCCATGCATCAGTCCGGCATAGAGAATGTGGTCGCTTCTTCAGGAACTGCTCTTACACCGGGACAAATCCGCATGATTCACCGTTTCACCAACAACATGACCGTACTTTACGACGGTGACGCAGCAGGTATCAAGGCTTCTATCCGCGGCATTGATATGCTCCTTGAAGAAGGAATGAACATCAAAGTCTGCCTTCTTCCCGACGGTGACGACCCGGACTCTTTTGCCCGCAAACATAACTCCACGGAGTTTCAAGCCTTCATTGCAGAACATGAAACTGACTTTATCCGTTTTAAAACCAACTTATTACTGGAAGATGCAGGAAAAGACCCGATCAAACGTGCAGAGCTTATCGGCAATCTGGTGCAAAGCATCTCCGTCATACCGGAAGCGATTGTACGCGACGTCTATATCAAAGAATGTGCGCAGCTGCTGCACGTAGAAGATAAATTACTGGTATCGGAAGTAGCCAAAAGACGGGAAACGCAAGCGGAGAAACGAGCTGAACAAACAGAACGTGACCGCCGTATCGCTGAAAGAACGGCTAACATGACACAAGGCGGTGCAACTGCATCTCCCTCTTCCGACAACGGCATACCTATGCCTCCTGAAGATGTCATGCTAGCTCCCGAAGTAGATGGCGACGGTAACTATCTGAACGTTCCACCTGCCCTGCAAGAAGACAATTACGCTTCTTTCATCCCACAGGAAGGTAAAGAGGGACAGGAGTTCTATAAATTTGAACGGTTGATTTTACAGGCCGTGGTCCGTTACGGAGAAAAGATTATGTGTAACCTAACAGATGAGGAAGGGAATGAAGTTCCGGTAACCGTAATTGAATATGTTATCAACGATTTAAAGGAAGACGATCTGGCTTTCCACAACCCGTTGCACCGGCAAATCCTGTCGGAGGCTGCCGCACATATACATAATGTCGGATTCGTAGCGGAACGATATTTTCTGGCACATCCCGATCCTGTCATCAGCAAATTGAGCGTAGACCTGATTAATGTCCGCTATCAACTTAGCAAATACCACTCCAAGTCCCAGAAGATTGTGACAGATGAAGAACGGCTCTACGAACTGGTTCCGATGTTGATGATTAATTTCAAATATGCTATTGTCACGGAAGAATTAAAACACATGCTTTATGCCTTGCAGGATCCGGCTCTTGCACATGACGAAGAAAAATGTAATGCGTTAATGATACGTTATAATGACTTGAGAGGGATACAAAGTATTATGGCAAAACGTTTGGGAGACAGAGTCGTATTGCGATAAATTATTTTCGTCGCCATATGTGCGGTAGCCTCCGACAGGAAGCATCTCCTTTATCAAAACCAAATACCTTTTCTCATTGATGCCGGAGCATAACTTTATCCATTTCACGGCAACTTCCCCTATAATGTTGTTCCGTGTTGGATAAGATTCATAAATTCTTCACGCGTCTTTGCCTGGTTGAAAGCCCCTGTGAAGTCAGAAGTAGTAGTAATTGAGTTTTGTTTTTCCACACCACGCATTTGCATACACATATGTTTAGCTTCCACTACCACCATTACCCCCAGCGGGTTTAATGTTTCCTGGATGCATTCCTTGATTTGCAACGTCATACGTTCCTGCACTTGCAAGCGGTGAGAAAAGATATCGACTACACGAGCAATCTTACTCAGCCCGGTGATGTAGCCGTTGGGAATATAAGCCACGTGTGCCTTTCCGTAGAACGGCAGCATGTGATGCTCGCAAAGAGAGAAGAAATCAATGTCCTTCACAATCACCATTTGACTGTATTCTTCCTGAAATTTAGCAGAACGGAGCACCTCGTGAGGGTCCATGTGATAACCTTTTGTCAAACTCAACATTGCTTTAGCCACCCGTTCCGGAGTTTTCAACAAACCTTCCCGTTCGGCGTCTTCGCCCAACAAGGTAATAATACTGTGATAATGACTTTTCAACTCCTCCAGATTTGGAGAGACAATTTCTTCTTTTCCTAACATGATAGATTTATAAAGGAATATTAACCTCGTCTTTTACAATAGAAACTTCTTTAAACACACCAGTAGCTTTCATTTTGCGCATCATCGCGTCAGCTTCTTCTATACTCCGGAAATCACCCACACGACAAAGCCAACGGGGCGGATTGAACGACGTATACACTGCCAGCTCCGGGAAATACACTTTTACCTGTGATGACACACGATAAGCATCATTCTTTGCTTGACGAGTATTGTTACCGGCATACGCCTGTATCCGGAAGCCGGAACCCTTCATGACTTTCTGTTCACCGGTTGCAAGACGTTCCATACCAATCATCGCTTCAATGCGGGGATCTTGGTGAATGGTCACCTTTCCTTGTCCCGGAACGTTACGTTCGAGGCTTTTCACAATGTTCTGTGCCTGTGCACTGGCGCCAGCCAAAACAAACAGCAAGATAAGTAAAGCTAGTTTCTTCATTTGATAATTGTATTTAGGCACGGACTATATAATTCGCCCGTGCCCGAAATAAGTTTTAATTACGCGTTGAAAGCATCAATGATTCCCTTGAAATCAGATACTTTAAGAGCGGCACCACCAATCAGACCACCGTCTACGTCAGGGTTAGAGAACAGTTCTTTAGCGTTGGAAGGCTTGCAGCTACCACCATAAAGGATAGAAGTGTTGTCAGCGATTTCCTTACCATATTTATTAGCTACGATTGAACGGATGAAAGCATGGATTTCCTGTGCTTGTTCCGGAGTAGCAGTTTTTCCTGTACCGATTGCCCAAACAGGTTCGTAAGCCAGGATAATCTTAGAGAAGTCTTCAGCAGACAAAGAGAATACAGATTCCATTTGAGCAGCTACTACTTCGTTCTGCTTGTTAGCTTCGCGTTCTTCCAATACTTCACCGATACAGAAAATCGGAGTCAGACCGTTAGCCAAAGCCAATTTTACTTTTTCTTCGAGGATAGCTACTGTTTCGCCATAGTAAGCACGGCGTTCAGAGTGACCCAGGATTACATATTTTGCACCTGTAGAAGCGACCATCTCAGCAGAAACTTCACCTGTATAAGCACCAGATGCTTTATCTGCACAGTTTTCAGCGCCTACACCAATCTTGGCAGCGTCTACCAACGGAGTAACAGAAGCCAGGTGGATAAACGGAGTACAGATGATTACATCACAGTTAGGCTTTTCATTAGCCAATGCTTCGTTCAGTTCTTTTGCCAAAGCGATACCCTCTTGAAGGGTTTTGTTCATTTTCCAGTTTCCTGCAACAATGTTCTTTCTCATTTTGTTTTTTATTTAAAGGGTTAATAAATCCATTTCCATTCTTTATATCAAAGCCGGACAATCAGTCTCGGTAGTATCTCCACTCCCTCCTTCCGGAAGATGAAGATAGTATCAATTTATCAATCATCACTGCCATCAGTAACCGGCTCCTCTTCTTTTTGTTCTTCACCAACCTTCGGAACGATGTTTTGCACTTCACTCTTTTGCTTCTTAGCTTCCGCAGCTTTTCTGGCATTTCTCCTTTCCCTACGACGAACGACCAACACATCTACTCCAAGCACCAGCAGTAATGGAATAACAAACCACAAGAACACAAAGCCAACCGTATGCGTATCATTACCGACCTTCTGTTGTCCTAACGGCAGATTCTCCAGTTTGTCGGTCAGTACGTATTCATCCGGGATATCCTCGTCACTCCATTTGTTCAGAATAGTCCCATTCTTAATCAGCATCAATCCCGGGTTAGAGCGAATCATCGTCTTCAGTGTAATATCATCCATTTGGCAGAAAGGATATTCCGCCCCGGTCTTATCCTTCCACAGTTCTATCTGCTCCTCCGGTGAAGAAGTGAGGCAATAAAACTTATAGCCATGCTCCACCGAGTAATCATAGACTTCATTAATCAAGTCTATATTACTGTCATCCGCTTCTTCAATCCGGTGGGCGACCAACAGGAATGTGTACCCCATATCAGTCAGTACATCTTCCGTGATGTCCTCTCCCGTATTCAGTTCTATCATAGAGAAATCATGAATAGCCGGCTCGTATCCTTTTTCTTTGAGTACAGTGCGTGTATCAACAAATGTCCATGTGCTATCCGGATAATTCTCCAGTGTAAATTCTTTCTTTTCTCCGTTCTTCTCCAAAATAAAGACACTTTCATATACACTCGGTTTCGCTCCTTCCGGCATCGTCATTCCTTCCAGTATATTCTTTCCTACCTTGTAGGGACGGAAGTCCAATACCGGCAAACGGTCAAGACAATAGAACGACAACGTAAACACAAAAAACAGCGTGTACAGAGAAACAAGCCATTCCATTTTTTGACTGATAAAGCGGACCAACATCTTCCTGCCTTTGAACGCTCCGATTGCAGCAAGCAACAAGAGTACGTTCTTGATAAATGTCTCCCAATTAGTCAGCACCCAAGCATCTCCAAAACACCCGCAGTCGGACACCGGATTGAAGATTGCCAGATACAATGTCAACGGTGTCATAAAACTCATCAACATCAACGCCAACGTGGAAGCCACTGTTCTCCGGACACCAAAGAACAAAAAGATACCGATTGAAAACTCTATGGCAGATAATGCGATACCTCCCAATAACGGGAAGAATGAAGGAAACCAGGAAGCCATTCCGAATGCAGCCAGATAGTCCTGTATCTTGTACTGGAATCCCAGTGGATCTACTGCCTTTACAAATCCGGAAAAGATAAATGCAGCCGCCAAAATAAAGCGACTGATATTCGCTATTACCTCCTGAATGATATGTAAATTCTTAGCCTTCAAATTCTATCTTAATCAATCCGAATACAGAGTAATTAATCATATCCATGTAATTGGCGTCGATTCCTTCGGACACCAACGTGTTGCCAGACAGACTTTCGATCTGCTTGGTACGGTATATTTTCATTAAAATCAAGTCTGTGTAAGAGCTGATACGCATACTGCGCCATGCCTCGTCATAGTCGTGGTTCTTGGCAAGCATCAGTTCCAGAGCCTCTTTGACATATTTATCATACAAAGCCAACGCTTCTTCAATGCTGATGTCGGCAGACTCGGCATACCCCAGTTCCAACTGAATAAGCCCTATAATACCGTAATTGACAATCGCAATAAACTCGGAACGAATTCCCTCGTCAACCAAAGTTACACCTTTTGTTTCAATACTACGAATCCGGTTGGCTTTGATAAAAATCTGGTCAGTCACCGAAGCCGGACGCAGAATACGCCATGCAGGCCCGTAATCGTGCAGCTTCTTGGAATATAAGTCACGGCAAATAGCGATGACATGTTCAAATTGTTGCTTGGTATCTTTCATTTTCTTCCAAATAGTGCGCAAAGGTAACAATAATTAAGTGAAAACAGAAAGAGGGCACTCTAAATTATATTAAAGTGCCCTCTTCTAAAGGTATTGTTGTATTACTGTTTTATAAGCAATGCTGTTTATGAACAGCGCAAAACTTGCCCGATGCGCAAAGTTGTAGTCGGTTTGATACGATTCAACTTACAAAGTGTACTGACTGATACACCACGCAACTTGGCAATACGCGACAAAGTATCACCACTCTTAACTTTATGATAGCGGATTGTACCGTCAGCCACTTGCGTGTCATGAGAACCGGCACGTTTCGAACCTTGAGTCCTCCTGAACGTATAGGTATCGGCTACGATATCTTGTTTCGGAAAGTCGAACATATAAATAGGATTGATTGCGATTCCGAGGAAACGGGTTTCAAAATGAAGATGAGAACCGGTTGAGCGTCCGGTATTACCACCTAATCCGATTACTTCACCGGCCTTGACCAGCTGATTTTCTTCAACCAGTTGTTTGGACAAGTGTCCGTATACAGTTTCCAATCCATTATCATGACGGATAACGACATACTTACCATATCCTCTGCGCTCATATTTCACAATACGCACTTTACCGTCGAAAGCTGCTACAATAGTATCACCGATATTTACTTTCAAGTCCAGACCGTTGTGCATTCTTCTCCAACGGGGACCGAAAGGCGAAGTGATTTTCGTGCTGGGAGTCGGCATGTGGAAACCTGTCAGGTCGATCGTGTAAGTATCAGGGATAATAGCGTTTCCGTAAGCGTGTACATACTGGTTGTTCCAGTTTGGATAGAGACTTAGGGCGGGATATTCCGACTGTTCGGCACGGATTTGCTTTTGCAATGCCAAAGAGTCTACTGTTTTTAATTTCTTGTCTATCGGTGCTTGACGAGCAATCAGGTCTTGTGAGAAAGAGCTCAAACTAACCATAGCCGCAACAGCTACCAATCCTGTTTTAATAATACAATTGAAATTCATTCGTTCTTTGTCAATTCAATTAATATTCGTCATTTGCATACAGGTAGTCAAATGTCGCCTGTTTGTAATCGAATATTTCTTCCGGTTTAAAAAATCTCGTTAACTCGATAGCTGCGGTCTCCGGAGAATCAGAAGCATGAACTATATTTTCCTGGAAGCTCATACTGTAATCCCCACGAATAGTTCCCGGGGCAGCCAGACGTCCATTTGTCGGACCCGCCAACGTACGGACAGTTTGAATAGCATCCACACCTTCGAAACAACAAACAATGACAGGAGCTGTCATCA
>USPQ01000089.1 GCA_900556625.1 uncultured Bacteroides sp. | reverse complement strand
TGGGGAACAATTCCTTGACCGTGAGGAAAAAGAGGTGAGGCTAAGAAATAAAAAAGGGAATTTCATGTTGAATGAAGTTCCCTTTTTTATCTCGAATCTTAAAGTTAATCTTAGTTGTTAACTCTTTTTTCTTTGATTCTAGCTTTCTTACCGGTAAGAGCACGCAGGTAATACAATTTAGCGCGACGAACTTTACCTACCTTGTTCACCTCGATGCTGTCGATAGCCGGTGATTCGATGGGGAAAATTCTTTCTACGCCTACAGTTCCTGACATTTTACGTACAGTGAAACGTTTTTTGTCTCCGTGACCAGCGATTTTGATAACAACACCACGGTACAACTGTACACGTTCTTTGTTACCTTCAATAATACGATATGCTACTGTTACAGTGTCTCCTGCTTTGAAGCTCGGGTGCTGTTTTCCGGTAGCAAATGCTTCTTCTGCAATTTTAATTAAATCCATTGTTGTTATTATTAAATTGTTTCATCGTTACAACGCAACATACCAAGTATCTCGTCTCTTGACAGCGATTGCGCGAAAGCGGTGCAAAGTAACAAATTATTTGGCAGATAGCCAAATGTTTTTTGTATATTTGTCGCATATCTAAAAAACAACGAGCATGAAACGAACTTATGTAAAGTTACTGACTGTGGCAGGCTTGACGGGATGCTTCCTGTTTACTTCCTGTCGTTCAGCACAAGAAACTACCGCCCGCTATGAAATATCCAAGGTGGAGGGCAACATGATTACGATTGACTCTACTTGGGATGCTAATCCTGACAAAAAAGCGACCACCGTATTAAAACCCTACAAGGATAAAGTAGACGCGATGATGTACGAAGTCATCGGTACCAGTGAAATGAAAATGGATAAGGGGACCCCTGAAAGCTTGCTCTCTAATTTGGTGGCAAGCGTGCTGCAAGAAGCTGCCGCGCAAGTGTTGGGCAAACCGGCGGATATGGGACTGGTCAATATGGGCGGATTACGTAATATCCTGCCTAAGGGAGACATCACGGTAGGTGCTGTTTTTGAAATTCTTCCTTTTGAAAATTCATTGTGCGTCTTGACGATGAAAGGTACGGACATGAAACGTCTGTTTAAAGCAATTGCTTCTTTACATGGAGAAGGTGTAAGCGGTATCCGTTTGGAAATCAATAAAAAAGGAGAATTGCTGAATGCTACGATCGGTGGAAAACCGGTAGTGGATGACCAGCTTTATACCGTGGCTACTATCGACTATCTGGCAGACGGAAACGGACGCATGGATGCTTTCCTGCAAGCTGAAAAAAGGGAATGCCCGGAAGATGCTACTTTACGCGGATTGTTTTTGGACTATGTACGGAAGCAAACGGCGGAAGGCAAAATCATTACGTCGAAGTTGGACGGACGTATAACCGTAAAATAAGTAAAAAGGAGAATCTAAAAATATAGGATATGAAGAGATTTCAGCTATCATTATGGGTATGCCTTGTAGTGTGTTTCGGCTTTTCAACTTATGCACAGGATACCAAAGAAATTATAATTTTGCAGACAAGCGATGTGCATAGTCGCATCGAACCTATAAATCAAAAAGGCGACCGTAACTATGACGAGGGCGGTTTTGTCCGTCGTGCCACTTTCCTCGACCAGTTCCGCAAGGAACATAAAAATGTGTTGCTGTTCGACTGCGGGGATATTTCACAAGGTACGCCTTATTATAATATGTTCCGTGGCGAAGTGGAAGTCAAGTTAATGAACGAAATGGGATATGATGCCATGACTATCGGTAATCATGAATTCGATTTTGATCTGGACAATATGGCTTTACTCTTCAAAATGGCTAAATTCCCGGTGGTTTGTTCCAATTACAATCTGGACGCTACGGTGCTGAAAGATTTGGTAAAGCCATACGTTATTCTGAAACGGTTTGGGTTGAAAATCGGTGTCTTTGGACTCGGAGCGAAACCGGAAGGTTTGATTCAGGCAAATAAATGCGTCGGAGCTGTTTATGAAGATCCTATTGAAGTGTCGAACAAGGTAGCTGCCTTGTTGAAAGAGAAGGGATGCGACCTCGTTGTATGCCTGTCTCACCTAGGCATTCAAATGGATAGGGAGTTGGTTGCAAAAACACGGAATATCGATGTAATTTTGGGCGGACACTCGCACACTTTTATGAAAGGACCGGAGAATTATCAGAATGTGGATGGAAAAGAGGTACCCGTTATGCACACAGGAAAAAGTGGAGTTCGGGTAGGTCGTCTCAACTTGACTTTGAAACGTAAATGAGAATATTTCCCTTTATCTTAGTTGTTTTATTTTTTATTTTAGCCGGATCCGTTTCGAGTCCGGCCCAGAATGCTGCTTCTGTTGAACCTTTGCTCTTATATAAAGCACAGCAGGATAAGAATTGCCGGCATTGGGTCGATTCGGTGATGGATAAGTTATCCTTTAAAGAAAAGGTCGGCCAGTTGTTTATCTATACCATTGCTCCGGTAAACACCAAGCGAAATTTGGAGTTATTGCGTGAGGCTATTGATACTTATAAAGTCGGCGGGCTTCTCTTTTCCGGTGGGAAGATGCAGAATCAGGTTGAGTTAACCAACCGGGCACAACGGCAGGCGAAAGTTCCTGTGATGATCACTTTCGACGGGGAATGGGGGTTGGCGATGCGTTTGCGCGGCACACCTGTGTTTCCACGGAATATGGTGTTGGGATGCATTCGTGACAATCGCTTGATTTATGAATACGGGCGTGAAGTAGCCCGACAATGCCGTCAGATAGGTGTGCAGGTGAATTTTGCTCCGGTGGCGGATGTGAATATCAACCCGAAGAACCCGGTAATCAACACCCGTTCTTTCGGAGAAGATCCGATACAAGTTGCCGATAAGGTAATCGCTTATGCTTCCGGTCTGGAAGGAGGAGGAGTATTGTCTGTGTGCAAACACTTCCCCGGACATGGAGATACTGATGTTGATTCGCATAAAGCTCTACCCATACTTCCCTTCACGCGCGAACGTTTGGACAGTGTCGAACTCTATCCTTTTAAGGAAGCGATTCGTGCCGGAGTAGGTGGTATGATGGTGGGACATCTGCAAGTCCCGGTCATTGAGCCGATCGGCGGGCTCCCGTCTTCTTTGTCTCGCAATGTCGTATACGACTTATTGACGGATGAACTGGCTTTTAAAGGATTGATTTTTACTGATGCGCTTGCCATGAGGGGCGTATCGGGCAATGGGAATGTCAGCTTGCAGGCATTGCAGGCAGGTAATGACATGGTACTGGCTCCACGTAATCTGAAGGCGGAAGTGCCGGCTGTGCTTGCAGCTGTTGAAAAAGGCGAACTGAGCCGGGAAGATATAGAAAGTAAATGCCGCAAGGTACTGACCTACAAATATGCGCTGGGACTTAGCAAAAAGAAGTACGTGCAATTGTCCGGCCTGGAGCAGCGGGTGAACAGCCCGCAGGCGCGCGACTTGGTGCGCCGGCTGAACCTGGCGGCAATTACCGTTCTGAATAATAAAGATCATGTACTGCCGCTACATACGGACAAAGACCAGAAGATAGCTTTGCTCGAAGTAGGCGACCCGGGTGAGACGGAAGCATTAGCAAAGCAAATGACACGTTATGCATCTCTGGTTCGTTTCCGCCTTCGTCCGAAACAGACAGAAGAAGAAAACCGTCGATTATATGATTCATTAGCTATTTATAAACGAGTTGTAGTAGCTGTCAGCGAACAACGCCTAGCTTCTTATCAGCCATTCTTTACGAAGTTTGCTCCCGATGCTCCGGTTGTCTATCTTTTCTTCACCCCCGGCAAGATGATGTTACAGATTCAGCGCGCGGTGAGCCATGCTTCGGCAGTAGTGTTAGCGCATAGCCACAATACGGATATTCAGCGTCAGGTGGCGGACGTCTTATTTGCCAAAGCCACTGCGGATGGAAGATTGTCGGCGAGTTTGGGCGGATTATTCCATACAGGTGCGGGGGTGACAATCACTCCGAAAACTCCTTTGCATTTTGTACCTGAAGAATACGGCCTTTCATCTGTGTCGTTGAAGCGGATTGATTCTGTTGCTTTGGACGGTATCCGGCAAGGAGCCTATCCCGGTTGTCAGGTAGTAGTTATGAAAAATGGTCATGTAATGGTCGATAAAGCTTTCGGCACACATACAGGAAAAGGAAGTGCCCGCGTCGAATCATCGGATATCTATGACCTGGCCTCCCTTACGAAAACGACGGCTACCTTGCTTGCTGTTATGAAACTCTATGATAAGGGGCGCTTTAACCTGACAGATAAGATTTCGGATTATCTGCCGTTTTTGCAGCGCACCAATAAAAAGGACATAACGATTCAGGAGATCCTGTATCATCAGTCCGGTCTGCCGTCTTGGCTACCTTTCTATCAGGAAGTGATTGATAAGGATAGCTATAAAGGCCGTTTGTTCAGTGCGCGTAGAGATGCACAGCATCCGGTGAATATAGGAACAAATACGTGGGCAAATCCGAATTTCAAGTTTAAGGAAGAATATGTATCTCCAACGAAAACCGGGGATTATACCATTCAAATCTGTGATAATCTGTGGTTGAACCGATCGTTCCGCAAGGTGATAGAAGAGAAAATTGTGGAAGCGCCGTTGGGGCAGAAACGTTATGTATATAGTGATATTGGATTTATCCTGTTGGGAATGCTGGTTGAACAGCTTGCGGGAATGCCAATGGAGGCATACTTGCAAAGCGAGTTTTACGAACCGTTGGGACTGGAGCGTACAGGTTACCTGCCTTTGCGTCGTCTGGCAAAGTCGGAAGTCGTTCCTTCCAATAACGACCGCTTCTTGCGGAAAGATACCCTGCAAGGATTCGTGCATGATGAGGCTTCCGCTTTCTTCGGCGGATTGGCTGGCAATGCCGGATTATTCTCTACTGCCCGCGAAGTAGCCCGTGTATATCAGATGTTATTGAACGGGGGAGAAATAGACGGCCGGCGTTATTTGAGCAAAGAGACTTGCCAGTTGTTCACTACTTCGGTTTCAAAGATAAGCCGGCGGGGACTGGGATTTGATAAACCGGATAGGGAAGACTCGAAGAAAGGGAACTGCGCTTCCGATGCTCCGGCAGAAGTCTATGGTCATACCGGATTTACCGGTACGTGCGCATGGGTGGATCCGGTTAACGAACTGGTTTATGTCTTTCTTAGCAACCGGATTTATCCGGATGTTACCAATCGCAAGTTAATTAGGCTGCACATACGCGAGCGGATACAGGAAGTGATTTATGATGCGATGAAGAAAAAGTAATCCTTCCGCACTGAACACAGGTATAAAATAAAGTGCCCTTCCGCTTATGATAGCAGAAGGGCACTCCTTATTTATTATTAATGTAATTCTGATTGTTGCCGGGCTTAGAATGACAGACCCAGACGGAAGCCGAAATTGCTCAAACCGTCTACACTGTAATGCAGTACATCAGCCTTGTTGGTACCATAGCTGTAATATAAAGCAAAGTGAAGCCCCGGTCCGTATACCCAAGGGAATACGTTGATACCGATTTCAGGAGAAGCGTAGAATCCCCAGCTATTGTCTCTTGCTTCGAGCATATTGAAGTTAGAGCGTACTTTAGCATATTCAGCACCTAATTTAGCACTGACGTAGGGTTGAACGGCTCCGCCACGATTCCATTGGTAGCGTGCGGCAGCACCGAAAGGCAACTGGAATATAGTATGTTGCTGATCGGTAGTGACATCACCACCGGCCATTTTGAATGTTTCGCGACCTACATATTCGTGGTTGCTGTGATAGTTCAGGAAAAGTCCCAAACCGATGTTGGGAGTCACGAAGTAACCACCTTCGAAGTTCATTCCCCAACCACTTGCTTTGTCGGCAAAATGATTGCTTAACGGAGCATTGAACTGCCAGTCTATATTAGCATATCCGTTGTCTGATAGCTGTGCCTTGGCCGGCATGGCGAAAGCGATAGCAATGACCGCCAAGGCCACTACCTTGAAATATATATTTTTTCTTGTTTTCATAACAGTTGTAGTTGTTTATTTGTTAGTAAGATAAGGTGACTGAGCGAATGACTGGTTGACAGCTTCTACTGCAAGAGTACGGTTGATAGCTTTGGATCCAGTGTCAAATCCGGTCAGATAGCTAGTCCATACAACGGGCAGCTTTTTGCTTTCGCCTTGTTCGGCTTTCAAGTTCACCATTTCTGTCAGGAATGAGTTGGTACTATAACTGTAAGTCACAGCGTACGGGTAGTACCAGCCGCCACCCCAGTTTCCGCCCCAGTAGTTCGGCCCCCAGTAACCGGGATAACCCCACCACCATTCAGGCTGTGAATAACTGGTGAAATAATAAGTACTTGCGATGTAGCTCACCTGAATACCCAAGTCAGCGCTTTCTTTGTTGGTTGCTGCTGCATAACCTCTGGCAATCATGTTATCCGTATAAGCTGCCAGAATTTGTTCAGCGCCTTCTCCTTCGAGATATTCCGGTTCTTTACTATCGGAGATCACCAGAATCTTGTCTGCCAGATAGAATGTAGGAACTTTGAAGTCAGCTTTCTCGTCGTGGTTAGTGTATACCAGATAGTTGTCATCCAGCTTACCCATGTCCGGGTCTTTTTCGCAGGAAGCGAGTGCAAAGACCGCCAATAAAATAGGAATTAATTTCTTCATATCTTTTATAATGTTTAGGTTATATAAAATCATCGCCCTGGTACCTTGGGGCTTTTGCTAGAAACAACAAGAAAAAAATAAAAAGGTTCGCGTGAAAAATTATTTTGCCGGAAAATTAACATCTTTCTTTTTCGGGATTCAATAAAAAAGGTAAGCTCTTTGCCGCATCAACAGCTAGTTTGCTTACCATTCATTCTTTACAGATTCTTGCTTGAAATTCCGTTTATTTAAACAGAGGTTTCAGCAGTTCCGGCATTTCCACCTTGTCAACTTCCAGTTCGCTAACCCGTTGTTTGCCTGTTGAAGACAGGTGAAAGTACATTTGCCGGCGGTCCTCGTTGCCGAGTTCCCTGACAATCAATCCTTTTTCTTCCAGTATCCGGAGCATTTTCGATGTATGTGAGGGACTTAAATCTGTACTTTTCGACAGGTTAGTTGCCGTCATTCTCTCGGTGGCGTCTTTGAGGATGCATAATATCATCGCTTCATTCAACGTTATCCGGTATACTTTTTCAAATGCAGTTTCAAAGCTCGACATGGCTCTGAACACTTCGCGCATTGCACATATTGTTTTCATATTTTGTTTGAATATATTTTATTAGTCATATCTTTTAAATAAATAGATTCACGTTCGCGTTATCCGCCCGTTCCATATACGTTGCTACGCCGCCTACCGTTACTTCGTCGAGGAGTTCTTCTTGTTTCACTCCCATGACGTCCATTGACATTTGACAAGCAATAAATTCCACTCCGTTTTCTAAGGCTTGCTGACGCAGGGATTCCAATGAATCTATTCCTTTCTTATTCATGATATACCGCATCATTTTTCCCCCTATTCCGCCCATGCTCATCTTCGAGAGTTTCAGCTTTCCGGAACTGGAAGGCAGCATCATACCGAACATCTTTCCGAAGATATCTTTTTCGGTTTTCGGCTTGTGCAACTTCTTGATAACGTTCAGTCCCCAGAATGTGAAGAAGATTGTCACCTTCTGTCCGGTAGCTGCTGCACCATTTGCGAGTACAAAAGTTGCTAAAGCTTTGTCCAAATCATCACTAAACATGATGAAAGTTTTTCCTTTGCTGTCACAAGAAGTAACAATGTTGCACGATTTTGGTTCTCCCTTTTCAATAACTATCACAGATTTTCCTCCGGAAGACTCTTTCGAAACGAGTTGGTTACCGGTTGAATTGCACCATGCGGCGGCGTCACGAGGGAACCCCGGATCAGTTGCAGTGATTTCAACGCGTTCTCCCGAAGCGAGCATGTCCATTGTCTTCTTCATCTTTAAAATCGGGCCGGGACATTGTAGGCCGCAGGCGTCTACCCGGATAGTCTTGGCTGTTTCGACAGGAGCAACTGGTTTGCTAGCCTGAACCGTTGCTTCTTGCCGTACTGTTGTCTCGTCCGTCTCATTATCATTTTCTTCGTGTATAATGATAGGAGCGGTAGCAGCGCGATATGTTTTTAGTCCGCCCGACAGATTACGGACTTTTTCAAATCCGTGCTGTGTCAGTATCCGGTAAGCAAGATACCCTCTCAATCCTACGGCGCAGAATGTATAAATCATCTTGTCTTTTGGCAGTTCGGCTATCCTGTCCCTCAGTTCGTCCAAAGGAATATTCACAGCTCCCGGCAGCGTGCCCAATGAAAATTCATCCTGTGTGCGGACATCCAGCAGGAATTTGTTTTCCATTTCGATGTCTCTCAATTCCCGCCAGTAGGTAGGTCGTGTTCTTCCGGAAATAATATCCTCCGCCACGTATCCTGCAAGAGCTACCGGATCTTTGGCAGACGAGAACGGAGGAGCATACGCCTGTTCCACTTTCATCAGGTCGTAGATTGTACCTTTATATTTTATCACAAGCGCTATTTCGTCAATCCGCTTGTCTACTCCGTCATAACCGACAATCTGTCCTCCGTACAACCTTCCCGTTTTTTTATCGAATGTGATTTTGATACTCATCGGCATGGCATTCGGATAATAACCGGCGTGCGAAGCAGGATGAATAGTAGAAGACATATAGTCGATCTCTGCCTGTCGCAACCGTTTGCCGGGTAAACCGGTAGAAGCGACCGTCAGATCGAATACCTTTGCGATTGAAGTACCGATCGAACCCTCATAAGGAATTTTGGCGCCTAGGATATTGTCGGCTACGATACGTCCCTGTCGATTGGCAGGTCCGGCCAGATAGTTGAGCCACGGTTTGCCCGTAATCGGGTGGCGGAATTCGATAGCGTCGCCGATCGCATAAATCGATTCATCGGAAGTTTGTAGATAGTCATTCACAGCGATGCCTCCGGCTTCGCCGATTGTCAGTTCGGTAGCCCGTGCCAGATTCGTTTCCGGACGCACGCCGATAGATAGGATGACAATATCGGCAGGAACGGACTGTCCGTTCTTGAAAATAACTTTCAGTCCTTTCCCTTCTCTTTCGAAAGAGGCTACGGCTTGTTCCAGATACAGATTTACTCCTTTTTCCATTAAATGTTGGTGAACAAGCGAAGCCATGGAGAAATCAATGGGGGCCATTACCTGATTTCCCATTTCTACAATTGAAACTTTTGCTCCTTGTGCGTGCAGGTTTTCTGCCATTTCGAGTCCGATAAATCCGGCTCCGATGACAACGGCTCTTCGGGGGGCATGGGTATTGATATATTCTTTAATCCGATCCGTGTCCGCTACATTTCTTAATGTGAAGATTCCGTTCAGGTCGATTCCCGGCAGGGGAGGACGTACGGGGGAGGCACCGGTGGAAATAAGTAGTTTGTCGTAACTTTCCTGATAAGTGTCCTCGCTGCTGCGGCGGACAGTAACGGTTTTTCTTTTCCGGTCGATGAAGATCACTTCATTTTCCGTACGCACGTCAACACGAAATCGTGTGGAGAATGCTTCGGGAGTCTGCACGAATAATTTCTCTCGTTCCTCAATCACTCCTCCTATATAATAAGGCAGCCCGCAATTAGCATAAGATATATACTTTCCTTTTTCCATAAGGATAATTTCTGCGGCTTCGTCTACTCGTCTGATTCGGGCGGCAGTGGTAGCTCCTCCTGCAACACCTCCGATGATAATAACTTTCATATATTCTGTTTTTGGTGTAAATAGTTTCCTGTGGAAATAACAACAGTATGAAAGAAATGTTCATGGATTCACGGAAAAAACTTATATTTGCGCACCCTGTTTTCATTCTTCTATTTTTAATATAGGTAAATTATGAGTAAAATTCTTGTTATTGACGATGAAGTTCAGATTCGTAGCCTGTTGGCGCGTATGCTGGGACTGGAGGGCTATGAAGTATGTCAGGCCGGCGACTGCAAGGCTGCTCTCAAACAGTTGGAGACACAATCGCCTGATGTGGCGCTATGCGATGTCTTTCTTCCTGATGGAAATGGGGTAGACTTGGTGCTGAACATTAAAAAGTTAGCTCCTAACGTCGAAGTGATTCTTCTTACTGCCCACGGCAATATTCCTGATGGGGTACAGGCTATCAAGAACGGTGCATTCGATTATATAACCAAAGGCGATGATAACAACAAGATTATCCCGCTGATTAGTCGTGCCGTAGAGAAAGCAAAAATGAATGTCCGGCTCGAAAAACTCGAAAAGAAGGTGGGGCAGATGTATTCGTTTGATTCTATTTTGGGCGAATCGAAAGCTTTGAAAGAGGCCGTACTGCTGGCTCAGAAAGTTTCGGTGACTGATGTCCCGGTACTATTGACCGGAGAAACCGGAACCGGAAAAGAAGTCTTTGCGCAAGCCATACATTACAGCAGCAAACGGAGTAAACAGAATTTCGTAGCGGTCAACTGTTCTTCTTTCAGCAAAGAACTGTTGGAGAGTGAAATGTTCGGTCACAGAGCCGGTTCATTTACCGGAGCATTGAAAGATAAGAAAGGGCTTTTTGAAGAAGCTAACAATGGGACTATCTTTCTGGACGAAATAGGCGAAATGGCTTTTGAACTGCAAGCCAAGCTATTGCGTATCCTCGAAACGGGCGAATATATAAAGATCGGTGACACGAAACCTACAAGAGTAAACGTGCGTATCATCGCTGCCACCAACCGCAATTTGCAGGAAGAAATCAGGGTGGGACATTTCCGTGAAGACTTGTTTTATCGTCTTTCCGTGTTTCAGGTGCATCTTCCTTCACTTCGCGAACGTGCCGGCGATATTAAGATCTTGGCTACTGCCTTTGCCAAAAGTTTCTCCGAGTGCCTTTCGTATGCCGTCAACGACTCCCGCTTTTCTGGAAGCCTTGGAACAACAACCTTGGAAGGGCAATATCCGTGAATTGAGGAATGTGATTGAGCGCAGCCTGATTGTCTGTGAAGGCGGACGGTTGGATGTATGTGACCTTCCTTTGGAGATTCAGAACAATCATTACGAATGCTCGGATGATAATGCCGGGAATTTTGAATTGGCAGCTATGGAAAAAAGACATATTGCACGAGTGTTGGAGTATACGAAAGGCAATAAGACGGAAGCTGCCCGTCTGCTGAAAATTGGGCTTACTACGTTGTATCGGAAGATAGAAGAATATAAAATCTGAAAAAAGAGGAAGTTAAGAGAGAATTTCCACGTACCTTCGGTAGTGCTGAAAGAAACTATACCCAGGCTTTGTAAGAAGATGTTTTAAACATTCTAAAGGGTATTGCCGGAGTATCAGTCTTAGCAAATGTGAAGCTAAGTCTTCAGTATCTGTCACTAACTGTAAGTTTAGCTGTGGCACGGGGATTGGCAGTCCCTTCGTTACTTTTTTGTACAAGGCTTGTCTTGTCAAAACGGCGTGGGCTGATGAGTCTTAAGTGGGGCTCGCTGGAAATGAGTTGTTTCACTTTTATTTGCTGCTGAATTCAATTTATAAAATTAGGAGGTGTCGCATTTATAACTTGAACTTAGTTTTCTACCAGAAAAGATTTTTCAGTTTCATATCTCATATTCTCATGTTTTTTGTATAACTAATTTATTCTCAATTAATTA
>USPQ01000088.1 GCA_900556625.1 uncultured Bacteroides sp. | reverse complement strand
TGATGTTCCTGATTCTGGTAAGTACGTTTTTCAGTCAACGCCCAACCTGCACCTTCACGGTAACCTTCCAGCCACCATCCGTCTAATACAGAGAAGTTAACAACACCATTCATCAAGGCTTTTTCACCGGATGTACCGGATGCTTCCAACGGACGAGTCGGAGTATTCAACCAGATATCAACTCCGGAAACCAAACGACGAGCCAACTGCATATCGTAGTTTTCGAGGAAGATAATCTTACCCAAAAATTCCGGACGGCGAGAGATCTCGATAATACGCTTAATCAAACCCTGTCCTGCTCCATCGTGCGGATGAGCCTTACCTGTAAACAGGAACTGAACCGGATAGTCAGGATTGTTCACAATCTTAGAAAGACGTTCCAAGTCGGTGAACAACAGATGCGCACGCTTGTAAGTAGCAAAACGACGACCGAAACCGATCAGCAATGCATTTGGATTGATTTTATCCATCAATGAAACGATACGCGAAGGATCTCCCTGATTCTTCAGCCAAGTATCGCGGAATGACTTACGGATGTAGTCAACCAACTTATTCTTCATGGTCATACGAGTCTGCCAGATCTCCTCATCAGGCACATTGTAGATAGCTTCCCAAATCTTAGGATTAGACTGGTCGAACCAGAAGTTTTCATTGAAATATTTAAAGTACAATTTCTTCCATTCCGTTGCGCTCCAAGTCGGGAAGTGAACACCATTCGTCACATATCCCACATGGCTTTCTTCCGGGAAGTAACCTTTCCAGATAGAAGAGAACATTTCCTGAGACACTTTGCCGTGCAGCCAGCTTACACCGTTCACCTCCTGAGAAGTATTGCAAGCAAAAACAGACATACAGAAACGTTCGCCCTTGTCACCGGCATTGTTACGTCCCAAATCCATCAGGTCGTCCCAAGTGATACCCATTTTAGCAGGATAACCACCCATATATTTGCCAAACAGACCTTCATCGAAATAGTCGTGACCGGCAGGAACCGGAGTGTGAACCGTATAAAGAGAAGAAGCACGAACCAACTCGATAGCTTGATTGAAAGTCAATCCGGTAGCTACATAATCACAGATGCGTTGAACATTGATCAGTGCAGCGTGTCCCTCGTTACAATGATAAATATCTTTCTTGATACCTAGTGCTTTCAAAGTCAGGATACCACCGATACCCAACAGGATTTCCTGTTTCAAACGGTTTTCCCAATCCCCACCATAGAGCTGGTGAGTGATAGGACGGTCGAACTCGCTGTTCATTTCATTATCCGTATCCAGCAGATACAGAGAGATACGTCCTACATTTACACGCCACACGTTAGCATGAACATAATAATCCAGATAAGGAACGTCTACTACCAATGGCTTGCCGTCTGCATCGAGCACACGGTCGATAGGAAGCTGTCCGAAGTTCTGTGCTTCATAATTAGCAATCTGCTGTCCATCCATAGACAAAGTTTGCGTAAAGTAACCGTAGCGATACAAGAAACCTACCGCACACAAATCAACATTGCTGTCGGAAGCTTCTTTCAGATAGTCACCGGCCAATACACCCAGACCACCGGAATATATTTTCAGGACACTGCTCAGACCATATTCCATACTGAAATAGGCAACAGAAGGACGCTGGCTATCCGGCTTCACATCCATGTAGTCTCTAAATTTCGTATAAACTTCATTCATCCTTCTCAGAATCACCTTGTCTTTTGTCAAAGCTTCCAGCTTTTCATAGCTCATGCGTTCCAACAACAGCACAGGGTTCTGTCCACATTCTTTCCAAAGTTCCGGATCTAGATCTCTAAACAGTTCTGTCGCTTCAAAATTCCATGCCCACCAAATGTTGCGTGCAATTTCAGACAACTTCTCCAACTCTACCGGTATACGTGATTTCACAGTAACCTCTTTCCAGTTGGGAATATTCACATTACTAACTTTGATTTTCATAATGTTTTTTAATTAACTTATTGATAATAAATTTTCTCTTAACTAAGTTGACGCTTCATTGCATTGCGCAAAGCAATGTCATAAGCCTCATAATAATATTGTATAAAGTGTTTCCACAAAGCCTGTTCCGCTACTTCTGCGGCACGCTTGCGGATTTCCTTCACTTCTTTTTCTGTCTTATCGGCAAATAGTGTAATTGTATCTTTAATACCATCCGCCACTTCCGAATAATTATAGTCCGAACGGCGCAGCACCTCCACTCCATCGTTAATGCCTCGTTGGTTCTTCAGGCTATTTACCCAAAGTCCGAATCCGGCCAGATCTGTAGTGATTGTCGGCACATGGAATGCAACGCTTTCCAACGGAGTATACCCCCACGGTTCATAATAAGAAGCATATACGCTCAAATCCTGTCCGAGCAATATATCATAATAATCCTTATTCATGATACCGTCACGACCATCCAAGTAGCAAGGAACGAATACCACCTTCACTTTATCCTCCGGACGGTTGCCCATTCCAAGATATTTCAGCATATCCAACACCTGGTCATGCGTCATGTTATGCAGCCAATGGGTAATGAACGGCACTTCAAGCGGAGTATCAAAACTCTTCTTACTTTTCAGACGTTCCTGCAAATCTTCACGCGGATCACCTACCCAACCGGGGACATTGATAAACGCCAGCACATTCTTATGCAAGTTCTTATCCCTGTTCAGGCGGTTCAACGATTCCAGAAATACGTCGATTCCCTTATTCTTAAACTCATATCTTCCACTGGTTCCCACAATTAACGTATCATCGCCCAGATTTGTTCCCAACAATTTGTTCGCTACATTCAACATCAAGGTACGCGCACGTTTACGCTTTCCGGTGAATGTACCTCCTTTCGGCACAAAGTCATCCTCGAAACCGTTCATAAGGATTACATCTGCCGGTTTATCCAGCAATTCCTTACATTCGTTGTTGGTAATTTCGCTTACTGTCGTAAAGCAATCCACATAATGCGCTGTCTGCTTTTCAATCGAATGCTTCGACTGCATATTCAGTTCCTGAGCCATCTGGTCACCATTGTAAGCAAATAGATAATCATACAACGGTTTGTTGTTACCAGCAATTGAACGGCCGATAGAAGTAGCGTGGGTTGTAAAAATAGTAGCCACCTCAGGCACAGCTTCCTGTACATAAAGCGCTCCCATTCCGGTCATCCATTCGTGAGCCTGGTATACCACCTTATCCGTCTCTGTCAAGTTATAACGATAGAAACTCTCTACCACTTTTCCCGCAGCGTACGAAAACATGGAAGCTTCGTCGTAATCGCCATAAGCGTGCAACGAATCTACTTGATAACGATTCCACATTTCAGTGTATATATCGTTCTTTTTCTCAAAAAAAGGTTGGAAATCAACAAGAATGACTATGGGTTCACCGGGGATATTCCATCGTCCGACACGAACAGAAAGTTCATCTTTCTCAAGCGCATGCTTCTTCCAAGCAGCACACAGATTATCCGACTCGATGAACAGAGGGTTTTCCTTTCCTTGCCACACATCGGGACCTATGAAAAAAATTCTGTCACGAAACTTTTCCTGCAATGTATTTGCCCGGGTCGACAAGACCGTATATATCCCTCCTACTTTATTACATACTTCCCAGCTGGACTCGAAGATATAATCGGGGGTTAATAAATCTTTTACCATATAATATATTAAAACTCTTTTTAGTATGCGGGTGCAAAAGTACACATTATTCTTTGAAAAATAATACTTTATGCAAAAAAGATGAGTTAAGAAGAAGAAAGAAAGAACCTCATCCAGTAAAAAAAGAATATCCCCCTGCATATGCAAAGCTCCATATACAGGGGGATTGAATGTTTTTTATTAGGAATATTCCTGCAGAAAAAATTATGCTAATGCACTACCGATCAAGAAGGTTGCAGCTAGAGCAACGATAGCATAAAGTTCCGGGAATACAGCAAGAATCAATGTGTTGCTAAATACATTGTGTCCCTGACCGATAGCAGCGATACCGTTTGCACAAACCTGTCCTTGACGGATAGCCGAGAACAAAGCCACCAAGCCTAAAGCAATACCTGCACCCAAAACGGCAGACGCCTGAATAGCTGTAATCTCAGGAGTTAAAATACCAAAAATAGTTTGGAACATAAAATAACCGGCAAAACCGTAAAGTCCCTGTGTACCCGGAAGGGCTGTCAATACAAGGAAGTTACCGAATGCACTGTCGTTCTTTTTCAATGCTCCGATAGCAGCGTTACCTGCAATAGTTACTCCGTAAGCACTACCAATGCCCGACAAACCAACCATAACCGCGATGCCAATATAGGCAATAAACAAATTCATTTCCATAATCTTATTCTATTTTTATTGTTTAATTCTTAAAATATTAATTTTTAATTTTTAAAAGGTTTGTACTCTTTACCGCCTCCTTCGTATCCGGAATTCTTGAAAAACTCGACAAACGTCAGACGCATCGGGTGAACCATTGCACCGAGTACATTCATAAAGATATTGATGGCATGACCGATAACGAATATCAGTACCATCACGATAGGACCTGCTATTACATTATCCGGACTCATACCTACTGCCAGACTGTTGAACACTCCTGCCAGAATACCTCCGGAAAGTCCGAGAGCAAACAGACGGACGTATGACAGGACATCACCCAACAAACCGGTAGCCATATTGTACGAATCCCACAACCCCAGTCCGATATTCAGGAAAATGTTCTTTCCCGGACTGTTGTAAAGGAAGATCATAGCAGCCGAAATTCCCAGAATGATAAGGTGCACTGTGCCTCCCATCGGCATTACTTCCGGTAACAGAGCCGAAACAGCCATCGAAACCAACAAAATAATCCATCCTATTGTCGCCACCGCATATTTGAAGCCAAACTGAATCGTCTGATTTACCGCTTTCAGCACCATGCCGAACAAAATCTGGACAGCACCCAAAATCAACGACAACTGGAACATATCATTGTTATCCATCAGAACAGCGTGTTTCAAACGTTGAACGATAGGCCAGTCCAGATCGTAAATATTCGCTCCGAAGAACGTACCCGTCAGCAAACCGCAGAAGAAGGTCGAAACAGCCAATACTTGTATCAATGACAAGATTGATTTTGTAGACGGAGTCAGTTTCTTCGCTATCAACCGATATGCCGTAGCTCCCAAGAACAGAAATAAACCATATCCCGAATCTCCTAGACAAAGTCCAAAGAAAATCATAAAGAACGGAGCAAAGAACGGTGTCAAGTCCAGCTCATTATATTTCGGAAGCATATACAATTTACAAATCGGTTCAAACCAGGCAAAGAATCCTTTGTTGTTCAATCGGATAGGAACATTATCGCCCGGAACCGGATCAGTAATTTCATAATACACATGTGCGTCATTCAGGTAAGCCTCGATTTCCACTTGACTGAATGCAGGAGCCCATCCTTCAATCAACATCAGTTTATCACCGGCGGCCTGTTCGGAACTCAGCACGACTTTAGAGAATTCAATCTGTCCCTGCAATTCTTTCAAGGCAGCCTTCAAAGAAGGAATTTCCGTCTCAGACAATGCAACGAGCTTCTTCTCATTCTCTTCGATCGCCTGTTCCGTCGTATCATACATCGTTTCAAGGCGTGCCAAAGAGTATGCTGGAAGTTTTGCCTGCTCCACATCCAAGTCCACCTCCTGTCCGGCTTTCGTTACCGTGACAAAGAATACTTTGGAAGAAATACGGTTCACAATCATCGCATTGTATTCCGTCTCCCACTCTTCTTTGTAGTTTCCTTCCGAGCAGCTATAAAAACCGATCACATAACCAGCATCTTTCAATTTCTGAATATCTGTCGGCTCAAAGTTTCCCCACGCTTCCAACGCTTCTTTTTCTTTCGCATAGCTTTGTAGCTGTTGAGACAACTTCCCGTGTTCCGTTTGCAAAGTATCCACTTCATCCAACACTTGCATCCCGCGTCCGGCTGTTCCACCTTCCGTTGCAATCACGGCATTCTTCTCATGCTTCTGATTCTGGAGCAACTTCATTGTAGCTGCCAGGCGGTTGGAAAGACGGATATTCTCCTGCAGTTCCGTGTTATCGGCAACCCCTTGCTGTTTTTCCACAATGTGGACTACACCAAGTTCACGCAGACTGTTCAGAAAATCTTCGTACTCCTTGTGATAAACCAGGAATGTGAGTTTCTTCATTTTCGTAATCATGCCTCTACCTCCTTCCTTTTTTCCTGATGGGACTTCATGATCTTTTGCGAAGACTTCGACAGATTCTCTTCATCTTCCATAAATCGCTTGATCTTTCGCAATGCATCCTGATAGCCCGGTATCTGTACCTTCTCAAAAAGATTCACTTTCTGAGTGGTCTTTTTCCTTGCATGTTCTAACAAATTCAGCTTGGCGAGCATAAATTCACGTTCAATGGCCGTATGTGCAAGCTCTTCCAACAAGTGTATACCGTCGGCATACCATTTGGGAGCGTTAAACATACTGTACGGACGTATCTCGAACTCTACATTTTCGAGCAACGGCACGCGCACACCCGCAATTTTCTTCACGCCAAGATGAACATCATTCACCTTTATTAATGAAGCATCAAACTCATTCCAAAGGGCGAACATGGCTTCATAGGCTTGAATCTGTTCTTCGAGCCTATCCTCCAGATCGGCAGCTTCCGTTTTACAGCGTTTCACTTCCATGCGGAGGGCGCTTTCCTTATTCTTGATGATAGGAAGCGTGCGCACCCGCACTTTCAGTTGCTTTTCGAGCTGCTGAAGAGAGGTCTTGTTATATTGAAACTTTATAGCCACGTTGTCAATTACTAATTATAAATTATTAATTACAAGTTTATTATTATTCGCCTTTTGGCCAGTATTGATCCACCAAGTCTTTCTTGATATTTACTTCTTCCGGACGGAAGTACTTGCCGAACAAGCCCCAAGCCACATCCAGCATTTCAGTAGTATCCAGATTGACATCGATAGCCAACAACTGATTGGAATAATCTTTTGCAAAAGCCAGCGTACGCTCGTCGTAGTTCGTCAAGTCGAAACCGTTTTCCATCTTTGTCTTGGCGTTAGCAGCGTCGGCATACAGACGTACAGCGGCATTCATCACCTGTGGATGGTCTTTACGCGTCTTTTTTCCGGTAACCAACTGTTTCAAACGAGACAATGAACGGAACGGGTCAACAATAACCTTACCGATATCACTGTCACGACGCAAGAACAACTGACCTTCGGTGATGTAACCCGTATTATCAGGTACAGCGTGTGTAATATCTCCACCGGACAACGTAGTCACTGCGATAATAGTAATTGAACCACCGGAAGGGAACTGCACCGCTTTTTCGTAAATCTTTGCCAAATCCGAATAAAGCGAACCCGGCATAGAGTCTTTCGAAGGAATCTGATCCATACGGTTGGATACGATAGCCAACGCATCGGCGTAACTGGTCATATCCGTCAACAGTACCAAGACTTTCTCATTATTGTTTACAGCGAAATACTCGGCTGCAGTCAATGCCATATCCGGAATCAACAGACGTTCCACCGGAGGATTCTCGGTCGTATTCATAAAACTCACGATACGATCGAGCGCACCGGCATTAGAGAACACATTCTTAAAGTACAGGTAGTCATCATTCGTCATACCCATACCGCCGAGAATAATCTTATCCGTTTCGGCACGCAACGCCACGTTTGCCATAACCTGGTTGAAAGGCTGGTCCGGGTCGGCGAAGAACGGAATCTTCTGACCGGACACCAACGTATTGTTCAAATCGATACCGGCAATACCTGTTGCAATCAGTTCCGACGGCTGTTTACGTCGAACCGGATTCACAGAAGGTCCGCCAATCTCCACTTCCTGGCCTTCAATTTCCGGTCCTCCGTCGATCGGATCACCGAAAGCATTGAAGAAACGTCCTGCCAACTGCTCACTTACTTTCAATGTCGGTGATTTTCCGAGAAACACTACTTCGGCATTGGTCGGAATACCTTCCGTACCCTCAAATACCTGCAAAGTGACATCGTCACCGGCAATCTTAACCACCTGCGCCAGTTTACCATCCACAGTGGCAAGCTCGTCATACCCTACTCCCGTCGCTTTCAGCGAACAGGTAGCTTTGGTAATCTGAGTAATCTTGGTATATATCTTTTGAAAAGCTTTTGTTGCCATCTTTGATAATTAAAAATTATAAATTTAAGATTATGAATTGATACTTCTTTCGGCAATCAGTTCTTTCAGTTGTTGCCGGAATCCTTCATACTGCTCAGACTTGAACTTAGAATAGTTCATCTGCTTACAGATATTAATCATCTTCTTGAAGTAATCCATTACTTCGTTGAAGTTATCAAATTCAAACTCCGTATGACAAATGTCAATTACCATGTTCAGAATATCTTCCTGACGTTCCATCGGAGTTACCGCATCAATTTCGTCGAATGCATCCTGCTGCAGAATAACAAAGTCGATCAATTCCGATTTCCAGAAAATAACGTGATATTCTACCGGTACACCATCGTCACCAAGAATATTGATCTGCTCGGCAATCTCTTTACCACGCTGCAAACGTGTTTTCAGTTCATTGACCTTACCAATCCATGCACCGTTGATGTGCTCTTTGATGTATGCTTCAAATTCCGGATATTCGATATATTTAGAATAAGAATCGATCGGATTCACAGCCGGATAACGTTTCTTATCGGCACGGTCCTGTTCCAAAGCATAGAAACAACGTGCTACTTTCTTCGTATTTTCAGTCACAGGCTCTTTCAAGTTACCACCGGCAGGAGATACCGTACCGATGAAAGTAATCGAACCTGTTTCGTCATTGTTCAGTTTCACATATCCCGCACGACCGTAGAAGTTGGAGATGATAGCCGAAATATCCATCGGGAAAGCATCCGGACCAGGCAACTCCTCCATACGGTTGGACATCTCACGCAGAGCCTGCGCCCAACGGGAAGTTGAGTCAGCCATCAACAGAACCTTCAGTCCCATTGAACGATAATATTCCGCCAGTGTCATTGCTGTATATACGGAAGCCTCGCGGGCAGCCACCGGCATATTGGAAGTATTAGCTATGATAATGGTACGTTCCATCAACTTACGTCCGGTATGCGGGTCAACCAGTTCCGGGAACTCCGTAAAGATTTCCACCACCTCATTGGCACGTTCACCACAAGCTGCAATAATTACGATATCCGCTTCCGCCTGTTTGGAAATGGCATGCTGAAGTACGGTCTTACCTGTACCGAAGGGTCCGGGAATAAAGCCGGTACCACCTTCCACAATCGGATTCAATGTATCGATTACACGTACCCCCGTCTCCAACAATTTGAAAGGACGCGGCTTTTCCTTATAGTTCGTCATGGCACGTTTCACCGACCATCTCTGAATCATAGTAACAGGAATATCGTTTCCTTCCTCATCTGTCAAGACTGCAATCGTATCTTCTATCTTATAATCACCTTCCGGCATGATTGTTTTCACGGTAGCCGTTCCTTTCATCGTGAACGGAGCCATCATCTTCAACGGCTGAAAGTTCTCGTCCACCTGCCCCAGCCATGCGGAAGCCTGCACTTTATCACCTGCATTTACCAACGGTACGAAGTGCCATACACGCTCTTTATCCAATGGATATGTATATTGTCCTCTTTTCAGGAAAACGCCATCCATTTTGTCAAGGTCATTTTGCAGACCGTCGTAGTTTTTCGATAACATACCCGGACCTAACGTCACTTCGAGCATGTGTCCTGTAAATTCGGCTTCAGCACCCACCTTCAGTCCACGTGTACTTTCAAACACCTGGACATATACATGTGAACCTACAACCTTAATCACCTCCGCCATCAACTTATCGCCGCCGGTCGAGATATAACAAATCTCATTCTGAGCTACCGGTCCGTCAACGACGAGGGTCACCATGTTGGCAATAACGCCACTAACAGTTCCTTTTGTTGCCATATATTTTTAATAATTTATTATCTGAATTCTGCAGGAATCTGCACTTCGTTCTTTAGTGATTCGATGATACTCCTGAACAATTGATTTCCTCTTTCCTTATCCAATGAAATCCACCGTTCAATCATTTCCAGCTTTAACAAGAAAGCGAAAATACGTTCAATGGTGAAATAATCGAAGAAGGTAGCATCTTCCATCCAGTTCCACCGCAAAGTGTCGAGCTTCTTCTCACGTTCCACCAATTCTGTAATCTCACTGATTTTCACCAACGACTCAAAAACATCCACCTCACCGGACAGTCCGAAATCACGGGCGCTCGATGTACGTAATGCCTCGCATACCTCCGTGTTTCCTACAATATTGGAGGCAATATCCCACTTGAATTTACGACAGGTAAATGCAACAAGAATATTATTGATGTTGAGGTTGAATTCAAACCAGGCGGAAACAAATTTATTTCCACATCTCATAGCATATTCGTAATACAATGCAGCCAAATAATCTTCCTGCAATACCGTACTTTCAGCCGGTGTATTCAAATAATCAACGATAAATGTAGAAAGATAAGCCGGGAAATCTTTCGGACTGATTTCTCCGCCTTCCCTTAGAATAGAAATATATTCGATAAGTTCTCCGGCAGAGTAGTTTCCCCGTTTGTCTATTTCCGCTTCTTTATCTTTGAGAAGTTTCAACACATTAGCATTATCAAACTTCAGATAAAACAAGTCGATCAACCTCCGGTCTGAAGCAGACAATCCGTTGTAGATTTCAGTTTTAAAATCAGCTACTGTGTAGCTCAGTTTACTGTCTTCCAGCGAAAGCTCCGGCAAACCTGCTACTAAGTAATAGTACTTACTACTCATAGTCGCTTTTTTAAAATAGCATTTCTACTAACTGGGGACGCAAGAAAGCTTTGAAGTAATTCATGAATTCTTCTTCTCCGAAGTTCACTTTATAAGAACCGTCCGCCGGAGAAACAGTGAATAAAGTCTTGATACCGTTCACCTGCTGTATAGTCACTCCCTTATCCAACAATGCTTTTGCGTGAGCTGCAAAATACTTTTTCAGTGATTCCGCATCGGCAGTGGAAATAACAATGGGTTCATCCACACTCCATTTTGAAGCCAATGCAACGATAAACGCATTCAGATAATCTTTATCCTGAGCGAAGTCCTTCACAGAAGCAGTTACTAACTTGTCAGTTACCATAGTAGCAACCTCAGATTTGAGTGCATTTACAGCCTGACCGGCAAACAGTTTTAACTCTGATTTTGTATTTTCCACCAATTCGTCAGCAGATTTACGAGAGGAATTAACGATTGATTCTGCCTCTTTGCGTGCATCCTCAATAATTTTTTTTGCTTCTTCCTGAGCATTCGCGATAAGTCTCTGCGCTTCTTCGTTTCCTTTTTCCACGCCTTCACGATAAATCTTATCGGTCAACTCTTGAATTTTGTTTTCCATATCAACAGGAGTATTTAGTATTATTACTATATTAATTGTGTACCTTTCTTAGATTCTCGCCAAATTTACAAAAATCAATTTGATAAAAAAGAGAAAGATGGAAAGAAAAAAGGTAACCTTGCAAAAAAATCACAGTTATATACCAATTTTATTCCATTTTTTCCCTTTTCGTATAACAAAATGACATTTATATTACTCAAACGAGAAAGCAAATATAGTGAATCTAAAAGAGAGATGAAAACAAACAAATACCGAAACGGACAAACGGGACACTCAAACGGATATATCAAAGACTAAAAAAAACAGAAAGCCCCTTGATTCGTTGCTGAATCAAGGGGCTTCTTAAAAAACGGCGGCTACCTACTCTCCCACTGTTACGCAGTACCATCGGCGTGACG
>USPQ01000087.1 GCA_900556625.1 uncultured Bacteroides sp. | reverse complement strand
GAGACCGGTGCTCTACCAACTGAGCTACTCCCGTGTTTGCGGCTGCAAAGGTAGTAGAAACTTCTGAATCTCCAAACATTCGGGTAAATAAGTTTTGAACTATTTTAATTTTTCCCATTCGTCGGGCTTGAAACCGACCAATACCAAACTGTCTGTTACTACTAGAGGACGTTTCACCAACTTACCGTTTGTTGCCAGCAGTTCTATTTGTTCCTCTTCGCTCATGCTTGGCAACTTCTCACTCAGTTTCAGCTCTTTATAAACGAGTCCGCTAGTGTTGAAGAATTTCTTTATAGGTAGACCGCTACGGGGAATCCATGCTTTTAGCTCTTCTATTGTAGGATTTTCTTCTACAATCAACCGGTTTGTATACTCAATGTTATTTTCTGTTAACCACTTTTTGGCTTTTTGGCATGTGCTGCATGCCGGGTACTGCAAAAATAAAGGTGTCATACTCATTTCTAATTTATTATTTGATATTTGTTGTTTCACATTTAGGGTAGTAACTGTAAATCCTGATACATGATTCGATAGGCAGCCGCTTTCTTATCCAATGCCAATGGGTATGCTCGCGACGATGAAGGCATACGATACAGCCTCATTGCACGTTTCTCAAAAACAAACTCCGAATAATCACCGACTTTCGGTTCTTCTACATCCAATTGTTGCCGGAGTGTGTCGGTAGCTTTCTGACCGGTAGTAACGATGGCCTTACATTCGGGAAGCCGACGAAGCATTGCGGCAATATCGGTGGCTTCCACAACCTCCAGAAACTTATCGGACGCATTGTCTTGTAGTCGGCGAACGGATGAGGCCGTATCGAACAGTGCAATTCCTTTCTCATTTAGAAAGTCTATAATCCGTTCACGGCAAAACGCTTTCCGTGTAGGATTTAGAAAGTAGTCTTTGTCATTAAAAAACAACACACCGAAAATACGCCACATATCATTATTCAGGTTCGGGTAATAGAAGTCCATAGACCAACGCTTTTTCTGCGGTGGAAAACTTCCCAGCATTAGCAGTTTGGCTTTTGCCGGAAGAAATGGTTCTAGTGGATGTTTCTCGATTTCTATCATTATGTATCATTTTAATTTCATGCAAAAATAGTGATAATGTTTATTTCGTTCAAAATCAATGTGAAAAAATGCAATATATAAAATATTTACGTATTTTTGTGGCATAATGAACAGACAGTCTTTTATAATATCATTGAGAGTTCAAGTTGTTGTAAGTTGTTTATTGAGTTCATTCTTCTTTTTAAGCGAGAATGGTTACGCTTCGGAACAAGTTACGTTTATAGAAACCATAGAAACCCCTACGGATAATGCGACGGCAACGGTAAGGGGACGTGTTGTCGATACCAACGGTGAGCCGCTTATCGGGGCAACCATTCGTGAGAAAGGAGGAGCGAACGGAACTGTCAGTGATATAGATGGTAGCTTCTTTTTGTCCGTTCCGGATAACGCTATTCTGCAAGTTTCCTTTATCGGTTATGAGACAGTGGAAGTCAAAGTAGCGGGTAGGGCAATGCTTGAAATCTCCCTTCGAGAAAATACGGTCATGCTTGATAATGTAATTGTGACTGCTCTAGGGCTTGAAAAGGATGAATCTACTTTGGCCTATTCGACTCAGAAAATAAAAGGGGAAGAACTGAATCGGCTAAAGGAGATAAATATGATAACAGCCCTTGTCGGAAAAGCTGCAGGAGTGCAGGTCAACAAGAATTCTTCCGGTATGGGTGGTTCTGCCAAAATTACTCTTCGGGGAGTCCGTTCGGTATCCGGAGATAATCAGCCGCTTTATGTAATAGACGGTGTGCCGATGTCCAACACTTCTCCGGAACAGGCTTATTCGGCGATTGGCGGAACGGCAAATGCCGGAAACCGAGATGGAGGTGATGGTATCTCCAATCTGAATCCGGAGGATGTAGAAAGTATCAGTATCTTGAAAGGCGCCCCGGCAGCGGCTTTGTATGGAAGTTTGGCTGCCAATGGAGTAATCCTGATCACTACCAAAAAAGGAAATTCTACAGGGAAAAGAAGTATCCACTTCTCTACCGGACTTACTTTTGAAAAGGCTTTCAGTTTACCCCAGATGCAAAATAGCTATGGGGTGAGTGATGTGATAGATAGTTGGGGTGAAAAGGAAAGTTTGGAGGTGCATGATAATCTGAATGATTTTTTCCGTACCGGACTTACTTCCATGACTTCCGTATCCGTCAGTCACGGAAATGAAAATCTGCAAACTTATTTCTCTTATGCCAATACTACCGGACGAGGCATTATTGAAGGGAATAAATTAAAGAAGCATAACATCAATCTGCGTGAAACGGCTGCCATGTTCAACAAACGTCTGAAGTTGGATGGCAATGTCAATGTCATGAAACAAACGGTTGAGAATAAGCCCGTCTCAGGAGGTTTCTATATGAATCCGTTAGTAGGGCTTTACCGTTTTCCGCGTGGCGAAGATCTGTCTTATTATAAGGAGCATTTTGAAACTTATAATGAAGAGCGTAATTTGAATGTGCAGAATTGGCATACGTTTACCGAAGATTTTGAGCAGAATCCATATTGGATAGTGAATCGTATCCAAAGCAAGGAAACACGCACACGTGTCATTCTTGCTCTTTCCGCCACTTTCAAAGTGAATGGTTGGCTGACGATACAAGCACGTGGCAATATGGATTATTGGGCTGACAAATTGCGTCAGAAATTCTATGCTTCTACCGCAACTGCTTTATGCGGAGTGAACGGGCGTTATCTTGAGATGGACTATCAGGAAACGCAGATGTATGGTGACGTGATGGCTATGTTTAAGAAAACATGGGGTGATTTTACTCTGGATGCGGCTATTGGCGGCAGTATCAATGATAAGGTGGTGAACTCAACCCGTTACGACTCGAAGAATGCTTCTTTGAAATACGCCAATGTGTTTAATATTGCCAATATCGTGATGAACAGCTCTGCCAGTATTGATCAGAAGATAGATGCACACCGGCAGTTGCAATCATTTTTCGGTACGGCTCAGATAGGTTATAAGGAAAAGATATTTCTTGATTTGACAGCCCGTAATGACTGGTCGTCCACGTTGTCCTATACCAAGCATGAGAAATCAGGGTTTGCTTATCCGTCCGTCGGCCTTTCTATACTGCTTGATAAATGGCTGAAATTGCCCGAATGGATTTCTTTTGCAAAACTACGCGGGGCTTACAGTAAAGTGGGAAATGATATCCCTCTGTACATCACAAATTCCACTTCGCACGTCAATGCCGGTGGTGAAGTACAGGCAAATGATGCTGCGCCTTTTAAAGAAATGGAACCGGAAATGACTCATGCTATGGAATTCGGAACGGAATGGAAGTTCTTCCGACACCGTTTGGGAATTAACCTGACTTATTATCGCACAAACACGTATAATCAGTTTTTCAAACTTCCTGCTCTCGCCGGTGATGAGTTTGCTTATCGGTATGTGAACGCCGGAAATATTCAAAACAAGGGATGGGAAATTACGCTGAATGCTACTCCGGTGTTAACTTCTGACTTCACATGGAAGACGTCGCTCAATTTTTCTTCCAATAAGAATAAGATTGTGAAGTTGCATGATGACTTGAAGGAGTTCGTTTACGGACCTACAAGTTTTTCTTCAAGCTATGCTATGAAATTGGTGAAAGGCGGTTCTATCGGGGATATATATGGAAAAGCTTTTGTGCGCGATGATCAGGGAAAGATTGTTTATGGGACGGAAGGAGACCATAAAGGGCTGCCGTTGGTGGAAGGAGATGGTAATACGGTGAAAGTAGGAAATGCCAATCCGGTCTTTTTAATGGGATGGAATCATACGTTTTCTTACAAGGGATTCAGTTTTTACTTTTTGCTCGACTGGCGTTATGGCGGTAAAGTCCTTTCGCAAACGCAGGCGGAAATGGATCTTTATGGAGTGTCGGAAATAACAGCAGACGCTCGTGATAAAGGATATGTTGTGCTGGAAGGGGAACGGATAGACAATGTGAAAGGATTCTATAAGAATGTGGTAGGCGGACGTGCCGGAGTGACGGAATATTATATGTACGATGCCACTAATCTGCGTTTGCGTGAAGTGTCGCTGAGTTACAATTTCCCTAAGGAATGGATGCAGAAAACTAAAGTATTGAAGAATGTGCAACTTTCGTTTGTAGCCCGTAATCTGTGTTTCTTGTATAAGGAAGCACCTTTTGACCCGGATCTGGTACTTTCTACAGGAAATGATAATCAAGGTATCGAGGTGTTCGGAATGCCTACTACCCGTAGCCTGGGTTTTACGCTGAAATGTGAGTTTTAAAAGCTGAAAAGGGAAAATGAAGAAACGATACATATATTTATATTTGATAGGCTGGTGGCTTTTTTGCGTAGCATGCACGGGCAACTTCCGCGATTATAATACCGATCTGTCCGGCATTACGAATGAAGATCTGATCATTGATGATAATGGTTATGGAATCCGTCTGGGGATTATCCAACAAGGCATTTATTTTAATTACGATTACGGAAAGGGGAAGAACTGGCCTTTCCAGTTGATACAGAATTTGAATGCGGATATGTTCAGTGGATATATGCATGACGCCAAACCTCTGAACGGTGGTTCCAATAATTCCGATTATAATATGCAGGATGGTTGGAACAGTGCGATGTGGACACATGTGTATTCGTATATTTTTCCACAGATATATCAGTCGGAGAATGCTACCCGTGATACTCATCCAGCCCTGTTCGGTATTACGAAAATATTGAAAGTGGAAGTAATGCATCGGGTAACGGATTACTATGGTCCTATTATTTACAGGCATTTTGCGAATGCGGAAAAGCATTATCAACCTGATACGCAGAAAGAGGTCTATTATGAATTCTTTAATGAACTGGATTCTGCCGTTGTCGCTCTTATCGGTTATATAGAAGAAAAACCGGAATCCAATGGGTTCGCCCGGTTTGACATTCTGCTGGATGGCAAGTATTCCTCTTGGGTGAAGTTTGCCAATTCTTTGCGCTTGCGTTTGGCTATGCGTCTTGCATCAATCGCTCCCGACAAGGCACGTTCGGAAATAGAGAAGATAAAGGAAAATGATTACGGTTTCTTTGAGAGAGGATCGGAAAAAGTTGCGGTTTCTACAAAATCGGGATATATTAATCCGTTGGGAGAACTTAATCTGGTGTGGAATGAAACGTATATGAATGCTTCAATGGAGTCTATACTTACAGGATACGGTGATCCCCGACTCAAAGCCTATTTCGTTCCTTGTACGGATGAAAAGTTTAAGGGAGAGTATCGTGGCATTCGTCAGGGAACTTGTTTTGCACATAATCATTATGCAGGGCTGTCCCGATTGTCGGTCACACAGGCTACGGACGCACCTCTGATGACGGCTTCTGAAGTCTGGTTTTTACGTGCTGAGGCCGCTTTACGCGGTTGGACAGACGAAGATGAAGAAAACTGCTATCGGAACGGAGTGATGACTTCTTTCGAACAATGGGGTGTTTATGGAGTAGAAGATTACTTGAAGAGCGAACGGATAGCTTCAAATTTTGTAGACACTTATGAAACGGAGAATAATGTGGAAGCTCGTTGTAAGGTATCACCAAAATGGAATCCGTCGGATGATAAGGAGAAAAAGCTGGAGAAGATTATTACCCAAAAGTGGATTGCCATGTTTCCCGAAGGCTGTGAAGCTTGGGCTGAACAAAGACGTACGGGATATCCCCGCTTGTTTCCCGTACGTTTCAATCATAGCAGGAACGGATGTATAGATTCGGAGACGATGGTACGCCGACTTCACTTTCCCGGTACTTTGCAAACAGAAGATCCGGAGCAATATTCTGCCCTTGTGAAAGCTTTGGATGGAGAAGACCACGAAGGTACATACCTATGGTGGGACACGGGAAATAATAGTTTGGAATAAAAAATCTGTGTAAGTAATGTGTGTATATGTGCAGGTTTAACTAATTTTGCGCTTTCATTAAAAAACACATTTATTCATGAAACAGATTATTGCTGCTTTTTTTCTTTGTATGTTGCTTTGGCCCGTGTCGGGATTGCGGGCTCAAAACATACAGTTGCATTATGATTTCGGACGTTCCCTGTATGATAAAGATTTAAAAGGTCGTCCTTTGCTGACTTCTACTGTAGAGAAATTCCATTCCGATGCTTGGGGAAGTACCTATTTCTTTGTTGATATGGATTATACTTCCGATGGGGTAGCTTCCGCTTATTGGGAGATTGCCCGTGAGTTGAAATTCTGGAAAGCTCCTTTTTCCGCACATCTCGAATATAACGGTGGTTTGGCAAAAGGATTTTCTTACAATAATGCTTATCTGGCCGGTGCTACCTATACTTATAACAATGCTTCTTTCTCAAAAGGTTTCACTGTGAGCGCCATGTATAAGTACATTCAGAAGCATAAATCACCTAACAATTTCCAATTGACAGGTACTTGGTACATTAATTTTTGCCATAACTTGCTGACTTTCTCCGGGTTTGCCGACTGGTGGCGTGAGGAAACGGATTATGGGAAAACGATCTTCCTTACCGAACCACAGTTTTGGGTAAACCTGAACCGTATTAAAGGAGTAAATAAGAATTTCAACTTAAGTATAGGCTCGGAAGTGGAATTAAGTAATAACTTCGGTAATCGTGATGGCTTTTATGCAATCCCGACACTAGCCCTAAAATGGACATTGAATTAAATGAAAACAGATTTAATCTACGGTGTTGAAGACCGTCCTCCTTTTAAAGATGCGCTGTTTGCCGCTTTGCAACATCTGTTGGCTATCTTTGTTGCCATCATTACACCGCCACTTATCATTGCGAGTGCTTTGAAACTGGATGTGGAGAAGACGAGTTTTCTGGTCTCTATGTCTCTCTTTGCTTCAGGAGTATCAACTTTCATTCAATGTCGCCGTTTCGGAACGATAGGAGCGGGGCTGCTCTGTATTCAGGGAACCAGTTTCTCTTTTATAGGGCCTATCATTGCCACAGGGCTTGTCGGTGGATTACCTCTAATTTTCGGTTCCTGTATGGCTGCCGCGCCCATCGAGATGATTGTCAGCCGTACTTTTAAGTACTTGCGTAATATCATCACTCCGTTAGTATCCGGTATTGTTGTGCTACTTATCGGATTGAGCCTGATAAAAGTCGGGATCGTGTCTTGCGGAGGTGGATATTCTGCTATGGATAACGGAACCTTTGCAACTTGGGAAAATCTATCTATTGCTGCACTGGTACTTTTAAGTGTATTATTTTTCAATCGTTGCGGAAATAAATACCTGCGCATGAGTTCCATTGTTCTTGGGCTTTGTCTTGGTTATGGTTTGGCTTTTGTCTTAGGGAAAGTCGATATGAGCTCTCTGAATGTAGGAATGCTGATGAGTTTCAATATTCCTCAACCTTTTAAATATGGCATTGACTTCAATGTTTCCTCTTTTATAGCTATTGGGCTGGTTTACTTGATTACGGCTATTGAAGCGACGGGCGACGTGACTGCCAATTCTATGATATCCGGTCTTCCGATTGAAGGTGATTCTTATCTGAAACGAGTTTCAGGTGGAGTAATGGCAGACGGATTCAACTCTTTCCTTGCCGGAGTTTTTAACTCCTTCCCAAACTCTATTTTTGCGCAGAACAACGGTATTATTCAACTGACTGGAGTAGCCAGTCGCTATGTGGGTTATTATATTGCTGCAATGCTTGTACTTTTGGGCTTGTTCCCTATTGTAGGGGCTGTTTTTTCATTAATGCCCGATCCAGTACTGGGTGGCGCAACCTTGCTTATGTTCGGTACGGTAGCCGCCGCAGGTATCCGCATTGTCTCTTCTCAGGAAATCGGTCGTAAAGAAACGTTGGTATTAGCGGTCAGCCTTTCTCTTGGCTTGGGAGTAGAATTAATGCCGGACGTACTGCAACAAGCCCCCGAAGCGATTCGAAGTATCTTTTCATCGGGAATCACTACCGGAGGCCTGACTGCAATTATTGCCAATATAGTAATACGTGTAAAAGAAGAGAAAGATTAATCTTCAATACTCAGATTACTCATTTTGTCAGTTATATGGAAGGGGAAATCCGGATATTCGTAGAGACTGAAACGGGTTTCGGTTTCCCCTTTGGTGTAGTTCCATATCGAAGCATAATCTTCCGGGTCTTCTCCCATTTTAGCCAATTGGCGCAGATAAGCGGCCAACGATTTGTTCTCTACAATATAAATTTGTCCCATCCGGTCAATAATCGGACTGTGGCGGCGCGTTCCGTCATGTTCAAAACATAGGATGCGTTTCCCTTCTTCTGTAAGTCCCACTAATTGGAAAGTCATACTTTTGCCGATGGCTGGTAAATTCAGTACACTGCGATCTGTAGCAAGGAAAGGTAAGTGATGTTTTCTCATGAACCGCCTTAACTGTTTGGCAACCTCTTCTTTTTCTTTCATATCTTTTTCTGTTCCCGTCTTTGTTTCCAATATCTTATATAATTCTTCTGCCTGTTCCGGTGTCATTCTGCCATATATTTTTTCCTCCTGCTGTTCCTGCATCGAACGGCTGTTGGGTGCGAACACCGCATAATTTTCATTAAAGCCCTTCACGGAAAAAGTATAGTAACACATCACTCCCAATGAATTAAGCACTTGTCGGAGCCGTGTTGTATGTCCTCGTCGCGAAGCTGCCACTGTGTACACCAATTGGTTCGTGATGATCCATCCAGCGGAAAGTATCTTCCGAATAGCCTCTTTAGCTTCCGGAGTCACCTCCAATGGGGTCTGGAAATGGGTCTGGATAATAAACTGTTTCACACCGGCTGCCGAAGCCTTTTCTTTGAATTCCCGCAATATCTCCACTAACTCGTCATTAATGCGCATCGGTAAATAGGCTGGTAAACGGGAACCTAACCTTACCCGTTGCAGTTCTGCATATTTTTCACCCTCCGGACGGTCAAGGTTCGCTTTCTGTTTGCGTATGGCCATTCGATATACTGCATCCAGAATGTGTTGAAGTGTCTTATTCTGACTCATCAGCGCATCTCCTCCGGTGATAAGAATATCCCGCAATTGCGTATCTTCTTCAAAATAAGTCATCAAGCGTCGTAATTTGCGTTCCCATGACTCTTTCGGTCGTAACGTTTCAAACTCAAAATTCAACCGTTCGCTCTGAAAATCATACATCCGTTGACAAGAAGCGCAAAGTCCTCCGCACGCTCTTCCCATCGTATCAGGAATAAGAATAGCAACCTCCGGATAACGTCGATGAATATTATGTCCATCCGGTAATAGCCATCCTGCTGCATTCGGTTTTTCCGCCTCTACAATATCTTCTTTCTCCCATGCGCGGATATTTCCATAAGTTTCTACCAGTCGTGGCGAGTAAAGAATATAGCTCCGGATCGCTTCATCGTTATATCCATATCCCGTAACATTGAGTAATGACAGGTAATAAGGAGTGGCAAAAAACGGCATCCTTTTCTTTCGGGCACGATGAAGCAAATACATTGTTTCTGACGAAAGTGAATTTCCTAGAAAACGGTTCAACTCTCCCGGACTCTTAACAGCCATTGCCAAATGAAAGCGAAAGTCATTCCACCATTCGCTCACCAGTCTGTATTTCTCTTCATAACTCATCCCTTCTTCAAAATGAAAACGTGCCGAAGGTTTCGACTTTCTGTTTTCAATCTTTTGAATCAGTAAATGCAACATCCGCTCCTTATTCTCATCCCGCACTTCCCGTACCTCTTCATCTAATCCTGTTTCCCAACGGTCATTCCGGTTTTTGATACGTTGCGGAGACGGTAAAGGTATTACATCCCCTTTCAATCGTTTGAACATTTGAAAGAGTTCTATGAATAAGTCTGTCGGTAACTCCATGTTTTCTAATGTTCCCGTCAGAAATTCATAAAGCAACCGTATTGTCTGTATTGACATATCCTGTCCCGTAGACAGTTCATGGACATTCTGTCCATCATAATGGAGTAAAAGTCGAATTTGCTCCCTAGCCTCTTTCGCAGTCTTATTCTCCATTCTGCAAGTCTCCAGAAATCGTTGCATTTTGAGCTTAAACTCCTCAACAGAAGAGCTTTTATCAGCCATCTCCACCACTTCCGGAATTTCTTGATTATAGATTTGTTTCAATTGTGAAAAAGTAAGTGTAAGCATTTTCTTTTGTTTCATAAGCAATCTCTCTATTTAATGGTATATAAAGATACGAAAAAAGCGGAAGTTTCATACCTCCGCTTTTTCTATCGTGCTAATCTTTACGATTTTCTAACATTTTAGAGCAACTTATTTTTTCGTTTCCGTGTCATCATTCTTGCGTTTCGGCTCTTTTTTTGCTAATAAGACAATATTATACACATAATCCGTCATCCACTGTTCCGAGTATCCCAGACGTTCCTTGTATTGACGTACAGCCGCTGCAGTCTTGTGCACATCATCAGCTTTCCATACAGTCTTTGTGCAAACATCGTGGACCGTTTTCTGAGTCATGCCATAAAGTGCTTTCTTAAAGATAGACGGCATGCGGAACTTCCATTGCATCAGATTCCCCATCAACATCATCAAGTCGTTAGAGAATCCTTGATACATAAACAGATAAGATTGAATATCATTCTGAGTACGGCAGTTGCGTTTTACGGAAGAATCGATTTCTTTAAAGAAACTCTCATTCAATCCATAGTCCTGCATCAACATTTTGCGCGAAGCTGACTTTTCGGCCAATCCTAACTTGCCATTTTGCGTAGGTACCTTGAATAAACGTTTGAAGTTGGCTACATCCGGCAGGAAGCGGATATTTGTGATACCAAGGTTAGTGGCGATAACTGACTGGAAATAGACCCGGGTCAGAGAAATGAAATCTTCTACATTGCCGACTTTTGTTTCATCGGATTTTTTCTTGAATAAACCAAATAAGCCCATTGTTGTATTTACAATTTTATTATTTACAATTTACTAATTGAACGTGTGTGATAGCTTTGTTGCATACCAACCAAGCTGATATTTCGTGTGCAAAGGTACAAAAAACAGTTGGGTTTCACCAACATTCCAAGTCCTTTTCAATATCCGGCATTGTCTCTTTTTTGAAAACAGGATTCTGAATGCCGACTTTCTTCTGCGATGAGCCGAAAAGTACCATCATTGTTTAGCATAAAGTCTCTAATGTAATTGCGATCATTCACCTTTCATCCGGAAGTAGAATTTATGATTTTCGAATACAGGTTCTGCAATACCATAACGAACGAATTTGGCAAGCAGATGTTCGGCGGCACGGCGTGAGATTCCTGTCTGACGACAATAACGGTTGAGTGATAGTAGAGTACCGTGTTCCAGTTGATCGAGCAAAAGCTGTTCACGTTCAGTGTAACGGATTAGTTCGCCACGGGGATTGTCGCTCTGTTGCCACACGCGGAGATGTATAGGTGTCGCCAATATGTTTTCGTCCTTGATACGGAGATAGGCGAGCGGTTTTCCAGTTTCGTCTTTGGCATACACCGGTTTGTGAAGGGTCTCTTTGATAGTGACTACCAATACCTGTCGTCTTTCTACTATGTATGTTTGCATTGTATATTCCACTTCGGGCACACAATAAAGTTGTGCGGCCGCCTCAATCATAT
Source organism: uncultured Bacteroides sp. (assembly GCA_900556625.1). Taxonomy (GTDB): domain Bacteria; phylum Bacteroidota; class Bacteroidia; order Bacteroidales; family Bacteroidaceae; genus Bacteroides. Next base: position 344 of record USPQ01000087.1, on the reverse strand, counting down.
ATTTCTCCTCTTCGGAACGTACGCCTGCTATTTTTCCATTGTCTTTCACGCCAATAAGCAATCTTCCTCCGTCGGTGTTGGCAAAAGCGGACAAGGTTTTGGCTATCTTGCGTGCATCGGAAATTTCAAATTTGAAGTCCTGTTGTTGATGCTCTCCTTCAGCAATCAAAGTATGTATATAATCGGTATCTGTAAGCGGTTTCATGGCTACAAAGGTAGGTAAAAATGGCGAAAAGACCTTTTTTTGCATTATTTTCAAAGAATATTTCAAAAAAAATATTGTTTTTACGCGTTTATTTCGGGAAACAGTGTATTTTTGCGACACATTATTAACGAAAAAATAA
>USPQ01000086.1 GCA_900556625.1 uncultured Bacteroides sp. | reverse complement strand
TGATTACATTCGAAGATGTTCCGGGATTCCTTCCGGGATATACGCAGGAAAACAACGGTATCATCCGTCACGGCGCAAAAATAGTTTATGCGTTCGCAGAAGCTACTGTTCCCAAACTGACTGTTATTACCCGCAAAGCTTACGGCGGCGCTTATATCGTAATGAACTCCAAGCAGACCGGAGCTGACGTAAACTTCGCTTATCCAAGTGCCGAAATCGCAGTGATGGGAGCAGACGGTGCTATCAATATCTTGTTCCGTAAGGCTGACGAAGCAACGAAAGCTAAAGAGCTGGAAGCTTACAAAGAAAAATTCGCAACTCCTTATCAAGCTGCCGAATTGGGATATATTGACGAAATCATTTATCCGAGACAGACTCGTAAACGTCTGATTCAGGCACTGGAGATGACAGAAAATAAGATGCAGACAAATCCGCCTAAGAAACACGGTAATATGCCCTTATAACAACTAGATAAGGTGCTGCAAGACAGCACCAGCCCAACGGACTTACGGAATATCCTACTATCATATCAGGACTTTCGTAAGTCCGTTTTTTTCCCGAAAGGTTCTTTCCGACCAATACCAAAAAACGGCACCTCGATTCACATCGCAGCACCGTCACAACACAAACACAAAATAAAACACGACAAAACTACTATGCAATCTTCCTGTTATGCCGGGGAGGCATATCTTGCTTGACTTATCTATATTCGCATACCCATAAGAAGCTTTATCAGGCGATTTGCATTATTATAACAAACAGTTATATGTTTTGTTCATGAGAAATCAAAAAAAATAAGGGAACACAACCGGACATTACTAAAAAACGGTACTCCGATTCACATCGCAGCACCGTCACAACACAAACACAAAATAAAACACGACAAAACTACTATGCAATCTTCCTGTTATGCCGGGGAGGCATATCTTGCTTGACTTATCTATATTCGCATACCCATAAGAAGCTTTATCAGGTGATTTGCATTATTAAAACAAACAGTTATATGTTTTGTTCATAAAAAACATACTCTTCTACTTATTTTTTCTCTTTATAATCCTTTAAAAAGCCATCCATCAGCCATTTAGCCAATGCCTGTCGGTTGGAATTTATCACTAACCGGCGTTGATCGAAAGTATTTTGAATATTGCCCAACTCCACAAAGACAGAAACGGGAGTGGTACGGGAAAGCACATACAGATTACGGCCACTCACAGTGCCGGAAAAGCCCCGGTTGGGCTGATGCTTATCATATTTCGATTCAAATGTATCTTTCATATTATTCGCCAACCGTTTGCTATGCGCTTTCTTGTTCGAATGATAGAAAAAGACATCAGTTTGCTTTCCCTTGCTTCGACTATCCACATGGATAAAGATAGCCCTGCAATAGGCATAGTTTTTACGGTCTTTCTGATATAAAGCGTTGATCTTATTGCAACGCTGCTGAAGACGTTGTACCTGATTCAATGGAATCGGATCCCCCATACAAGTTTCGCGCTTACTGTTGGACAGATACGATTCATCACGAATTCCATCCTTAGCGTCCTGAATGATAATACGCACATCAGCACCTTCCTGCATCAGAACACGCGCCAGACGAAGAGCAATATCATATGCATATTCGTCTTCGTGAAGCTCATGCCTTCCTGCCCGTCCGATAGCTCCGGGATCGGGACCGCCATGTCCGCTGACCACATAGAAACAAGCACCGGCAAGACGATTGGAAGTAACCTTGACATTTGCCAATTCCTTACCAAACAAAGGCTCGTTAATAGTAGTTCCCAAATTTGCGTTTTTTGATTTCTCTTTGGGAGGAATAATATAACTCACCCCTACTTTAAGTACATTCTTTTTCCCCAGTTTCTTTTTATTCAGCTCTATAAAATCATCCATATATTTTTGGGGAGAACGATTATGTCTCAATAAAAAAGCAGAGATACCCTCACCCGCCTTCGGGGTCGCTTTCTGCTGCGCCCAAAGTGCTGTTCCTGAGAAAAGAAAAGCTAAGAATAAAAGAATATAGAGTTTATTTTTCATATCTGCACAATTATCTCCTTCATGTGACTATCATTTCACTCATAAACAGGGCAAAAATACAATTATTTTCCCTACTTTTGCGCCATTAAAACATTTTTTGGAATAAATCACTAAAACCCGATAACATTATGGCAAAACAATTCAAGCCCGAAACCCTGTGCGTACAGGCAGGGTGGACGCCTAAAAAGGGCGAACCACGCGTATTGCCCATCTATCAAAGTACAACTTTCAAATATGATACCAGCGAACAAATGGCCCGCCTTTTCGATTTGGAAGATAGCGGTTACTTTTATACACGACTGCAAAATCCGACAAATGACGCTGTTGCCGCCAAGATTGCCGCTCTCGAAGGTGGTGTAGCCGCCATGTTGACTTCCAGTGGTCAGGCAGCCAACTTTTATGCCATTTTCAATATTTGCCAGGCCGGAGATCATTTTGTTTGTTCTTCCGCTATTTACGGCGGTACTTTCAACCTGTTCGGTGTGACAATGAAAAAACTAGGCATAGACGTTACTTTCGTCAATCCGGACGCCAGCGAAGAAGAAATTTCCGCAGCCTTCCAACCAAATACAAAAGCATTGTTCGGTGAAACTATTTCCAATCCTTCTCTCGAAGTGCTGGATATTGAGAAATTCGCCCGTATCGCTCACAATCACGGAGTACCTTTGATTGTGGATAATACTTTCCCTACCCCCATCAACTGTCGCCCGTTCGAATGGGGTGCCGACATCGTTGTTCACTCCACAACCAAATATATGGACGGACACGCTACCAGCGTAGGCGGTTGTGTAATTGACAGCGGTAACTTCGACTGGGACGCTCATGCAGACAAATTTCCGGGCCTTTGTACCCCTGACGAATCCTACCACGGACTGACTTATACCAAAGCATTTGGCAAAGGCGCTTATATAACCAAAGCTACCGCGCAACTGATGCGTGACTTGGGCAGCATCCAAAGCCCGCAAAATTCATTCTTATTGAATCTGGGACTCGAAACACTGCACCTCCGTATGCCACAGCATTGCCGCAATGCACAGAAAGTAGCCGAATACCTTTCCAAGAACGAGAAAGTGGCTTGGGTCAATTACTGTGGCCTGCCGGATAACAAATATTACGCTTTGGCACAAAAATATATGCCGAACGGTTCTTGTGGAGTAATCTCCTTCGGCCTGAAAGGGGGACGCGATGTTTCCATCAAGTTTATGGATTCACTGGAATTCATTGCTATCGTCACTCACGTTGCCGATGCACGTAGTTGCGTGCTTCATCCTGCAAGCCACACACATCGTCAGTTGTCGGACGAGCAGTTGATGGAAGCAGGTGTACGGCCTGACCTAATTCGTCTGTCCGTAGGAATCGAAAACGCAGATGATATCATCGCGGATATTGAACAGGCATTGAACGCATAAACATACCTAACAACCTAAAAATGAGTGGGTGTCAGAATTAAAACCAGCAATTGTCGGCTTTAATTCTGACACCTGCTCTTTTTGTTACATCAGTCGTAGTATCTGTTACATATTTGTTCCTCCATACCCCTCTTCTTTTTTACCTTTGTCACCAGTCAACTAATAAATAACACTTTGAATAAAGACATGAGAAACATTGTAAAGAAAACCACTCTGGTAAGTAGTTTAGTCCTCGCACTATCAGCAAACTCCATGTATGCCCAATCTTTCGAATGGATCAGCAGTACGGAAGGTAACACCTGGCAAAAATCGAAAGCCAAGCTACAAACGAATGCCGCACAAACTCCCATATTGGATGTCAGCGGTTCGGAAGAAGGGACTGTTTTCAAAGCTTGGGGAACTTGCTTCAACGAATTAGGATGGGATGCACTCAATATGCTTCCCCGTAAGGAACAGGAAACGATTCTTCACAAACTTTTCTCTCCCGAAGGAGAGCTGAGGTTCACAATGGGGCGCTTTTCCATGAATGCCAACGACTATGCACGTGACTGGTACAGCTGTGACGAAGTGCCCGGTGATTTCCAATTAAAATACTTCAATATCAACCGTGACAAAACAACTTTGATTCCTTTTATCAAAGCCGCCCAACAGTATAATCCCAACATGACTTTCTGGATGTCCCCATGGTCACCCCCTTCATGGATGAAAATCAATCATTACTATTCGGTACGCAGTGACCGTAATCAAAATCAAATGTCTCCCTTGTCGGACGTAGCCCTCTTTGAAGGCAGTAAAGAGAAAAACACGAAGGTTTTCCCGCAACAGCTAGCCGTGAATGATTATTTTATCCAAGACCCACGTTACCTGCAAACCTACGCCAATTACTTTTGCAAATTCATCGATGCTTACAAGCAACAAGGCATTGCCATTTCAATGGTGATGTTCCAAAATGAATCATGGAGCTACACCAACTATCCGGGTTGTGCATGGACGGCAGAAGGTATCATCCGTTTCAACACAGAATATCTCGCTCCTACCCTAAAGAAGCAACATCCGGAAATTAAATTATACTTAGGAACAATCAACACCAACCGCTACGATGTTATCGATCAGGTCCTTTCTGATCCACGTATGCCGGAAACGATACAAGGCGTCGGTTTCCAATGGGAAGGCGGACAGATCTTACCGAAACTCCGTGCCAAATATCCGCAATATAAATATGTACAAACAGAAAGTGAATGCGGATGGGGCTCTTTCGATTGGAAGGCAGCAGAGCATACCTTCGGATTGATGAATCACTATCTGGGTAATGGTTGCGAAGAATATACTTTTTGGAACGCTATATTGTATGATGGTGGTTTCAGCGGATGGGGATGGAAACAAAACGCGCTAATCCATGTAGATTCAAAAGCAGGAACGGCAACCTATACTCCTGAGTATTATGCAGTACAACATTACAGCCATTACATAACGCCCGGTTCAAAAATCTTAGCTTATAAAACCGGCAAAGAAGACAAAACTCCGGTACTTGTCGTTATGACTCCTCAAAAGAAACAAGTGGCTATAGCCGGAAACTTCAACGAAAAAGCGAAAGATATAACCGTTAATTTAGGGAACCGCTATTTAAATATCACTTTACAACCTCATTCACTGAATACTTTCGTAGAAAAATAGGAAAAGAGAATAAAAAAAATACTCACTGCAATGAGATTCCCTCTCATCACAGTGAATATACTTAAGAATTTAGAATAACAACCTCCTTACATCCGGCCTCCTCCCAACGCCTGATATAAAGTAATCATACCCTGGATTTCGGTAAAGCGATTGGCTACTTGAGACAATTGTGCATTAAGCAACGTTTGTTGTGCAGTCAATACCTCCAGATAAGTGGTGTTGCCATGCTTCATCAAAAGACTTATGCTCTTGGCGGCCGTCTGTAAGGAAGCTACTTGCTTATCATAGAAAGCAGCCTTCTCACGGGCCGTCTGATACTGTACCAATGCTTCGTTCACCTCCACGCCCGCATTCAGTAAAGTCTGTTCAAAACTAAGGCGTGCTTCTTCCTGTTGCGCTTTTGCAATCTTGAGTTGTGCGATATTCAGTCCTTTATTAAACAAAGGCTGAGTCAGGGATGCTAAAGCAGAAGCAAGGAATTGTCCCGGATTGATAATCATGCTACCGGCACTGTTTGTCCACCCGGCACTACCACTCAAAGTGATGGAGGGATAGAAAGCAGCACGAGCTGCATTCGTTGTGTAGAAAGCCTGAGCCAGTGAAAATTCCGCACTACGAACATCGGGGCGATTGGCAAGCATTTGCAAAGGAACACCTACTGAGAAGTTCTCCGGCAACTGCTGATTTCCCAGTTTTCCACGCTGAATCTCGTGAGGAGTTTCCGCCAATAACAACGCCAACGAGTTCTCTGCCTGATTGATCTGCTCTTTCAGATCAAGCACAGTCGTACATATATTATAATAGGTAGCCTCTGTCTGCGCCAACCCGGCTTCAGTCACCATACCGGCATTTTTCATGGCACGGGTAGTCCTCACACTTTCCTTCCAAGCCGCTTCGGTAGCAACAGCAATCTCATATTGCGAATCAAGCATTAGCAATGTATAATAGGCATTTGCCATAGCAGCCACCAATTGTGTTTTCACAGCCTGCTCATACTCCTTACTCTGTTCGTAGGCAGCTTTCGCACGACGTTTGGCTGTCGTTACCTTTCCAAAGATATCCAACTCCCACGAAGCCGTGACAGGCAGAGAATAGGTCTGTGTGGCTTTCGCACGGTCTAAACTGCTGACAGCCCCTTCGGGCGCCAAAAACAGGGTAGGCAGATAAGACAATTTGGACGTCAAGAGTGAAGCTTCTGCTTCTTTCACACGCAGGTGAGCCGTCTGCATATCTGTATTCCGCACCAAAGCCGAATCGATCAAAGTCTGCAAATATGGGTCGGTAAAAACCTCCCTCCACGAGAGGTTACCGAAGTTTGCCGTATCGGCGGCAGCGACTGGCTCACTACCATAAAGTCCCTCCGGAACTTCCGACACCGGTTTGTATTTATTGTAAATACCGCAACTGCTCAGTACCAGTGTTGCTGCGGATAATATGATAATTTTTCTCATACTTTACTTTTCTATTTGAGTTATTTATCTTCGTTAAACACACTGCGTTCCGCCAAGCTTCTTTCCTTCTCCAATTCTACTTGTTGGTCCGCCTCCTCATACATCGGCTTACGGATTTTCTCCTGCAAGAACTCAAATGCAATGTAAAATACCGGGACTACAAACAATAATGCCAATGTACCCACAGCCATACCTCCTACGACACCTGTACCCAATGATGAATTACCGTTAGCGCCTGCACCGGAGGAGAACATCAACGGCAACATACCGAAAATCATCGTAAGAACTGTCATCAAGATAGGTCGCAAACGAGCTTGCGCCGCACTGTAGGCCGACTCGATAATTCCCATCCCTTTACGACGCCGTTCGATTGCGTACTCTGTAATCAGAATAGCCGTCTTCGCTAACAAACCGATCAACATAATCACACCCGTCTGGAGATAAATATTGTTCTCCAAACCGAAAATCTTGGCAAAGAGGAAAGATCCCATCAAGCCGAACGGTACGGAAAAGATAACGGCAAACGGTATCAGGAAGCTTTCATACAAACAAGCTAGAATAAGGAAGATCAAAACAATGCAAATACCATACACAAAAAGCGTTTTTGCACCGCCACTGCTGGCCTCTTCACGCGCCATTCCTCCATACTCGTATCCGTATCCCATAGGCAAGGTCTGTTCGGCAACCTCATTAATGGCTTTCTGGACCTCACCGGATGAGTATCCGGCAGCCGGATTCACGTTGGCTGTAATACTGCTATACAGGTTGAAGCGATTGGCAACTTCCGCTCCCATTACTTTCTTGATCGTCACAAACTGGCTGACAGGAGCCATTTCGGTACCATTACGGACATACATATTCTTGAGTGCGTGCTCATCCAAGCGATACTCCGGTGAAGCCTGCATCATAACACGATATACCTTACCGAACTGGTTATAGTTGGATATGTAAGCACCACCACAGTAACTACCCAGTGCATCCAATATCGTAGAGGGCGAAATACCTGCCCGCTTACACTTCGCCGGATCTACTTCTACCGACAGTTGGGGAAAGTTCATGGCGTAGGAAGTATATGCCATTGCCACTTCCGGACGCTGGTTCAACGCACCGAGGAACTTCATCGCATTGTTATAGAATGTAGTCATATCCCCACCAGTCTTATCCTGAAGGTTCAGTTCGATAGAGTTACCCATACCGTAGCCCGGAATCATACCCGGCTGGAAGCAGAAAATCTGTGCTTCTTTAATCATATAGAATTGTCCGTTCAGGCGTGTCATCACCGCATCAGCCGTGTGTTCGCTACCCTTACGTTCGCTCCAGTCCTTCAGACGGATAATAACCGTACCGTACGAAACACCCTGTCCGGCAATCAGTCCGTAACCGGCGACAGTAGTATATTGTTTTACCTCCGGAGTGCTCTTTATCACAGCTTCTACTTTATCGATTACTTTGTTGGTCTCTTCCAGCGTACTACCCGGTGCCACACTGACATTCACCATCATAACTCCCTGATCTTCCTGAGGAACCAGACCGGTTTTGGTTGTCGACATCAGATAAACGAGCAAAGCTATACAGCAAACCAAAGAAGTCCACACCATCCAACGGTGGTGGATAAAGAACATCACTCCTTTCTTATATTTACCCAGCATAGCATTGTAAGAAGCATTATAAGCGGCACGCACACGTCCGTTGATACTTTTCGCGCTCTTAGTGCCCGAAGCCGGACGCATCATCATAGCGCACAATGCCGGACAAAGAGTCAAGGCGCAAATACAGGACAAGCCAACGGAAGTTGCCATAGTGATACCGAACTGCGTATAGAAAATACCGGAAGTACCGCCCATAAAAGTAACAGGGATAAATACCGCCATAAATACACACGTACAAGAGATTACCGCCATCGTCACATCACTTAACGCATCTTTGGTGGCAAGATAAGGAGATGTGTAGCCGGAATCAAACTTTGCCTGCACTGCCTCTACCACTACAATAGCGTCATCAACTACCGTACCGATGGCAAGCACCAGAGCGAAAAGCGTAAGAATGTTGATACTGAATCCGGCTGCCGTCAGACAGGCGAACGTACCGACCAAAGAGACAATGATGGAAATAGACGGTATCAGCGTGCTTTTGAAATCCTGCAAGAAGAAGTAAACCACAAGGATAACCAAGATGATAGCGATGACCAATGTCTCCACCACATTGTGAATAGAAGCGAACAGGAAGTCGTTAGAACTCATCATCGAAAGAAATTCCGTACCCGCAGGCAGGTCTTTCGACATTTCATTCAGTTTGTCCGTTATGGCTTCGTTCACCGAAGTAGCGTTTGCTCCGGCCACCTGGAAGGCCATAAACGTCACGCCCGGATGTCCGTTTGTCTTACCATGAAAGCTGTAAGACAACGCTCCCAATTCCACCTTGGCCACATCTTTCAAGCGAAGTGTAGAGCCATCATCCTCTGCACGCAACACAGTGTTCTGAAATTCTTCCACACTCTTCAGACGACCGCGATATTTCATAGTGAACTGGAAAACATTTTTAGAATCCGCACCTAAAGAACCGGTAGGAGCCTCAAGGTTCTGCTCACCCAGTATTGCCGTCACATCCGACGGAACCAATCCGTATTGTGCCATCAATTCAGGTTTCAGCCAGATACGCATACTATAAGTATCTCCCAACTCCATCACGTCACCGACTCCCTCTATACGTTTAATTTCCGGAATAACGTTAATATCCAGATAATTGGCAAGGAAAGTTTCATCGTAACGGTCGTCCGTACTTACCAATGAATTAATCTGCAGGAAGCTGGTCTGTCGTTTACTCGTCGTTACACCGATCTTGGTAACTTCAGCAGGCAACAGCCCTTGAGCCTTCGATACACGGTTTTGCACGTTGACCGCAGCCATATCCGGATCTGTTCCCTGCTTGAAATAGACTTGAATAGTGGCAGTACCGGAATTGGTCGCATTAGAAGTGATATACATCATATTTTCAACACCATTGATACTCTCTTCCAATGGCATAATCACACTATTCATCACCGCATCAGCGTCTGCCCCCGTATAAGTGGCGGACACCATCACCGTAGGCGGTGCTATATCGGGATATTGCTCCACCGGCAAGGTGAAAAGCGAAATAAATCCAACAATCATAATCAACACGGAAATGGACATAGCCATCACCGGTCGCTTTATAAATATATTTCCTTTCATTTTTTGTATCTTACAGCTTTATTTTACTTGCGTTCCCTCTCTAAGCAGTCCGGCGCCTTGTGACACAATCTCGTCCCCGACTTTCAACCCGTCCAGAACGATATACTCGCGTCCGTCATTGATAGCAGCTACAGTAATCAACGTTGAAGTCGCTTTTCCGTCCACAACTTTATATACGGAAATCTTATCCTGCATTGCCACCGTAGCTTCCTGAGGAATAACAATAACACCTTTGTAGGAATTGGGAAGCAGGACACTGCCCGAAGCGCCACTGTGTAAAATACCCGAAGCATTAGGGAACACCGCACGGACACCTACCGTTCCTGTCTGACGGTTGATCACACCGCTGATAGACTCCACACGTCCTTTCTCGCCATACACCGAACCGTCAATCAGTTTTAATTCTACTTCCGGCATATTCTTCAATGCTTCGTCCATGTTTTTATACTGATTAATCAAAGAAAGCAATTCATTTTCGGTCAAAGAAAAGTAAACGTACATATCCGAATTGTCGGAAACCGTAGTCAAAGCCTGTGGAATGCTCGGTCCTACCAATGCTCCGACACGGTAAGGCAACATAGCTATCACACCGTCGCTGGGACTCTTCACTACCGTATATGAAAGGTTATTGCGGGCGTTCACTTCCTGTGCTTTCGCCTGTGCCAGCTGTGCTTTGGCTGCCAGAAGAGAATTCTTTGCCGTACTCAGATCGAATGCGGAAACCACATTCTCCTTATACAGTTCCTCTTTGCTTTCATAAGTAAGCTGTGCCGTAGCAAGAGCAGCTTCAGCAGACTTCACATTTGCCACCGCCGTCTGCAATGCGGCTTCGTAGGGCACCTGGTCGATAATGAACAATGTCTGTCCGTTTTTTACACGTTGTCCTTCCGTCACACATACTTTTGTCAGCGTTCCGCTCACCTGCGGATAAATATCAATATCCTGGCGTCCGCGAATTGTCGCCGAATATGTGCTCAGAATCATACGATCCGCCGGAGCGACGGTCATAACTTCATATCCTGTTTCCACTTGTGCAGGTGGAGCTTGCTTACATCCCGTAGCAGCAACCAGACAGCAGAGCAATAACAGCCCTTGCTTAACTTTACTAATCTTTCTACTCATTATGTTACCTATTAAATTTTTGAACGCGGCAAAGATAGGCTCTTTTTAGTATAGAAAACTGGTCATACTGTTTTGAGTTTTGTTCATTTTCGGAATATAAAAGCTAATATTTAGTAAAAAAGTCCTATTTTTGTCCGCGAAAAGAGAAATGTGTATGAAAGAAAGAAACTCCAGCCTTGCTATACTCCGCGAACCTTTTATTTCCGGAACCGACGAGAATCTGTCTCCGGTCATGCATCATTTATGGAAGTTGGAAGGAGGTGCCATTTACTTCTGCCGTAAGGGATGGGCACACGCTACAATCAATTTGAAGGATTATGAAATTGTAGAAAACACACAAGTAGTACTTCTTCCCGGTACCATTATCCGCATCAATGGTTGCAGCAGCGACTTCACCGCTTCGTTTTTCGGATTTCCAAAAGAGATGTTCATGGAAGCCTGCATGCGGTTTGAGCCTATATTTTTCCGGTTCATCAAAGAACAGCCTTGCTACGTTCTCCCCCAAGAAAACACCGGAGCCATCAACGGATTGATACGAGCCACAACAGCGATATACAACGACCGTGAAAACCGTTTCCGGAACCAGATAGCCAAGAATCATCTCCAATCGTTTATGCTAGATATTTACGATAAGTGTTACCGCTATTTCGGCAAGCATAAAATAGAAGGTGGTACCCGACAGGATGAAATTTTCAAAAGTTTTGTATCGCTTGTGCACGAGCATTGTGCCTCCCAACGGGAAGTCAGCTTCTATGCCGACAAACTGTGCATTTCTACCAAATATCTGACTGGTATCTGCAAAGCTGTCACTGGTGATTCCGCTAAAAAGATCATTGACGACTTTGCCATTCTGGAGATTAAAGTGTTGCTTCAATCAACCGAACTGACAGTGCAGGAAATTGCCGACCGACTCGTTTTTCCCGACCAGTCGTATTTAGGGAGGTACTTCAAAAGGCACGAGGGGATGTCACCGAAGGAATATCAGAGTAAGTATTCCATGTAATAATCTCCTGCAATATTCTCTTATATCATCAGGCTCGGATTCTTTAATTAGTGTTTACGACACAACACAGATTGTTAACAGATCTGTAATACTATCTTAATCTGCCTTGCATTCC
>USPQ01000085.1 GCA_900556625.1 uncultured Bacteroides sp. | reverse complement strand
ACAGTTTGAGGTTGTGCGAGGAGTTGACCCGTTGTTGGACGAGGAAGCGCTTCGAGTAGTAAAAGGAATTCCAGGAAAATGGGTACCTAGTAGAGAAAAAGGGAAGAAAGTCCCGGTGTCATATACTATCCCGGTTAGTTTCCGACTGAGTGGGGAAAATAATTCTTCCTCTTCAAATGAAGGACTGAAGGTGAATAAGAATATAAAGGCGTCTTTGGAAGGAGTCTGGCAAATTTGTACTCATGTGGAACCTTTAGGATACGGAAAGTTTGATATCCAAACCGGACCTTATATGAAAATATTATCATCGGATAAGAACTTTTTCAATATACATTTAGCAATAACGGATGAGAGAGCTGTTATAACGGCAATGGGAACTTATGCTCAAACATCTGACTGTACTTATGTTGAAAAAATCTTTAAATCGATAACTGATCCGGAACTAACAGGAGCAGATAGTAAACTGAAATTTGAATTTATTTCGGAGAATCTGTTACAGATTAGTTATCAATTACCTGGTCGCTCGTTGCCGAGTAAAGAAATTTGGGTTCGGGTTATTCAGCCGAATTTGAAGCAACCTGAATTGTTTCCTCAAACTTTGTGACAACTAGCAGTTTGTGAAAAGATATAGTAACAAATAATATTTCAGAAGAACAATAAAATAGTATTCTCTACATCTATGATGTTTCGTTCGCAATAAATTTATATTCTCCGAAGAATCCCGTATATTTGTTGCCATATAATTTTCAGAATTCGGATGAAAGAACGAAATAAAAGAGTATTAGTCGGAATGAGCGGCGGTATTGACAGTACCGCCACTTGTCTGATGTTACAGGAGCGAGGATACGAAATAGTAGGAGTAACCATGCGTGTATGGGGCGACGAGCCGCAAGACGCCAGAGAGCTGGCTGCGCAAATGGGGATTGAACATTATGTGGCGGATGAGCGTATCCCTTTCAAAGAGACGATCGTAAAGAATTTCATAGACGAGTATAAGCAAGGACGTACGCCGAATCCGTGTGTGATGTGTAACCCTTTATTTAAGTTTCGTGTCCTGACGGAGTGGGCGGACAAGCTGGGTTGTGCCTGGGTTGCTACCGGACATTATTCCCGCTTGGAAGAGAGAAACGGGGATATTTATATAGTAGCCGGAGATGATGACAAGAAAGACCAGTCTTATTTTCTTTGGCAACTGGGGCAGGATGTATTGAGGCGTTGTATTTTCCCTTTGGGGGATTATACGAAAGTGAAAGTACGCGAATACCTTGCTGATAAAGGCTACGAAGCCAAGTCCAAAGAAGGAGAGAGTATGGAAGTCTGCTTTATTAAAGGTGATTACCGTGACTTCCTTCGTGAACAGTGCCCGGAACTGGATAACGAAATAGGACCGGGGTGGTTTGTCAATTCCGAAGGAGTGAAGTTGGGGCAGCATAAAGGTGCGCCCTATTATACGATCGGTCAGCGAAAAGGCCTGGAGATTGCGTTGGGCAAACCGGCTTATGTGTTGAAAATCAATCCGCAGAAAAATACGGTAATGCTTGGCGATGCCGAACAGTTGCGGACGGATTATATGCTGACGGAGCAAGATAAGATTGTGGATGAACGGGAATTGTTCCAATGCGAGAATCTGACGGTAAGGATTCGTTATCGAAGCCGTCCGTTGCCTTGCCGGGTGAAGCGGTTGGCGGATGGACGACTGTTGGTGCGATTTCTTGAAACGGCCTCGGCTATTGCCCCCGGACAATCTGCTGTGTTCTATGACGGAAGGCGGGTACTGGGCGGAGCTTTTATTGCTTCGCAACGAGGAATCGGATTGGTGATTTTGGAGAACGAAGGATTTTGATTGATTAAAACAAAGATAACTTATGAAGAAACTTGTATTATTGGTTTTTGCCTTGAATATTTGTTTGGGTACTTTTGCGCAATTCACGCCGGAGGATACCCTGAAGTATCGTATTAGTCTGAAAGACAAAGCGGCTACGGACTACTCTTTGCAAAAGCCTGAGATGTATTTATCCAAGAAATCTATTGAACGGAGAAAAAGACAGGGATTGGAGATAGATTCTACTGACCTGCCGGTATGTAAGAAATATGTGGATGCGATACGCAAGAAAGGTGTTCATGTGCTTGTTACAGGAAAGTGGGATAATTTCGTCACTGTTTCCTGTAATGACAGTATGTTGATTGCTGAAATAGCCGGGTTACCCTTCGTCCGTTCCACGGAGAGAGTTTGGAGAGGTGTCGCCAAACGAGCTTCTGAGAGAGATTCATTGATTAATAAACCTTTACGTACGGACAGCCTTTACGGTCCCGCAATTACTCAAATAAAGATGAGCCATGCGGACCGTCTCCATGAAGCAGGCTTCAAGGGGCAGGGGATGACGATTGCTGTTATTGATGCCGGATTTCATAATGTTGACAAGATAGAGGCAATGAAAAATATCAATATTCTGGGTACTCGTGACTTCGTGAATCCGGAAGCCGATATCTATGCAGAGAGCAGTCACGGAATGTCCGTGCTTTCCTGTATGGCAATGAATCAGCCGAATGTGATGATTGGTACGGCTCCCGAGGCCTCTTATTGGTTGCTTCGCAGTGAGGACGAGTATTCGGAGAATTTGGTGGAACAGGATTACTGGGCGGCAGCTATCGAATTTGCCGATAGTGTCGGAGTGGATTTGGTAAATACGTCTCTCGGGTATTATTCATTTGATGACCCGACGAAGAATTACCGCTATCGTGATTTGAACGGACATTATGCATTGATGTCCCGTGAGGCGGCGAAGGCGGCAGATAAGGGAATCGTTGTAGTATGCAGTGCGGGAAACTCCGGGTCCGGTTCGTGGAAGAAGATTACGCCTCCGGGAGATGCGGAGAATGTGATAACCGTAGGTGCGGTGAACAAATATGGAGTTCTGGCTCCGTTCTCTTCTGTTGGGAATACGGCCGACGGACGGGTGAAGCCGGATGTTGTTGCCGTAGGTCTGGGCTCGGATGTAATGGGAACGGACGGTAATTTGCGCCATGCTAACGGAACTTCCTTTTCTTCTCCGATTATGTGCGGAATGGTGGCTTGTCTGTGGCAGGCTTGTCCGGAGCTGACTGCAAAAGAGATTATCGAACTGGTACGCCGGTCGGGCGACCGGGCAGTTTTCCCCGATAATATATATGGATACGGCATTCCTGATTTGTGGAAAGCTTATCAATCTACGGTAAACACTCGCCGTTGATTATGGACTCGCTTTCTCTTTTAGAACTGAATGCGCTTGTTCGCCGCAGCCTGGAGCAGTGCTTGCCCGATGAATATTGGATACAGGCGGAGCTGAGTGACGTTCGTTCCAATACGACGGGACATTGCTATCTGGAATTCATACAAAAGGATCCGCGTAGCAATAGTCTCGTAGCCAAGGCACGCGGTATGATCTGGAATAATATTTACCGTCTGCTGAAACCTTATTTTGAGGAATCTACCGGACAGCTGTTCACTTCGGGAATAAAAGTGCTGGTCAAGGTGACCGTGCAATTTCATGAACTCTACGGGTATAGTCTGACGGTACTCGATATCGACCCCACTTATACCTTGGGAGATATGGCGCGTCGCCGTCGTGAGATACTGCTGCAACTGGAAGAAGAAGGAGTACTGACGTTAAACAAAGAGCTGGAAATGCCGGTTCTTCCCCAACGTATTGCAGTTGTTTCTTCAGCTACGGCAGCCGGCTACGGCGACTTCTGTCATCAACTGAAACATAATTCCGGTGGCTTCTTCTTTTACACGGAGCTATTTCCGGCTTTGATGCAAGGTAATCAGGTGGAAGAATCCGTTTTGGCCGCCTTGGATTGTATCAATACCCGTATAAGCGAGTTTGATGTAGTCGTGATTATCCGGGGCGGAGGAGCTGCTTCCGATTTATCCGGATTTGATACTTACCTGCTGGCAGCAGCCTGTGCGCAGTTCCCGTTACCTGTCATAACCGGTATCGGACATGAGCGTGACGACACCGTGCTCGATTCCGTGGCGCATACTCGTGTAAAGACTCCGACTGCCGCAGCCGAACTCTTAATTCAACGGGTAGGAGAGGCGGCGGAACGTCTTGAAGAATTGTCCGCCCGTCTTCAGCAAGGAGCTTATACTTTGCTGGAACAGGAGCAGAGAAGGCTGGTTACAATGCAAGCCCGTATTCCTGCACTTGTTCATAGGAAGCTGTCCGAAGCCCGTTTTACCCTGCTGACAGCCCGGAAGGACTTGTCGCAGGTGACGCAAAACTTGCTGTCCCGTCAGCGGCACCGGCTGGAACTATTGCAACAGCGCGTTGCGGATAACTCTCCCGAAAAGTTACTCAGCCGGGGGTATAGCATCACGCTAAAGGATGGGAAAGCGGTAACCGACGCATCTTTACTGCAGCCGGGCGATCAGTTGACCACCCGGCTTCTGAAAGGAGAAGTGCAGTCCACCGTCCGGTAGCGAACGTTCCGAACCCGGTATATTTAGAGTTTTATTATCAACCATTAAATACATATCACTGTGGCAGCAAAAAAAGAAACATACTCCGGCGCTATGGAGCGTCTCGAAAAGATTGTCAGGCAGATAGACAATAATGAATTGGATATCGACATCTTGAGCGAAAAAATCAAAGAAGCCAATGAAATTATTGCCTTTTGCACCGAAAAACTGACGAAAGCGGATCGCGAAGTCGAAAAATTATTGCAAGAAAAGCAACAGTCTGAAGAATAAAGGTTATTTTTGCAATTCAATGCATAAGAAAATAAACTAATACGTTACAATATGAAAGAAATAGACTGGGCGAATCTGTCGTTTGGATACATGAGGACAGATTACAATGTGAGAATCAATTTCCGCAATGGTAAGTGGGGTGAACTGGAAGTCAGCAGTGAAGAATATCTTAACTTGCACATGGCGGCTACTTGTTTGCACTATGGTCAGGAAGCATTTGAAGGACTGAAAGCATTCCGTGGAAAAGACGGAAAAGTGCGTATCTTCCGTCTGGAAGAAAATGCGGCGCGTCTGCAATCTACCTGCCAGGGAATCCTTATGGCGGAGCTTCCTACCGAACGTTTTAAAGAAGCTATCCTGAAAGTTGTGAAACTGAACGAACGTTTTATCCCTCCTTATGAGACAGGTGCTTCTCTTTATATCCGTCCGTTATTGATTGGAACAAGTGCTCAGGTGGGTGTGCATCCGGCTGACGAATATATGTTTGTGGTATTTGTGACTCCCGTGGGACCGTACTTTAAGGGTGGTTTCTCTACCAATCCTTACGTAATCATTCGTGAATTCGACCGTGCCGCTCCTCATGGAACTGGTATTTACAAGGTGGGTGGTAACTATGCAGCCAGTCTTCGTGCCAACAAGAAAGCACATGACCTGGGGTACTCTTGCGAGTTCTATCTCGATGCAAAAGAAAAGAAATATATCGATGAATGTGGTGCTGCCAATTTCTTCGGTATTAAAGATAATACGTATATCACGCCGAAATCAACTTCTATCCTGCCTTCTATCACTAATAAGAGCTTGATGCAGTTGGCGGAAGATATGGGAATTAAAGTCGAACGCCGCCCGATTCCGGAAGAAGAACTGGCTACGTTCGAAGAAGCCGGTGCTTGCGGTACGGCTGCCGTTATTAGTCCGATTGAACGTATTGATGATCTGGAGAATGGCAAATCATACGTTATCTCCAAGGATGGAAAGCCGGGACCGATTTGTACGAAATTGTACAACAAGCTGCGGGGTATCCAGTACGGTGATGAACCGGATACGCATGGTTGGGTGACAATTGTCGAATAGTACTATCTTTCGCCACAGAGGACACAAAGGACACGGAGCCTTATAATTCATTTATAATCTCTGTGTCTTTTGTGTTCTCTGTGGTGAGAAACTTATAAAGATTGAATGGGAAAGAATAAATTAGAGAAGTTTGCCGATATGGCGAGTTATCCGCATGTGTTCGAATATCCGTATTCGGCAGTGGATAATGTGCCTTTTGACATGAAGGGAAATTGGCACAAGGAGTTTTTCAAGAACGATCATCCGATTGTGCTCGAACTGGGCTGTGGACGGGGAGAATATACGGTCGGTCTGGGGAAGATGTTTCCTGAAAAGAACTTTATTGCGGTAGATATTAAAGGAGCCCGTATGTGGACGGGGGCAACGGAGTCGTTGCAGGCCGGAATGAAGAATGTGGCATTCCTGCGCACGAACATTGAAATCATCGAACGGTTCTTTGCCGAAGGCGAAGTGAGCGAGATATGGCTTACGTTCTCCGACCCGCAAATGAAGAAGGCGACCAAGCGGCTTACTTCGACCTATTTTATGGAACGGTATCGGAAGTTCCTCAAACCGAACGGTATCATTCACCTGAAGACGGACAGTAACTTTATGTTCACTTATACAAAGTATATGATAGAAACGAACGGGCTTCCGGTGGAGTTTATGACGGAGGATTTATATCATTCGGATCTGGTAGACGATATTCTTGGTATCAAGACCTACTATGAACAACAATGGCTCGACCGGGGTTTAAATATCAAGTATATCAAATTCCGCCTTCCGCAAGAAGGACAGTTGAAGGAACCGGATGTGGAAATTGAACTGGATTCATACCGCAGTTATAATCGTAGTAAGCGGAGTGGATTGCAGACTAGTAAATAAAGAATAATTGAGTGGAACGTTCGACGTTCCGCTCTCAACTCTGAATGAATTATGACACTTTATCCTAAATTAATATTGGATGCACTGGCTACGGTGCGTTATCCCGGTACGGGAAAGAATCTGGTGGAAGCGGAGATGGTTGCTGATAATCTCCGGATTGATGGTATGTCAGTCAGTTTCTCATTGATATTTGAGAAGCCGACCGATCCGTTTATGAAATCTATGGTGAAGGCTGCCGAAACAGCTATTCATACTTATGTGTCGCCTGATGTGCAAGTTACGGTTGCGACGGAAAGCAAGCAGGCTGCCCGTCCGGAAGTAGGAAAGCTGCTTCCGCAGGTGAAGAATATCATCGGTATATCTTCCGGTAAGGGTGGGGTAGGCAAGTCTACCGTCTCGGCGAATCTGGCAGTTGCTTTGGCAAAATTGGGTTATAAGGTCGGTTTGCTTGATGCGGATATCTTCGGACCATCTATGCCGAAAATGTTTCAGGTGGAGGACGCGCGTCCGTATGCCGAACGTATTGACGGTCGCGACTTGATTATTCCTGTTGAGAAATACGGTGTGAAGTTATTGTCTATCGGCTTCTTTGTCGATCCCGATCAGGCTACGTTGTGGCGTGGTGGAATGGCTAGCAATGCGCTGAAACAGTTGATTGGCGATGCCTCTTGGGGTGAACTGGATTATTTCCTGATTGACCTTCCTCCGGGCACGAGTGATATTCATTTGACTGTCGTGCAGACGTTGGCTATGACAGGCGCTATTGTTGTCAGCACTCCGCAGGCGGTAGCTTTAGCGGATGCCCGTAAGGGAATCAATATGTTCACTAATGATAAGGTGAATGTGCCTATTCTCGGATTAGTTGAGAATATGGCTTGGTTTACTCCTGCCGAACTTCCGGAGAATAAATACTATATCTTCGGTAAGGAAGGAGCCAAGAAGTTGGCGGAGGAGATGAATGTTCCTTTGCTGGGACAGATTCCTATTGTGCAGAGTATTTGCGAAGGAGGAGACAATGGTACGCCTGTTGTACTGGATGGAGATTCGGTGACTGGCCGTGCTTTCTTGTCGTTGGCTGCCAGTGTGGTGCGTCAGGTTGATCGGCGAAACGTAGAAATGGCTCCGACACAGATTGTTGAGATGCATAAATAAGCAGGACGGACAGAGATTGAATCGCTTGTGATGACGACAAGCTTCCGTAATCGTATAAAAACGCCTCCATAGTTTTCGAAAAGACTATGGAGGCGTTTCCTATGATCAAGGTGATGTACTTTACGATTACTTCTTTAAAGCTTTCATCAGTTGCTTTTTCATCGTGTCTGTACCTGGGAATCCCGTTTGCTTGAAGGTCGTATTTCCTTCTGCATCTATTACGAAATAAGTAGGAACTCCGCCGATTTTAAACGTAGACATCAGATACGCCCATTGATCATTTGTTACGCGGAAATGTTCTCCGTGAATATCGGGGATCATATTCTCCCAAGTGCCTTTCGGAGAGGTTTCTCCTGTGATATACAGGTAAAGAATGTCTTCGTCTTTCAGTTCTTCTTTCATGGGGATCATAGCCTTGTTGGCCATTCGGCACGGTCCGCACCAAGTTGCCCAGAAGTCAACCAGCAGTACGTGTCCGCGGAATTTGGAGATGATAGTCGAAAAGAGTTCTTCGTTTGTTACTTTCCCGATTTCATTGATTTTATATCCGGTCTTTTGCTTGTTCAGTTCTATCTTCTTGAGTAGTTTATCATTAAGGACCGTCAACAACTGTTTGTAGGCAGGAGAAGGCAGGGCTTCAAGGACTGCTTTCTGTTCGGCAGTCAATGGTGTGAAATCTTCTATGGAGCGATAGCACTTGTATGCTTCTCCCATTTGAAACAAGATTCCTTGGTTGGTACCCAACTTCTCTTCCATAAGATCTTTTCTGGAACTGAATATTCCTGCTCCGTATGCAAATTCCGGGGCATACAAATCTACCGGCTCATTGAGTGTAAAATCTTTGAGTACATCAAGATAATCGACTGGAAATTCTATTTTGGTATTTGTGTAATACTCTTTAGTCTGTTCTCTGTTTAATTTCTGACTGACAACATGGGCACGCATGATAATGTCTTTTCCCATAAATAATCCGATAGCTGTGGTAATATCCGTATTGGCTTTCAGAATTTCTTTGGCAGCAGAACTGAGAGGAGCTTCATCTATCTGTTTGTAGGTGTTAAGACGTTTCTCTAAAAAGTAATCTTTTAGTCCGTTTATATCTTTTCCGGCTACATCTTTGACAATCTTGCTCGGGTTGTCAACCAAGTTACTTGGAATAGAATTGTCTGATAACTCTTGTTGAAGGTCAGCCAGATAACCTCCATAATAAGCTTTTTTGCCATAGGGCTTGTTGTCTTTCTGGAGATGTGATTGTTGGCGTGAACACTCGGCTGTGTTAACGATGATAGTACTTTCTTTTCCAGGAGCCAGCAAGCAAGGAATTTGTGCAAAGGGGAAAACAAGGGTGGCAGGAGTTACGGTAATAACATCTGTCTGAACCTGAAAACTTCCGTCTTCCTTGATAGTTACTTCTTCGGCATAATTTAACCACCTGATCGGGTCGTTTAAACGTAACTGTCCGGAGCTTGGCATATCTTTTTGATACCCTGTCACTTGTCCTTTTAATGTTGCTTTTCCATACGCAAATTCAGGTACCGGCAGTTCTGCCTTTTTGTTTATCTTATGAATAACGGCTCCTTTGGGTAATGCAGACTTACGGAAATCTTTTTCATTCAACTGTATTCCCCATATTTTGTATGCTCCGTCAAAATCTCCTTCTGAGAAATCCAGACTTGTTACGTTTGCTGGTATGGGTGGGAAAAGTAACTGAAATTCTGCCTCACCGGATTCAGGCATCCAGAATTCTTTGTCCAATGTGATGCCTACACCTTTGCGGATCGGGTATAAGGCCCCTTTTTCATCTTTGAGGAAACTGCCACTGGCTATTTTTATCCAGTATTTCGGACGATAAAATGCTTTGATGTATACAGTGGTAACTGTGTCACTCATGACAATTTTGTCAACTTCAATATTTGAAGAGCTCCAAGCTAGAAAAGGTGGGCGCTCGATAACTCTGTCTTTGGCTTGTACGGTGCAAACTACGCAGAGTATCAAACCCATAATCCATGAGAATCTTTTCATACGAATAGTGTTTATTTCGAACAAATATAACGATATTTTTGTGACTATCCTCAAAAAAGTAGAAAAAGATGTATCTTTTTTCCGATACCGATGAACGCCTTATCTCCCCCGATATGGGGGAGGAGGCGCGGCACCGGGGAAATGTTTATTGTAATTTGAAAACTATCGGAAGGGTATATTCTACTGCAATGGCTTGTCCGCCTTGTTGTCCGGGTTCCCATTTGGGCATAGTGCTCACTACACGGATCGCCTCTGCATCAAGCAACGGAGATATGCTACGCAATACTTTTATATTGGATATGCTTCCGTCTTTACCGACAATCATTTGTAGGATGACTCTGCCTTGCTCCTTATTCTTTTGTGCAATAGTCGGATATTTGATGTTTCTGGCAAGATATTGCATCAGACCGGGTATTCCTCCGGGGAATTTAGGCATTACTTCCGCTACTTTGAGTGCTGTACCTGATTTTGCGTCTGTTGCGTTGGCATTAGAATCTTCTTTTGGACCATACGCTACTACAACTACTTCTTCCAGATCAGCTTGTTTTATTTCTTTTCCCTTTGAAGGAGCTGGACCTTGTAGCCTGAACATTACAGGAACTGAGAATCTGACATTTACATTTTCTCCTCTTTGTTTACCCGGTTTCCATTGGGGCATAGCGGCAATTACTCTTACAGCTTCCTTGTCAAGATAGGGATCTACGCTTCGGGCTACTTTTATGTCGGATATGTTTCCGTCTTTTTTAACAACGAAACTAACAATGACGCGTCCTTGTTTTCCGTTTTCATGAGCTGTTACAGGATATTTGATGTTTTTAGCTAAATATTGCATCAAGGCTTGTTGCCCTCCCGGAAATTCGGGCATTACTTCTACAACTTCAAATACCACAGAATCGGGTATACTCTTGCTTTGAGCGATAGGTGTTGACTTTGCGATTTCTTTTTTGGCCGGCAGAGCGACTGTTTGCTGAATTTCTTCACTTTGCAGTTCGGGGATATTTGCAATTTCCGGCTGAGGAGTGTTAACCTGTTCCATAACCTCTTTTGCAAATCTTTCTGTGGTACGGGCTACTATTTCGATGTTGCTGACAATCATCAACAAGGCAGCCAAGGGAAGAAACATGATATATTTTGTTCTTCCTATTTCTTTGGTTCTTCGTTTGTTCATCATTTTGATACGATTTTTAAGTGGTAAAACATTGAAACTATTTGATAAATTTGCTGCAGCCTTGTGATGAGCCAGTCCTAACAAGTGGTACTGGTATGATTTACTGTCATGTCCCGTCTCCAATACCCGGCTGTCTGCCATGTATTCGAGATTGCCTCTGACTTCCCGTTTCATAAGCCAGCTAAATGGATTGAACCAGCAGAATATGCACATTATTTCACTGATTAATACATCTATCGAGTGGTATTGACGGGCGTGAGTTTCTTCATGGGTGATTATCTCACTAATTTCAGAGTCGGTATGTGACTGTGGGTGTATGAATATCCAATGAAAAAAAGAGAACGGTCCTGCTTCTTTCTTTAATAGGTGTACACGCACTCCTTTCAATTGGCTTTTGGAACATTGAAAATGCAGTCGCATGATACTTCCTAGTTGAAGGAAAAAACGGGCGGTCAGTAGTAATACTCCGCTCCAATAGATAATGCCTGTGAGAAGTTTTATTAGCTCTTGCCAATTAATCTCTGTTTCTTGTGGAATGGTAACGACTTGTTCCGGAAGTATGATTGTTGCATAAAGATCTGCCATTGCTACCATTGGCTCGTGTGCTTTTATCCACCCTTCAATATTTAGTAAAGGGTAGAGCAAGGAAATGGCAAAAAAACATAACAAGGCTATCCGTCGCCAGTGAAAGAAGGTGTCTTTATGAAAGAACAACCGATAGAAGGCGTAGAACAAAGCAATTGCTACATTTATCTTTAGAAAATAGGCTAATTCCGGAGTCATAATGGATATCTTTTTACTATTAATTATCTTTTCCTTTTTCTATCAGTTCGATAATGTCTTTGAGATCATCAGTCGATAACTTTTGGTCTTTGGCAAAGAAAGAAACCATTTCTTTGTAGGAATTTTCAAAGTAATTACGAACTACGCTACTCATAAAGTGACGTTTGTATTCATTTTCTCGAATGGCAGGAGTGTATTGATAGGTATTTCCCACACGTTTTGATGTGACATACCCCTTTCGTTCGAGGTTTTTTACGATCGATGCTACCGTTGTATAAGGAGGAGCCGGTTGCGGATACTTCGCAACGATATCTTTTACGAAACAGCTTTGTAACTCCCAAATGTAGATCATTACTTCTTCTTCTTGTATTGTTAACTTTTCCATGGAGATGTTGTTTAATTACGATTACTTCGCAAATCTACGAA
>USPQ01000084.1 GCA_900556625.1 uncultured Bacteroides sp. | reverse complement strand
ATGACGAATATATCACTTCCGACCATATTAAGGAATTGCGGGCGAAGATGTACGGTGACAAATTGTAATTTCACCACAGAGGACACGGAGGACACAGAGGTTGTTATTCAGAGATAATTAGAGTCTCTGCGTCCTCTGTGTCCTCTGTGGTTGTTCTATTATGATACTTCTTCCATCAGCACCAGCTCCCAGCTTCTCCATACGACCGTTGTCAGTTTCAGTTTCCCTTTCTGACGGGCTTCCGCCACACATTCGTCCTTGCTATAACGGATCAGCTGCTCCCGCGCTTCATCGGCAAGCTCCCTTATTTCGGGTATACCCTTCACCATGCATCGCTTTCCGATATAAGTCCGTTCCGTAAGTCGATAGGATGGTATTCGTGAAATTATCGTATTCATCGATCAGTAGATATATTTTGATGTCCCCTTTGCGGGTGGCGTAAGTGTTGATGGCTGACAAAAAAGCGCCGGGCTCTTCTTTTGTTTTTTCATCCAGCACTTTCCAGATGTCTTTTCCCAGCAAATGTCCGTACCTGTAAACAAAATCAGAAAGCTTCCCGCAGCAATGCATCCGGAAAGATTCCTCCACCTCATTGATATTCGAGCTCACCTCCGAGAAATTGAATCTCATGATGAGAAACTGGTTATGTATGGATGTGGGATGTTGCCCGATATACAGCTTCCCGAACAATTCGTCGAACTGGTCAGCGTAACGGACATCATAGTACGCCTCCAACATCGCCAGCGTGAGGCTTTTCCCGAAGCGTCGGGGCGGATGAGGAAGAGATAAGACGGCTGCATTTCTATCTTTTCGATAAACATTGTCTTATCCACATAATAATAGTTTTCTTTTTGGATGCGTCCGAAATCCGTCAATCCGTATGGTATTTGTTTCATCATATCGCGATTCCCTTCTTTAATTCATATCGAAGCAAATATACGGAAAACGATGAAAGGGCATTTTTAAAGCTACTTATTTATTCGTTTATTTGTTATTTTGTAAGAAAACAGCTATTTTTATCTCCATTGTTGAGTTTTGATTAGTTTTTATTTGCCAAGAAACTCCACTGTATACTTCACCGCTTCATTGAAAGCTGTTTCTTGACCGGGCACAGTGATAAACAAATGCACTGCCGAGGGAAATTCGAGTCGGGTAGCATTTACGCCAAGAGAGGTGATACGGTCGATAAACTCTTTCCCTTGACAAGCCAGGATATCTCGTCCGGCTGCGATAAGGAGTGTGCGAGGTAGTTTTTTCAAGGTTTTGTCTGTAGCCGACATGGGGGATATTTCCGGATTGTGTATCCTGTCGGGTGATGGTTCATAACTTTGGTTGAACGCTTCCATTAAGTCTCCGTCCAGCCCGAATCCCTTGTCGTACTTCTGCCATGAAGGGGTATGGTCATTCCATGCCTTCACAACGGGATAGAAAAGCAAAAGCCCCGCTATATCCCCTTCGTTCATTCTCAATGTGGAAGAAATGGCGAGATTGCCGCCGGAACTATCACCGCCTACCATAATCCGGTTGGGAGAACATCCCCAACGGGCTGCATTCTTTATTGCAAATCTGATAGCTTCCTCACAATCGTCAAGCGGTGTCGGATAAGGGTGTTCGGGGGATAAACGATAGTCAACAGCGAGGACACTTATGCCGCTTCTAGAACAGACTTCGCTGCAAAACCGGGCACAACTGTTCAAACTGCCGATTGTCCATCCTCCGCCATGCAGATAGATAAGCAATGTATTGTTGGTGGAAGTGGTAGGGGTGTAAAGCCTCAGATTACCGGCGGGCTCTGTCACTTTTACATTTGCGGGATAAGTAGGTTTGCTATTACGCGCATTTCTTACATTTTCCAACTTCTTCGTATTTCCGTTGATAGCTGTAAATATAGCGTCACGCTGTGTGGGTTGCAGCGTCGGACTCATCTGTGCCATGAACGCATCTGCCTCTTTCCACATCACTGAGTCTTTGGGCTCGTCAGCGACGGGTATCCCCATGAGAGATACCGCCATTATCGTTGTTAGAATCATTTAGTTCTTATAAATCAACTTGCTCGGCACTCCTTCGCCAAACAAACTGTCTCCGACGGTCGTAATCTTATCTCCGGTAGCCACTACATAGCGAAGATTGTCGCATCCCATAAATGCGCCGAACTCAATAGCCGTCACACCGGCGGGAAGCTCCAATGTGCCGCACAGACGACCGCAATTACTGAATACACGTTGACCGATGGATTTCAAATTGCGGGGTAGTTTTATTTTCAGCAGGTATTTTTTCTGTGAGAAAGTGAAGTCGGGGATGGCCGTTGCGTTTGTTTTTGAAATGTCGACCGCTACCAGATTCGGCATATAGTCGCGGATTAGTTTGAAATCGGCGTTGTCCAGTTTGCCTTCTACAGTCAGGAAATTGATGTCTCTAGGTTGTAATCCGGCTTTCAAAATCTCTTCTTCCAATTTGCCCATCAGTCCCACTTGCAGGGTTGCTTCTACCGGTTCACCCTCGATGAAAGCGAAGTTCCGCCATCTGTCCTTATTGCGGTAAGAATCGCTGCTGCCTAGAGGTACGAAAATGGCGGTAACGCTGTCCGCCAACGCTTCCGGCAACAGATTGGGAGCTGTCTTTTTGCGAATCTGACAGATTCTCAAGTTTTCGCAACCTTTGAAGGCTGCATCCTCTATGTTTTTGGTTTTTTCCGAAAGTATTATCTTCTCCAACGTCTTTTTGCCTTTGGTTACTCCGTCTACAACATTTGAGAATGCGTATGCGGGAATGAAATTCGGCATATAAATGTAGAATTTTCCGTTGGGATAAGTGCCCGCCTTGCCGCTGTACATCTTAATCTCGGCATTCGAGATGTCCAATACTTTTAGACTAGCGAATTCGTCACGCAGATGTCGGAAGTCTTCTGCATTCAGCTTGCCGGTCAGGGTGAGATGGGTGACGGTGTTGGCTTCCTCCTCCGTCATCATGGAAATAAGTGTGCCGGGTTTGCTTACATAATAAGTTTTACTCACTTGTGCTACTGCTCCTAAAGCGTTGGTTGCCAATAAAAAGCTTATCAATAGTAGTTTAATTTTCATAATCATGCGAATTTGTTCTGACAAATATAGGAAAAAACGAAATTATATGGTGTTTTTTTATGTTTTATATCTAATTTTGCAGGTGGATTAACAAATTGTAAAATGACGGCAGAAGATATTGTGGAGAAAAAAGAACCTAAGAGACTTCCTGTATGGGCGTGTATCCCATTGTTTATAGGAATATTTTTCATATTTATGGGATTGTACGGCACGCTGGCGAGAGGATTTTTGTCGATGGTGCTTGGAGTGGAAGCCCGTCATCCGGGATTGGTGGGGTATATTTTGCTGGAAAGCAGTATGCTGCTGGCTGTTCTCACTGCCGCCGCTATCATGTTGCGTTTTGAACGCTGCCCGTTCTCTGGCTTGGGGCTGTCCGTCAGAGGACATACGAAAGGGTTGTGGTACGGGTTTCTGATGGCTGTCCTGTTGTATGTGGTAGGCTTCGGTCTGTCGTTGGCTATGGGCGAAGTGGAAGTAATCGGTTTTCAGTTCAAGGCTTGGGATTTAGCGGGGGCATGGGTGTTTTTCCTGCTTGTCGCAGTGTTTGAAGAGATTCTGATGCGTGGCTATATATTGGGACGTTTATTACATACTCGTCTGAATAAATTCCTTTCCCTGTTTATCTCGGCATCGTTATTCGCATTCCTGCATATTTTTAATCCTGGAATAAATGCCTTGCCGATGATCAACCTTTTGCTGGCAGGCATGTTGCTGGGTGCTCCTTATTTATATACGCGGAATCTTTGTTTCCCGATTTCCCTCCATCTTTTCTGGAATTGGATACAAGGTCCGGTTCTGGGCTATCAGGTGAGCGGCAACAATTTTGTATCTACTATGCTGAAACTGAATATGCCCGAAAAGAATGTGCTGAATGGCGGAGCCTTCGGTTTTGAAGGCTCGCTCATTTGCACGGTACTGATGATTCTGTTTACTGTTCTTATTATCTGGTGGGGTGAGAAAAGAACGGCGATCAGTCTTGCGGTACACCGATCATGCTAAGCTGAATCCGTTTGCGGTCGGTATCTACGTTCATCACTCTGACCATGACGTGCTGGTGGATGGAAACGATTTCCGTAGGATCGGAAATGTAACGTTCCGCCAATTGGGAGAGGTGTACAAGACCGTTCTCCTTGATACCTATATCGACGAAAGCTCCGAAATTGGTGATGTTTCCTACAATGCCCGGAAGAATCATACCTTCGCGCAAATCGGCTATGGTACGTACATTCTTGTCGAACTCAAATACTTTGATGGTTTTTCGCGGGTCGCGTCCGGGCTTTTCGAGTTCCTGCATAATATCCTGTAAGGTAGGCAGGCCGACGACGGGAGTGACGTAATTGGAGATATTGATTTTCCGGCGGAGTTCCTTGTCGGCTATCAACTCATTGACAGTGCATTTCAGATCTTTTGCCATCTGTTCCACAATATGGTAACTTTCCGGATGTACGGCCGTATTGTCGAGCGGATTCTTTGCTCCGGGAATACGGAGGAACCCGGCACACTGCTCGAAAGCTTTGGCGCCCATACGCGGAACTTTCATCAGTTCTTTGCGGGAGTTGAAGGCTCCATTCTCGGCACGATAATTGACGATATTTTGCGCCAGTTGAGGACCTAATCCGGAAATGTAAGTCAACAGATGGCTACTGGCTGTATTCAGGTTCACTCCTACGAGGTTTACGCAATTCTCTACGGTCTGGTCGAGCGCTTTCTTTAATTTCGTCTGGTCTACATCATGCTGATACTGACCGACTCCGATGGACTTGGGATCTATCTTGACTAATTCCGCCAACGGATCCATCAGACGGCGACCGATGGAAACGGCTCCTCTGACCGTCACGTCGTAGTCCGGAAATTCGTCGCGGGCGATCTTGGAAGCCGAATAGATGGAAGCCCCCTGTTCGCTGACTACAAATACAGGAATCTGACGATCGAATGTCTGTTGGTTGATAAAGTCCTCCGTTTCGCGGCTGGCTGTTCCGTTGCCGATGGAGATAGCTTCGATCTGGTAGGCTTCGACCATCTTACGGAGTTTCGAAGCGGCTTCACCGGTCTTGCCGACCGGAGGATGCGGATAAATGTTTTCATTATGCAGCAGATTACCTTGAGCGTCGAGACAAACAACCTTGCAACCGGTACGGAAACCGGGATCGATGGCGAGTACCCGCTTCTGTCCCAATGGGGCGGCAAGGAGTAGCTGGCGGAGGTTCTCCGTGAAGACGCGGATGGCTTCGTCGTCGGCTTTCTCTTTTGATTGTGCGGCAAATTCCGTTTCGATGGAAGGTTTAAGCAGACGTTTGTAGGCGTCGATAGCAGCCTCGCTCACTTGCTCGCTACATTCATTATTACCACGTACGAATTGGCGTTCCAGACGTTCGATGCACGCCTCGTCGTCCGGAGTGATGGACACTTTCAGCAGCCCTTCGGCTTCGGCACGGCGGATGGCAAGCAGGCGATGGGAAGTGCAGCGTTTCAAAGGTTCGGAAAAGTCGAAATAGTCCCGGTATTTGGCGGCCTCTTCTTCTTTGCCTTTAACTACTTTAGCGTTGATTTCCGCTTGGCGGCTGAATTGATTGCGGACAGCATTACGGGCACGTTCGTCTTCGTTCACTTGCTCGGCTATGATATCGCGAGCCCCTTTCAATGCGTCTTCCACGTCTTTTACCTCTCCCTTGACGAATGAGGCGGCACGGGCGCTCAGGTTGTTTTCCCTCTGTAATAGCAGTAGGGTGGCAAGCGGCTCCAACCCTTTCTGACGGGCGGCTTCGGCACGTGTCTTACGTTTGGGCTTGTAGGGGAGGTAGATGTCCTCCAGTTCTGTCGGATTCCAGGTGTCGTTGATACGTTTCTCCAGCTCGGCGGTGAGTTTTCCTTGTTCGGTGATGGTGCCGAGAATAGTCTCTTTCCGTTTGGCTATGTCGCACAACTTATCATGTTGCTCTTTGATCTGTTCTATCTGAACTTCATCCAGCCCGCCTGTAGCTTCTTTGCGGTAGCGGCTGATGAAAGGAATCGTAGCGCCTTCACCCAGAAGGTGGAGGGTACTGCTTATTTGTTTTTCCGATATGCCTGACAGTCCGGAAATCATCTTGTGAAATAATTCCATAAATTGTATTTTTTGAGAATAAATGAGCGACAAAAATACACATTAATCCGTTAAAACCGACAAGTTTTACTATATTTGCAACCTAAATAAATAAGTAAGCACATCAAAACTGCATAACTATGCCCAGATATTCAGGATGTCTTTTTGCTTTCTTCCTTTGGCTATCCCTGTCAATGGAGGTCCTTGCAACCTCTAAGGATATGAATCCTATTCTAATTATTTGTTCCTATAATCCGGCTGCCCATCAGACTTCAGTTACTATTTCCGATTATATGGAGGGATATACCAGATTGGGAGGGAAACGTGATATTATTATTGAGAATATGAACTGCAAGAGTTTCTCGGAAGCTCCTTTGTGGAGTGGTATGATGACACAAATCCTTGCTAAATATCAGGGGGGGAAGCAGCAACCGGCACAAATTATATTGTTAGGACAGGAGGCGTGGGCAGCTTATCTGTCTCAAAGGGATTCGATGCGGGTGAAAGTTCCGGTAATGTGTAGTCTGGTCAGCAGCAATGTCGTGATATTGCCGGAGGATACCGTCGGAGATTTGGATAGCTGGTTGCCCGGATCTGTAGATATCTTTGAAGATCATATGAATATTCCTGAATTGCAGTCGGGATTTATCAATCATTATAATATAGGAGATAATGTGCGTATGATTCGTGCGTTCTATCCCGAAACAAAACATATTGCTTTTATCTCGGATAATACGTATGGCGGCGTCACGATGCAAGCATTGGTGCGAAAGGAAATGAAAAATTTCCCCGATCTGGATCTTATTCTGTTGGACGGAAGAAAACATACCATTTATACGATTGTAGAGGAATTACGGCATTTGCCGGAGCATACTGTTATCATCGTGGGCACTTGGCGGGTGGACATGAATGAGGGGTATTTTATGCGGAACGCCACGTATGCGATGATGGAAGCGGCTCCTGCCATTCCTACCTTTACACCTTCATCGGTGAGCCTGGGGCATTGGGCGATAGGAGGTGTGTTGCCCGATTATCGGAAAGTGGGAGAAGAGATGGCTATGGAATCTGTCCGGATGGATAATCAGTCCGGCAACACGGAAAAACATCTGCAGATTATTGAATCTAAGGCTGTGATGGACAGTAGGAAAGCGAAAGAATGGGGGCTGGATCCGAAGGCTTTGCCTTTTGGCGTGGAGCTCATCAATCAGCCGGTTTCATTCTATCAGCAGTATACATATCAGATATGGTCTGCTTGCACTTTGTTTGTTGTATTGGTATTGGGGCTGTTTATTTCTCTCTTTTATTATTTCCGTACGAAGCGGTTGAAAGACGAACTGTTGAGATCGGACAAAGATTTGCGTGTGGCGAAAGACAGGGCGGAAGAGTCCAACCGACTGAAAAGTGCTTTCCTGGCAAACATGAGTCATGAGATACGTACACCGCTGAACTCAATTGTCGGATTCTCGGATGTGTTGGCTGTGGAAGGAAGTACGGAGGAGGAACGTCAGTCCTATTTTCAGATTATCAAGACTAATTCAGATTTACTGCTCCGCCTGATTAATGATATTCTTGACCTTTCGCGACTGGAGGCTAACCGGGTGACGCTGACTTGGGAGGAGTGTGATGTCGTACTGTTGTGTCGGCAGGTGGTTGCTTCCGTTAGTTTTTCACGGCAATCTTCGGATAATCAGTTTCTGTTTACCACTTCATTTGAGACGTACCGGATGGAGACGGATATACAGCGTATGCAGCAGGTGATTATCAATCTCTTGTCGAATGCTGATAAGTTTACGAAAAAGGGGAAGATTACATTGGACTTTTCTGTCGATGAAAAAACGGGAATGGCGGTTTTCTCAGTGACTGACACCGGATGCGGTATCCCGAAAGAAAAACAGAAACTTGTGTTCGAACGCTTTGAAAAACTGAATGAGTATGCTCAGGGAACCGGATTGGGGTTGTCTATCTGTAAATTGATCGTATCTAAATGGAAGGGAGCTATATGGATTGATCCCGACTATACAGGCGGGGCACGATTTATATTCTCGCATCCTCTAAAAATAGAAAAAGAATGAAACGAATAACATTGATTTATGCTTGGCTTTTCTGTCTGACACTGTCCGTTGCAGCACAGGAAAAGGTAGTGAAGTTGAAGATTGTACAGACAAGTGATGTACACGGAAATTATTATCCTTACAATTTTATAACCCGTCAGGAATGGAAAGGGAGTCTGGCCCGGATATACTCATTTGTTGAGAAGGAACGCCGGGAGTATAAAGATAATCTGATATTGCTGGATAATGGGGATATTCTGCAAGGACAGCCTACCGCTTATTACTATAATTATATAGATACCGTGTCTCCGCATCTTTGTGCCGAGATGATGAATTATATGAAATATGATGCGGGCAATATGGGGAATCATGATGTGGAAACTGGACGTGCTGTATTCGACCGTTGGATTGGAACCTGTGACTTTCCTGTACTGGGAGCCAATATCATTGATACGTCTACGGGGAAACCTCATCTTCCTCCTTATAAAGTGTTGGAACGGGACGGGGTGAAGATCGTCGTTTTGGGGATGATTACACCGGCCGTTCCTGCCTGGCTTTCGGAAAATCTGTGGAGAGGGCTTCGTTTTGACGATATGGAGGAGACGGCTCGCAAATGGATGAAGATAATCCGTGCAAAGGAGAATCCGGATGTGGTAATCGGGTTGTTCCATGCCGGACAGGATGCGTTTAAGATGTCCGGTAAATATAATGAGAATGCGTCTCTGAATGTGGCAAAGAATATTCCGGGATTCGATGTGGTATTGATGGGACATGATCATGCCCGCGAATGTAAGAAGGTGATGAATGTTGCCGGAGATTCGGTGTTGGTTATTGATCCGGCAAGCAATGGAGTGGTGCTGTCCAATGTCGACATCACTTTGAAGTTGAAGGATGGCAAGGTACTGAGCAAGGATATTCAAGGGGTATTGACGGAGACAAAGGATTATGGTGTCAGCGAGGATTTTATGAAACGTTTCGCTCCGCAGTATGAGGCTGTGCGGAAGTTTGTGTCCAAGAAAATCGGTACGTTTACTGAGGATATCTCTACGCATCCTTCTTTCTTCGGTCCTTCTGCTTTCATCGATCTGATACATACTTTGCAGCTCGATATCACGGGAGCCGACATTTCTTTTGCAGCACCGCTTTCATTCGATGCGGAAATTAAGAAAGGGGATGTGTTCGTCAGTGATATGTTCAACTTATATAAGTATGAAAATATGCTGTACGTGATGACTTTATCCGGTAAAGAAATCAAGGATTTTCTGGAGATGTCTTATTTCATGTGGACTAACCGGATGAAATCACCGGACGACCATTTGCTGTGGTTCAAGGAAAAACGTCGGGATGGTGCGGAGGACAGGGCTTCTTTCCAGAATTTCAGTTTTAACTTTGATTCGGCTTCCGGCATAATCTATACGGTGGATGTTACTAAACCGAAAGGGGAGAAGATTACGATTGTCAGTATGGCAGACGGCTCTCCTTTCGATATAAATAAGATTTATAAAGTGGCGTTGAATTCTTATCGTGGTAATGGTGGCGGTGAATTGTTGACAAAGGGTTCGGGCATTCCTCAAGAGAAATTGAAAGACCGTATCATTTTCTCTACTGATAAGGATCTTCGTTTTTACCTGATGAATTACATCGAGGAGAAAGGGGGAATGAGTCCGAAAGCGTTGAATCAGTGGAAATTCGTTCCGGAGGAGTGGGCTGTTCCTGCTGCCCGGCGTGACGCTGAATATCTGTTCGGGGTGGTCAATAAGTAGCCAAAAATGTTCATTTTGTCTGGTGATACTCTGTTTTGACTTGTATATCTGATTTATTGCTGGTATATTTGTCGCAAAAAGAGAGAGAGAGTATGGATATTCAAAATGTTCCTAAAGTAGGTATTTCTTCTGTAGTTCATTCTAAACATATAGATGCTGATAGCATTGATGTCATTGATAATGATATAGCGCTCTTCGATTCGGAGAGCGTTATTTCCTTATATAGCGGTCCCAGCAAGTTAGAGGTATTGACAATAGGACTTTGCCTGGAAGGTGAGGGGACTTTTAATATTAATCTGCAGGATTTTCAATTATCTTCGGGAGGGATGGTGATAGCCCTGCCGAGCCAGATTATAGAACACCGGCAGTTTAGTCCCGACTTCAAGGGAATCTTCTTTGCGGTATCCAAGAGTTTGCTGGAGACATTGCCTAAAGTAGGCAATCTGCTTGCATTGTTTTTCTATCTGAAAGATTATCCCTGTTTTAGCCTGACTCCGAACGAGCAGCGCACGGTGCAGGAATATCATACGTTTATCAGAAAGAGGTTGAGGAGTAAAGGGGATCTGTATCGCAGGGAGGTCGTGCTCGGACTGATGCAGGGTTTCTTTTTTGAATTGTGCAACATTTTTAACAATCATGCGCCTGCAGTCACTGCTTCGGTGAAGTCGAAAAGCCGGAAAGAGTATATCTTTGAACGTTTCTATGAAACGCTGGTAGAATCTTATCAATCAGAACGTAGTGTGAAGTTTTATGCTGACCAGCTGTGTCTGACACCGAAACATCTTTCCGGAGTTGTGAAAGAGGTGAGTGGAAAGACCGTGGGCGAGTGGATCGATGAGTTTGTGATCTTGGAAGCAAAAGCACTTCTAAACTCCTCAAGCATGAATATACAGGAGATAGCTGACCGCTTGAGCTTTGCCAACCAGTCCTTCTTCGGGAAATATTTTAAGCATTATACGGGGATGTCTCCCAAAGAATATCGGAAGAACCGATAATGTGTTTACAGAACTCCGGAGCGTACGCGGCTCAAGGTCTCCGGTGTCATCAGCAGGTAAGAGGCTATGTGTGCCAAAGGAGCGCGTTTGATGATTTCCGGATGTGTCTCGAGCAGGAGATTATAGCGTTCGCGGGCGGATTCAAAGCGCCAGGAGTCAGCTTTGACTTGCGATACAATTAAAGAGTATTCCAATATTTTCTGATAGAACATATTGATTTCCCAATTTTCTCTCGCCAGCTTCTGTATCATGTCGCGGGGGAAAAGGTAGATAATGGAAGGTTCCAGTGTCTCCACTATAAGCCGGGTAGGTACTTGCTTCAAGAAACTTTCAATGCACATCACGATACATCCTTCGTAAGAGAAATGCTCGGTAACGTCTTTCCCGTTTTTGTAGTAGTATTGTCTGAGCATACCTTTACCGACGAATACAATCTCGTGAGCGACCTCTCCCTCATTCAGTGCAATGGCTCCTTTGGGAAACTCTTCACGGATCAATATACTTTCTATCTGCCGTCTTCCCTCTATACTCATTTCCGGAAAGCGGGAATTTACAACGGCATTCACAGTTTCTCTTAACAATGTATCCATGTCTTTTTTGTTTTGGTGTGTGCAAAAATACTAAAAACGGTTGATATAAATCAATTGCAGCACAAAAAAGATGTATATTTGTTATTAAATCAAGATATAGAAAAGATTATGAATAAGATAATAGGATTAGCAGTATTGCTGCTATGCGTTTGTGGCTGTGCGAAGGATGATGATGCGATTTATTATCCGGTAGGCAATGTGGATATTGAAAGGGGTGATGTCGCTCTGGAAGATGGAAAGGGAGAATTGGTAGCCGGGAGTTATAATGAGGAGGATTATGTGCTGGATACGCTGGCGCAGTATCCGGGAGATCCTACTCTTGGCAAACTGACGTTTATGATTGATCTGAAGAATCAGTTGGCGAGACAGGAAGCTGGCGGATTTAACGGAATCGGTAAATCGGGATTGACAATGAGTCTGGGATATAAGAATGGTGACTATCCGTCGGAAAGTCAGATACCTGTTTATACTTCTCCTGATGTAACTGCTGCGTATGCGGTTAAACTCCGTTTAAAAGGGGAGCTTGCTTTGGCAGGAGATGAATGGATGATTGATTACATTTATGTGCAATTGGCTGGCTTATTTCAACCTTATCCGCCTGCGTCCTTTCCTGAAGTGTTTATGTGTAAAGGTGGTGAGCAGACATTTGCTGCTTTTGACTCTTTTCGTAGGACTTGGACATTTGATATTACTTATAGCCGTTCCGGTCTTTCTTTCAGTCAGTTATATTTCAATTTATTCTTGAATTTGGCAGGGCAGAAACGGGAAGAGAGAATTAGGTTGAGGATTGATAAAGAATCTTTCTTTGAGGTGTATAAATTAAACGAGGAAATGAATTGATTCATTTCCTCGTTGTGTAGTGGGTACGAGAATCGAACTCGTATTACATGCGTGAGAGGCATGTGTCCTAA
>USPQ01000083.1 GCA_900556625.1 uncultured Bacteroides sp. | reverse complement strand
TCTTCAATGGCGGGCCACATCCTTCGGGACAGCTTTAAGCCGGTGGATTACAAAGAGGGCGAGCGCTCAAATCTTGTTCTATCAGAGTTTCATCACATCGTCGGTACGGCTTTCTTATATACTTTTCTATGATATTTTATTTCTCAGGTACAGGTAATTCAAAGTGGATCGCTAATCAGCTGTCTAAGGAACAAAAAGAGGATTTAGTTTTCATTCCCGACGCATTGAGGAGTGGAGTGTTGGAGTTTTGTCTCAAAGAGGAAGAAACGATCGGATTCGTGTTTCCTATTTACTCGTGGGCGCCTCCTGAGATTGTATTGAGCTTTATCCAAAAACTCTCGCTGAAGGGGTACGGAGGGCAGTATTTGTTCTTTGTATGTTCTTGTGGAGATGATACCGGCTTGACTCAACAGGTTCTGACGAAAGCGTTCAGACATAAGGGATGGGAATGTCATGCCGGCTTTTCAGTCACCATGCCTAACAATTATGTATTGCTTCCGGGATTTGATGTGGATAGCGAGGAACTGGAGAGGAAGAAGTTGGCAGAGAGCGTCGCGGAACTTAAAAGGATAAATACTTTGATCAGTAAAAGAGAACACTTGTTTTCCTGCCATGAAGGCAGTATTCCTTTTATCAAAACGAGAATAATCAATCCTTTATTCAATCGTTTTCAAATGTCACCTAAGCATTTCTATGTAACAGATGACTGTATCGGATGTAGGCGTTGTGAGAAGAATTGTCCGATGGAGAATATTACTATGTCAGAAGGGAAGCCGGTCTGGGGAATGAATTGCACCTCATGCCTGGCATGTTACCATGTATGTCCCCGGCAAGCGGTGCAATATGGGAAAAGAACAAAAGGGAAGGGGCAGTATTTCAATCCCAATTCCGGCTATTGATCTTTGATTTTAATGCTGCAATGAGATAGGTCTTCGATGATTGCAAGGCTTTCTACTCTGACACCCTGCTCTTCCAGCACTTTGCGTCCGTTTTGGAATGCTTTTTCAATGATGAATCCCATTCCTACCAGATTTGCTCCGGACTGCTTAATGAGATCAAGAACACCTAATGCCGCATTTCCGTATGCAAGGAAGTCATCTACAAAAAGTATGTTGTCATTTGGAGTCAGAAAATCGGAGCTGATAACAACTTCGTAATCACGGTCTTTTGTAAACGAGTGGACGGTGGTACTTAGTGCATTCTGAATCGTTTTGGGAGATTTCTTTTTGGCAAATACAACAGGCAAATCCATCAGGTAACCTGTCATGATAGCCGGAGCAATGCCACTGGCTTCTATTGTCATGATTTTATTTACGTTTGTGGCTGCAAAACGGCGGACAAATTCGACTCCGATTGATTTCATCAGAACAGGGTCCATCTGGTGGTTGATAAAACTATCCACTTTCAGAATACCTCCTTCGTAACATTTTCCATCTTGCAGAATTCTTTTTTTGAGTAATTGCATATAATCTGATATTAATTAATAATGTGCTAATATGCCATTCCAGATGATGAAACAAAGGACGGCATATTAGCACATGAACTATTTTAGTCTTACTTGTTATCTCTTAAATCTTTCACACGAACGGCTTTCCCCTCGCTTTGAGGTAGAGAACCTTTCTTAACCAGCTTTACTTTGGGAGTAACCAGGATTTCGTCTTTCAGTTGGCGGGTAATATCCTTGCGTATTTTCTCCAATTCAATATAATTGTCGGTAGAAAGATCGCTCAGCTCCACTTCAACAATCATTTCATCCTGATTATTGATTGTTTCCAGCGTAATTAAATAGTTGCTGCCCAATTCGGGGAATTGTACTAGAATTTTCTCTACCTGCATCGGGAAAATATTGACTCCCTTGATGATAAACATATCGTCACTACGTCCTTTAATCCGGTCAATACGGATATGTGTACGACCGCAAGGGCATTTTCCCGGAAGAATACGGGTTAAGTCGCGGGTACGATAACGGATGAGTGGCATCATTTCCCGATCAAGGGTAGTGAGTACTAATTCTCCGGTTTCTCCTTCAGGAACAGGTTCGCCTGTTTCTGGATCAATGATTTCTACTAAGTAGCAATCTTCCCAAAAGTGCATTCCGTTCTGTTCCAGACATTCGAAAGCAACACCGGGACCGTTCATTTCCGTCATACCGAAGCTGTTGTATGCTTTCACACCCAACATCCGCTCTATTTTCCGACGTTGTTCATCTGTATGGGGCTCTGCACCGATTACCAAAGTTTTCAGTGTGGTGCCTCTTGGGTCTAGTCCTTCTTCCTGAAAGACCTCTGCAAGACGAATGGCATAGCTTGGTATGGCATGCAGAGCGGTTGTCTTAAAGTCATTGATGAATTTAATCTGCCGCTTGCTGTTACCGGCTGCGGCAGGAACGGTAAGACAGCCCAGACGTTCGGCGCCATATTGGAACCCTAGTCCTCCTGTAAACATTCCATATCCTGAACTATTCTGAAAAACATCTGTTTTACGGATTCCTACCGTATATAGGCAGCGGGCTACCAGATTAGCCCAAGAATCAAGGTCGTGTTGTGAGTGAACGATAACTGTCGGATTTCCGGTAGTACCACTGGAAGAGTGAATGCGCACACCATCATTCCTCATATCTCCCGCCACCAGTCCGAAAGGGTAGTGGGCACGCATATCGGCTTTGGTCGTGAACGGTACTTTACGGATATCATCCAGCGATTGTATGCTGTCTGAGGTAATACCATGTTTACTGAAAACCTCCTTATAGTATGGAGCGTTTGCAGCGATACTGATTGTTTTCTTCAAGCGTTGAAGCTGCAATTCCCGCAACTTCTCCCGACTCATGGTTTCTATTTCTTCTTCCCAGTATTGTGTACTCATGGCAGTCTCTATTATTACATAAGCTTTTCCGCAATTTCCTTGCCGGCAGCCAATGCTTTAAGATTCATTTCTACAATTGCTTCCCCTTTACGTTGGAAAATCTCGTGAATGCTGTCCTGCACTTTTGCGTAGTCAATGCCAAGAAATGGAATTGTTGCTCCCAACAGGACGATATTGGCTACCCGTGCGGAACCGGCTTCTTTGGCTACTTTATCTACATTCAATACTATCTTATGAGGTAGTTTGTTGATTTCTGCCATTACTTTGTCCGTTTCCGGATAGTTGGGAATATTGACAAAAGGAGTTTCATTCGTTACCAGCCACCCTTCAGGGCTAAGGTAAGGAAGATATCGAAGGCCTTCCATAGGTTCCAGTGAGATAATAAGATCACATTTGCCGGAAGGAATCAAATCGGAAGCAATCGGCTGATCGCTGATGCGGAGGTTGGATTGAACGTCTCCTCCGCGCTGGCTCATTCCGTGCACTTCTGCTTGTTTCATATAAAGTCCTTCCTTTAAAGCGGCTTTACCGATTACGGTAGCAATGGACAAAATACCCTGTCCGCCTACTCCTGATAATATAATATCTTTTTTCATGGTTTACTTGCTTCTTTTTTTACGTGCTAATGTCTGGATACACTCTCTGCGTGGAATAATGACAGATACGCCACGATATTCGATTTCTTCGCGTATGATCTGTTTCATCTCTTCGTAATTCTTCTTCAAAGGAACAACCACTCTGATATGGGCGGGCTCTACACCGAGACCTGCACAGATTGCTTCGATACGTCCGGTTCCTGCAGAATCTTGCCCGCCTGTCATAGCGGTAGTCTCGTTGTCGGATATTACAATTGTCACATTGGCGTTTTCATTTACGCAGTCTAATAATCCCGTCATCCCCGAATGAGTGAATGTGGAGTCACCGATGACGGCTACGGCCGGAAACAGGCCACCGTCGGCTGCACCTTTTGCCATAGTGATAGAAGCACCCATATCTACGCATGAGTTGATAGCATTGAATGGCGCATTTGCTCCCAGTGTATAACAGCCGATGTCACTGAATACTTTATGTGCGGGATATTCCTCTCTGAGAACTTCAGTCAATGTGGTATACATATCGCGATGGCCGCAACCTTCACAAAGTGCGGGCGGACGCATCTCTACCACAGACGGAATGCCAAATTCGGATTTGTTCTCTTTGCCTACCGCACGGGCTACCGAGTCAGGATTCAGTTCTCCGTCTTGCGACAAAGTGCCGTCTAAACGTCCTTTTACCTTTATACCAATACCCAGATAACCTTTCAGTTGTTTTTCTACAAAAGGTTGACCGTCTTCCAAAACAAGAATCTCATCGCAAGACTCTACCAATTGATGGAGTTGCTTTTTCGGCAGTGGATATTGTCCGATTTTGAGTACCGGATATTCACAGCCTTCGGGGTAGTTTTCCATCAGGTAATTGTAACCGATACCACATGCGATGATTCCTAGTTTCTTGTTAGGACCATCTGTATATTTGTTGTACGGTGATTCTTCGGAGGCCTTTATGAACTCATCTTGACGTGAAAGTAATACTTTATAGCGTTTGCGGGCATTTCCCGGCAACAGGATGAATTGACGCGGGTCGTTGCTGAATGATATTCCATTCTGTGGTTTCTGTTCCTTGCGTTCTACTCCGGAACGGGAATGCGCAAGACGGGTTACCATACGCATTAAAATAGGTTCTCCCATTTTTTCGGAGAATTCAAAACCGCTGTACACCATGTCATACGCTTCCTGCTGATTGCTGGGTTCGTACATAGGAATGAGGGAAAAATCTCCGTAGAAACGGCTGTCTTGCTCGTTCTGTGAGGAGTGCATACTAGGATCGTCTGCCGCTATCACAATCAGTCCGCCTTTCACGCCGGTGATGGCAGAGTTGACAAAACAGTCGGCGGCCACATTCATGCCTACATGCTTCATGCAGACTAAGGCCCGCTTGCCGACGAAAGACATACCTAAAGCAGCCTCCATCGCTGTTTTTTCGTTGGCACACCAACGGTTATGTATATTCCGTTCGGTCGTTATCGGGGCCATCTGAATATATTCCGTAATCTCAGTTGAAGGAGTGCCGGGATAGGCATAAACACCT
Organism: uncultured Bacteroides sp.; assembly: GCA_900556625.1. GTDB lineage: Bacteria > Bacteroidota > Bacteroidia > Bacteroidales > Bacteroidaceae > Bacteroides. Next base: position 7,487 of record USPQ01000083.1, on the reverse strand, counting down.
GAGAGTCCGGCATCCAATGCAGCTTGTGCAATGGCTTCATCGCCAAGTAAGAGTTGCTTGCTCATATATTTCTTTTTATTTAGTGTTGATCACAGTTTGTTATTCTATCGGGCAAAGATAGACTTTTCAGTTCGTTTTATCACAAATTTACTTGAAAATCTTTCTTTCATTCAGCGCTTTCCAATATTTTCTTGCATTTGCCATGTGTTCGGCATAATTGGATGCGAAATTGTGAGTCCCGGAAAAGTCCTCTTTGGCACACATATAAATATAGTTGTGCTTGGTATAATTCAATACACTGTCTATCCCTTTTTTAGAGGGGATACGGATAGGCCCGGGAGGTAATCCGGTATTTATATATGTGTTATATGGCGAATCGATTTTCAAATGCTCGTTCGTAATACGTCGCAGACCAAAATCCTGTAGGGCAAATTTGATTGTCGGGTCTGCTTGCAGGGGCATATCTTTGTGCAGGCGGTTGATGTATAATCCGGCTACCATTGGCTTTTCTTCATTATTATTGGTCTCTTCTTCAACGATGGAAGCAAGTGTGCTGACTTCTTCCGGTGTCATACCGATTGCAGTGGCTTGTGCCAACCGTTCTTTGTTCCAGAAACGTTCATGCTCCTTTCTCATGCGTTCGATTAATTCATCCGCACTCATATCCCAGTATACTTGGTAGGTTTCGGGAATGAAAAGACCGGGCAAGGTTGCTTCTGTGTATCCTAGTCGGGCTTGAACGGTGGAATCAAACAACCGGCGGGCAATCTCGGCAGAATCGATCATTAACTGTTTGCCCATACTTCGTGCCAGTCGTTCTAAAGTACGGACACTTCCGACTGTGAGATTCATCGGCTCTTGGTAACCTCTGGAAAAACGGCTGTATACATGGTATACATTGTCGTTCGGACGGATGGCATAACGTCCCGTGTGTATATTCTGTTCGAGATTTTTGTATTTGGCCATCCAATGGAATCCGGTGAGTTTGTTGACATATCCGAACTTTTTTATTTTATTGGTAATAGAATCGGCCGTATCGTCCCGGTCTACGTAAATGTATACGGTTTTGGACGGATGGAATTGGGGAGCAAACAGATAGTAATAAATAGTCCCTCCTGCAATAACGCAAAGTAAAAATGTTCCAATCAGAATGGATAATAAAATAGTTCTCTTTTTTTTCTTCATCTTATGAGACGTTATTTTTGCAGCGTCAAAGATAAGAAGAATTTGAATAGGAGTGGTTTCTTTCTGAGATGAATCTTTTCTCTGCAACATTTTTGTCTTTATATTAAGTATTATACCCGGAAAAACAAAAATGTCACATTGCTGATAATTAGGTGTTTATGGATAAAAATAGGGATAAATTAAGATAAGTTCACAAAAAACGTCTAGATGTTTTTAGCTTTTTGAGAACAAAAAATGCATTTTTTCTGCAATAATTTGTCACTGAGTTACTTATATGATTTTGTAGCTATTAATGCTGTTCTATTGGGTTATAGTTGAACAACTGTGGAGAAGGACAAGTGTAATTGACAAGTTGCACAACAGTATCACGTTGGTTGCTCAACAGTAACAGCTTAATATCTCGGCAGGTTTTATTAATATGCCGTAAGGTTTTATTAATATATCACCGGATTTTATTTATTGGTAAAGAAGAAATCAATCGGTTCACTGCATGATTTTAAGATATAATACGGTATTTCTGATTAATTCGGCCATTGGAAATAATCTGCTTCTGCTTCTATTTTATTTTCTATTTCATCGGGAAGGACCGCAAAGAAATCCATGTTTGTAAGATGTTCAATACTATCTATTGTCACTGCGTATGTAGAAAGTGGCTCTACTGACTGTTTATTGTTGAATAAGAAACCGATAGCCCGCATAGGCTTTACGAAAGGGGAGAGGATTACCTTGAAAAACTGTTGGGGCACTACAACTTTATTTTTTCCGATCGTTTTGGGTTGTCCGGTTATAATAGGTCCGCATATAATGATAATGGCACTGTCTGCTATCGCCCAATTCCGGATTTTCTCTTCCAGATTTTTCCAACCTCTTCTGTTTAGTTGCGGGTGTTGCGGACACATATTGCTGAAGTAAAATGATTCTTTCATAGCTTGCGGACTCCATTTCATATCTGCAGCTGGTGCCATATGTCCTTTGTCGTATCCCGAATGTGCATAGTCTGTATTGGTTGCTATCAAGCCTCTGACCTGCGGGTCGGTAATAAAACGGTTACTTCTTTTCTCCTTTCCCTTTGTCTCTTTACGAGTCAATTCGTATGAAACCCAATTGGGGAGTTTTAAATCTTTATTGTAAGAAACGGTGTATCCGGTGTGATGGATGATCTGTTCTTGACGTCGGGTAAGTGACACCGGTATTTCCAACTCTTTAGTTGTCGGATTTTTACCTTCCGGCTTCTTGTTCTCCGGCTTTTGGTCAGATGAAGTTTGAAATGATGTGCTGGTCTGTGACTTTTCTTTTTGAGAAGTATCAATGCCCTGACAATATAAATAAACGCCGTAAAGAATAGGTATAAGTATAATGATGGTGATAATACATCCCAATTTATAATTGGAACGTGATTCTTTTTTGAATAATTTTCTGTTTTTGCCTTTCTTTCTTCGATTCATTGGTTTGCAGGTGATGATGGGGTTGTTTTTATTCTTCTTTTCTCATGCTGAATTCGCAACCGCAATATTGCTGATTGTAGAAATTATATTCTTTGATGATTGCGATGCGTCGTTCACTTAATCCGCCTTTACGCCAATTCTGTTCCCAATATGTGACATCAGGATAATGTGTCATGGCATATCGTCCGGCTTCATTTATCTGTTCCAGGCTTTTCCAACGGCTGGAAGCAAGGGTAGTGGTAATTACGGAGAAACCATGCTCGTGGGCATAACGGGCTGTTTCCAACAAGCGGCTCTTGAAGCAACGCAGGCAACGTCCTCCTCTTTCGGGTTCCTGTTCCATTCCTGCCATTTGGCAACGCCAGGCTTCGTGGTCATAGTCGGCGTCTACAATTTCCAGTCCTAATGATTGCGCATAACGGGTGCATTCATCTTTTCTTATGTTGTATTCTTCCTGTGGGAAAATATTGGGATTGCAATAGTAAATGACAGGGGTTATATTGTGTTGCATCAGACATTCGATGATAGCTGACGAACAAGGAGCGCAACAAGTATGAAGTAAGATTTTGTCGGCTTCTCCCGGAACTTCGAGTTGGAATTTCTTTTTCATGCGGTAAAGTTAGTATATATTTTGTCATACCATGCAACACTTTATAATTTATTCACAGGCGGAATTATCATTGATTATTGGGACAAAAAGTATCGAAAACAAAAGTTGTTATAAAAATAGCTCAAAAAATAGGCGGATTCTTTTTGTAGTTTCAAATAAAGCTGTAATTTTGCACGCCGTAAACGAGAGACAAACGCCGCTATAGCTCAGTTGGTAGAGCAACGCATTCGTAACGCGTAGGTCGCCAGTTCAAGTCTGGCTAGCGGCTCTCAAAAGGAAGTCTATTAACTATCTTGTATTTAGTTATTTAGACTTCCTTTTTTATTTACTGGTTCTTCAATTTAATTAGCTTTCAAACATTCTGCTACGTGCCAGCATACATGCACCAACAATACCAGCCTTATCTTTCAACTTGGATGTGATAATAGCTGAATCCTTGTTGACCAGATTCAGAGAGTATTTACGTACCGCAGTCTTTATAGGTTGGGTTATATAATCACTAGTCAACGACAAAGTACCACCTATAATAACCAATTCCGGATTAAAAATATTGATCAGTCCTGCAATTTGTTTTCCTAGCTTCTGTCCGATCTCTTCTACAATTTCGATACAGAGTAGATCTTCTTTGTTTACTGCCGCAATTATCTCATCAAGGGTTATGGGATCTTCTTCGGCAGCGATTCTAGTTGATAATATAGAGCTTTCTCCGTTCCGGATGCGTTCTAAAAGGATACGGTGAAGGGCAGAACCGGAAGCTTCGGTTTCTAAGCACCCTTTTTTGCCGCAGTGGCAGATAATTTCATTATCATAAGTACTCATGTGACCGAATTCACCGGAAAATCCTGATTTACCTGTATAAATCTTGCCATCTATGATAATTCCGATTCCCAATCCCCAACTTACGTTTACAAAGATAATATCTTTTTCTCCTTTTACGCAGCCTTGCATATACTCTCCATAAGTCATAGCCCGCGTATCGTTATCGACAGTAACTTTGTAGCCCAGTTTCTCAGACAACACATCTGCCAATGGTCTTTCTTCGAAATTGAACTGACTGAAACTGTATCCAGATTCAGGATTCACGCGTCCCGATACATTTACATTAATATTTAAGATTTTCTCTTTGTTGATGGTGAGCTTTTTTATAAAATTGATAATCAGCTTGCATAATTCATTCATTCCCTCAATTGAATTCTCAAAATTATAAGGTATGTTCATTTTCAGTTCTACCATATCGCCTTTAAAATTTATCAGGCCGATATTGACTGCAAATCTTTTGATATCTACACCTAAAAAGTAACCGGATTCGGGATTAAGTCCATAAAGGTTCGGATGGCGCCCGCCACTGGTCTCCAATTTTCCATAATCATTAATATATCCGTCATCACACATTTCGCCAATAAATTTGGTGACGGTTGGTACACTCAAATCCAGCTCTTTTGAAAGATCGGGAATTGTAGAACTGCCATTATATATATAATGTGTAATAATTCTCTTTTTGACGAGAGCGCTTTTAGAGCCCTTTTCTATTTCTTTCAAGAATTGTTGGTTCATATGTTTGGTTATTTGGTAATATCTACAAAGATAATTAATTTTTTTATTAAATGTGGCGTTTTGTGTGGGAAAAATTAGAATCAAGTGGGCGATGTTCTCTTTATTGCTTTATGCATATAATAAGGTATAGGATTCACGATTCATTATTTACTTTTGTATATCAAGTGTATAGAGTCTCTATTATCTTTTATTCTGATCGTTTTTGAACTTATATTTGTGAATTATATGTTTAAATGTAACTTTATTAATAAAATATTTTATTATATATTGTTTATTTAATAAATATGCCTATATTTGTAGCGTGATATTAATTAAAACACATTGTGACTTCAATAGGTTAACATATATACAAAGTAGAAAAACCAAAAAATTAAAGCTATGGAAACAAATAATCGTAGAGATTTTCTAAAAAAGGCGGCCTTGGCCGGAGCGTCAGCTTTGGTGGCTCCTTCTTTATTTGCTACCGGTGAAGAGGGGAGTGAAATATCTATTCTTAAAAATGAGGAGAATGGGTTGGAGAATAATTTAATTGTTCCTAAAAATAATGGTCTGAAAATAACAGGAACTTTTCTGGATGAAATCTCCCATGACATTCCTCATCAGAATTGGGGAGAAAAAGAATGGGATATGGATTTCCAACACATGAAAAAGATTGGAATAGATACGGTGGTAATGATTCGTTCCGGTTATCGGAAATTTATAACTTATCCTTCACCTTATTTATTAAAAAAAGGATGCTATATGCCATCAGTTGATTTGGTAGATATGTATTTGCGTCTTGCTGCTAAATATAATATGAAGTTTTATTTTGGTTTATATGATTCAGGACGATATTGGGATACGGGTGATTTAAGTTGGGAGATTGAGGATAATAAATATGTGATAGACGAAGTCTGGAAAATGTATGGAGAGAAGTATAAAAGTTTTGGAGGCTGGTACATTAGCGGAGAAATTAGCCGGGCAACCAAAGGCGCAATCGATTCATTTTATACAATGGGAAAGCAATGTAAAGATGTTTCGGCCGGGCTTCCTACTTTTATTTCTCCTTGGATTGATGGCAAGAAGGCGATTATGGGAACAGGTAAACTGACAAAAGAAGATGCAGTTTCTGTACAACAACACGAAAAAGAATGGAATGAAATTTTTGATGGTATTCATGAGGTGGTAGATGCATGTGCTTTTCAAGATGGACATATTGATTATGATGAATTGGATGCTTTCTTTTCTGTCAATAAAAAATTAGCAGATAAGTATGGGATGCAATGCTGGACAAATGCCGAATCTTTTGATCGTGATATGCCTATTCGTTTTCTACCCATTAAGTTTGATAAACTTCGGATGAAATTGGAAGCTGCCAAGCGTGCCGGATATGATAAGGCTATAACCTTTGAATTTTCTCATTTTATGAGTCCGCAATCTGCTTACTTGCAAGCAGGGAATTTGTATAACAGATATATAGAATATTTTGAAATAAAATAATATTATGCAATCTACTATTAATTTTGGCTATCTTATATTCCTTTCTGTTGTGGCTGCTTTGGGCGGTTTTTTGTTCGGATATGATACGGCAGTTATATCCGGTACAATTGCTCAGGTTACTCAGCTTTTTCAACTGGATGCATTGCAGCAGGGATGGTATGTAGGGTGTGCGTTGGTCGGTTCAATCATTGGAGTCCTTTTTGCCGGTATTTTGAGTGATAAATTAGGGAGAAAATTGACTATGGTTATTTCTGCTATTCTCTTCTCCGCATCGGCTTTAGGATGTGCTCTCTGTACGGATTTTACGCAATTAGTGGTGTATCGTATAATTGGGGGTGTCGGGATAGGCGTTGTTTCCATAGTGTCTCCTCTTTACATTTCGGAAGTTTCAGTAGCACAGTATAGAGGGCGTTTAGTCTCTTTATATCAACTGGCTGTGACCGTTGGCTTCTTAGGAGCTTATCTGGTTAATTATCAGTTGTTGGCTTGGTCGGAAAGTGGTGCTTTATTGGGTGTTCCTCTATTAAATAAGATATTTATAACTGAGGTATGGAGAGGTATGTTAGGCATGGAAACGTTACCTGCGATATTATTCTTTATAATCATATTTTTCATACCGGAGAGTCCTCGTTGGTTAATTGTACGAGGGCAGGAGAGAAAGGCTATAAATATTCTGGAGAGAATCTATAATTCGATTACAGAAGCGACGAACCAATTGAAAGAAACTCAATCAGTTTTGACTGCTGAAACAAGCTCAGAATGGTCGTTATTGATGAAACCTGGCATTTTGAAGGCAGTAATTATAGGTGTATGCATTGCTATTTTGGGACAATTTATGGGAGTCAATGCGGTGCTTTATTATGGTCCTTCTATTTTTGAGAATGCAGGACTTTCAGGAGGTGATTCTCTTTTTTACCAAGTTCTGGTAGGACTAGTCAATACTTTGACCACGGTTCTGGCTCTTGTCATCATCGATAAGGTGGGCCGCAAGAAGCTGGTTTATTACGGAGTTTCGGGCATGGTTGTTTCTCTGATTCTCATCGGCCTGTACTTCCTCTTCGGAGATTCCCTGGGAGTATCCAGCCTCTTCCTGCTTGTTTTCTTCCTGTTCTATGTATTCTGCTGTGCCGTATCCATCTGTGCCGTGGTGTTTGTACTCCTCTCGGAGATGTATCCCACCAAGGTTCGCGGACTGGCCATGTCGATAGCAGGAT
>USPQ01000082.1 GCA_900556625.1 uncultured Bacteroides sp. | reverse complement strand
TCATCCGGCAGGCGGCGTACCGACAGGCTGGCAGGTCGTGTTACGTTCCAAAAACATTTACGGTCCTTACGAGTGGAAAACGGTATTGGCACAAGGCAACTCTCCCGTCAACGGGCCTCATCAGGGAGCTTGGGTAGATACCCCTACCGGAGAAGACTGGTTCCTTCATTTCCAGGATGTAGGCGCTTACGGCCGTATCATGCATCTGCAACCGATGAAATGGGTAAACGACTGGCCTGTCATCGGAACAGACAAAGACGGTGACGGTTGCGGTGAGCCTGTTTTGACTTACAAGAAACCGAATGTAGGAAAGACATATCCCGTTTGTACTCCACAGGAAAGTGATGAGTTTGACGGTTATACCCTTTCGCCACAATGGCAATGGCACGCTAACATCAACGAAAAATGGGCGTATTATGCGGGAGACAAAAGTTATGTCAGGTTATACTCTTACCCGGTGGTAGAAGAGTATAAAAACCTGTGGGATGTAGCTAACCTCTTGCTACAGAAAACCTCTTCCGATAATTTCAGCGCAACGATGAAGCTGACGTTCAGCCCTAACCTGAAAAACAAGGGTGAACGTACCGGACTTGTCGTTATGGGCAGGGACTATGCCGGACTGATTCTTGAAAATACAGATAAAGGTCTTGTGCTGTCGCAAGTTGAATGCCTAAGAGCGGATAAAGGAAAACCGGAAGAAGTGAGAGCCTCCGTTCCCCTTTCTCAAAATACGGTTTATCTGAAGGTACGTTTCAGTTGTGACGGAAAGAAAATCAAGAGCAGTGAAGGCGGGCACGACCTCATTGCAACGTGTAATTTCAGTTATAGCCTTGACGGGAAAAAGTTTGAATCATTCGGTGCTCCTTTCCGGGCAAGAGAAGGACAATGGATCGGTGCCAAGGTTGGTATGTTCTGTACTCGTCCTGCCATTGTTACTAACGACGGCGGTTGGGCAGATGTGGATTGGTTTCGGATTACAAAGAAATAAAAAAGAATAACCAAATACAAAAAGACGCTCCTACATCATAAAAATCTTGCAGGAGCGTCTTTTCTTTTCTACCTTTGTAAGCGAAAATATCCAAGATAGCAAGATTAATTATAAAACAGAAAGCTCAATGAAGAAACTAGTTATATTCGATTTGGACGGTACATTGCTAAACACCATTGCCGATCTGGCCCACAGTACCAATTACGCATTAAACAAATTAGGATATCCTACCCATGACATTGAGAAGTATAACTTTATGGTGGGAAACGGTATCAACAAGCTTTTTGAGCGTGCTCTGCCCGAAGGAGAAAAAACAGAAGAAAATGTACTCCGTGTAAGAAAGGAGTTCATTCCTTACTATGACGTTCACAATGCAGATGACAGCCGTCCTTATCCGGGTATTTCAGAACTTTTATCCTATTTGCAATCCGAAGGTATACAGCTTGCAGTAGCTTCGAACAAATATCAGGCAGCTACCGAGAAACTGATAGCCTACTATTTCCCAGAGATCCGCTTCACTGCCGTTTTCGGCCAACGGGAAGGAGTGAACGTCAAACCCGACCCGGCAGTCGTCTTTGATATTTTGAAATTAGCCGATGTAGAAAAAGAAAATGTTCTTTATGTCGGGGATTCAGGAGTCGATATGCAAACGGCAGCTAATGCAAATGTAACAGCCTGTGGTGTAACATGGGGGTTCCGACCTCGAACAGAATTGGAAAAGTTTAATCCGGCGTATATAGTGGACTCTGCAAAAGAGATTGAAAAACTGATATCATCGACTTGCTAAAATGACCTATTGCAAATGTTATTCTCATAACTTAATCATCAACGCTTAATGAACTGTAGCAAAACTATCGTTCATTCTCATCATAACTAACAGACAATGAAAGATTATACCACCATAATCAGTCGATTTTCAATAAGAAACCTTTATCGTTGCACTCCAGTGAACAGGCTTGTGCACTGAAGTGAATAGGGCTATCCACCTGAGTGCACCGATCTGTTTACCAGAGTGCAACAATAAGGATGAAGGAACTATTTGCATACTACATGATAGACTTCATTCTCCCTGACAGAAAAAGCACAATAATCACGATATATAGTAACAGGCACTGTTCTTCCATTAGCTGTCACTTCTATCTCCCGGTCCGGCCACGGATTCCGGATCTTGCAAACAGGTGCTTTGCCTGCCTGAATTTTCAACTCGGTCACTTGAGCCCCATCATACGAAGCCGACACAAGAAAACCTCCTTTAGCCCGAAGACGTGTAAAGGATGCCGGTTTCTTCATCCAGTCGGGAAAAAGGTAAAGCACATCATCTACCGTTTGTAGCATCATGGAATGTACCGCCTCCATAATCGCACTCTTCTCCAGACAATGGTGCCCATCCGTAATCAAGAAGTTCTTTCCCGCAGTTTCAGCCTGATACCTCATCTTGTCGATAAGTATTTCCGGGTCGAAAGCTACGCGGGCTCCCATCACATAAGCACTCAAGCCCAATTCGTTCATGAGTTTATAGCCCTCCTGTGCCACAAAATAATAGTGGACCGTATTGCGTGCAATCTGAAGAGCTTCAGGAGATGATGCCAGATTCAAGACTTCACATGGATAAGCGGCATGTAACTGTATCATGTGATTCGGCGCATCCCATCCGGCTTCATTCTTGGCATAAACAGGTAGTCCCTGGTTCGGTTGCCGGGTAGGCATAATCACTTTGTAGGCCGGAAGATGATCCACAATATCCTGCCATTTGTCTCGTCTGTCCGCATCCATGTTCAGGATTTGGCTATAACGCAGCAGGAGCCGGAATGTCTGTTCCACAAAAGCCACATCCGACGGCGGATTCAGGTCCCACGAGTTTTCATGTCCCCCGGTGGTAATCGTATATCGGTAGGAATTACCGTATCGTTCTTTTTGAATGTAATCTTCGTAAAAATTCCCACACTCCCTGATAAAAGGATAGGCTCTTTCACGTAGAAAAGTTTCATCACCGGTGTATTCGTAATACCAGCTAAACAACGGTACATTGAAAGGAGCATTGACTGTTTGCTGCCAGTAGGTACAATAAAAGCCACCAATTCCCAACGCACTGACAGGAAATAAAAGCCCCCTGCACGATTTTCCTTTCAGCGAAGGGTGTACCAGTTCCAATTCTTCCTTTGCCCGCCTTCTACCCTCCGGAATCATCCCTTCAAGAAAACGGTAGTAGGGCATGGCAAGCTCGGGACGGTTGGATGAAAACATACTGTAAAATCCACCTTGGCTATTATAATTCAGATGAATATCTCCGTGGTAGTTCATTTCGTCATCCATATTCCATACACCATACATTCCTCCGCAAGCAGGAGAGTGTTCGTCATAAGCCGAAGCCTGTAAATAGACAGAGACAAGATATTGCCTGTCAATCAGGTCATCGCCGGTCTCCACATACGAACGTCGCCACATCTCTGTCCACCAAAGATCTTTCTGCTGTTTCAACCGACGGAGATCTTTTACCGACAAAGAGGTTAACCGGACGTAGGCTTCATCAAGACGCGCGTTATCTTCAGTACCTCCGCCCGATACATAAGTGACTACATACACCTTCTCACCTGCATTCAACGTGAAAGTACTTTTTACATTGTTTTCTGTATCCTGCTTCACCGACGAGACTGCTCCGATAATACGGGTGGAGACACCTGCTTGCGAAATCCAACGCACACTGTCTGTCAACGTCCGGCGATATGCTTGGGCAATAGTACCTTTCACAATCGCCTTATCCTCATAATTTGAAGTTGTTCCGCCTGCATAAGTATCTACAGTGATGGTAACAGGGTGTTCGGAAGCAGTGACAAGTTCCGTCACTATCACGTTGGAGCCTCTGCCCATCCAGCTTGTCATCTCCACAGCCGGCAATGTCCCGCTTGTCATTCGCAATTCATTACCCAACATATCCATTTCGTAACGGAACCCTTCGGCAGAAGGAGCATCAACCGATACTTTTATTCCTCCTATCGGAAGGGCCGCCGGTCCCCTGCCCGTCCAATCCTCCCAACCATCCGTCACGAAATCGACTTTCGATATACGAATGGTCTGGCTATTGGCAGTTGTATGGCTGACACATCCCACATCTCCATTGCCCATAAAAGGTCCCATAGGTGCATGCTTGCTCCGTATACTTTCGTAAGAGAAAGGTTCTTCCCATTTGGCAGTCAGCAAGTTCCGCTTTCCGGCGAAAAACGCTTCGTCTTTTTGTTCATCATACATAGACTCCATCCTCTGCATTTGAGCCCCGACCGCCTGCCGTCTCCACTGAAACGGCTTATCCTTTTTCAATTCCAGACATTCTTTCATCCCATCGTGTGCCCATTCCAAAGTCTCATCAGCAACAGCGTGAATGGTAAACGATTCAAGTCTGCCTGCTTTCCAGCAGATGTCCAGTGTGTGCCCACCATAAATACGCATTCCTTTGAGCGAACCATCGGGAAATCCGACGGGCCAGGCGGGCAAGAATTCGATATATCCGGATTTTGTAAACACCAACATCTCCATCAACAAACGAGGAAAACTCAATATCGCATCTAGATTGAAGATAGCACGTCCCGGCTCATGGGAAGTGATTAATCCGTCGTAAAGATAGTTCCGCTTACTAAAACGCTCTATGTTTTGCCGCACCTTATCCGCATCTCCCAAACGGGCGGCCTGAAGCGCCAGATGAATCAAACCGTGAGCAGAACTTGTATCAAATCCGAAACGTTTGTCCAACGCCACTTTTGCCGCCTTCTGTAATGCAGGATCGGCATCCGACCCAACCAAGTCAATCCCCGGGAAGACAGGATAAAGGTGGGAATTATGGCGGTGATTATAGATATCGGGATAAGCCGGATCCACCCACTCAGCCAAAGCGCCGTCATTGTTAATGCGGTAAGCCGGCAATTTCTGCAGTATAGCATTCCATCTTTCCATCTCAGCAGAAGAAGCATGGAAACGTCGGCCCATGTCACAAAGGAAAGTAAACACTTCACGGGCTATCGCCACATCCATAGTAGCATCTTTACTCAGCCATGTATTCGTACCTTTCGGAGCGTTTTCCGGAGAAATAGAGGTTGTGATATGATATAATCCGTCAGTACCTTCCACCAAATAGTCTTCGTAAAAATCAGCCATTTCCTTGTATAAAGGATAGACTTTCTCTTTCAGATATGTCACATTGCCGGTCAACATGGCATATTCATACAAAGGACGCAAATTCCATCCTGCCCCACCTGCCCAAAACATCCATGGAAAGGAACTACCGAAGTGTGTCAGGTAGCCATTGGTAGGATCATTGTAATGAGCAACGACAAAGCCGCGGCAACCTAAATAATTGCGGGCGTTCAGTCGCCATCCCGGCAGCAGGCTTTCTATGTGTCGGTTATAACTTTCGGCACATTCGGGCAGGTTGCTCATCGTTGTGGCGGATATAGCCAGATTAAGATTGGAATCCCAGACGAAGCCTCCAATCCATGCAGGTTTCCATCCTCCACTCCATATTCCCTGTAAAGGAGGAGGGAATTTTCCACACGAAGAAATCAACAGATAACGTCCCATGGCATGAAGTTGTTCAAGGAACAAGGGTGTTGGCCCTGTTTCTTTGATCTGTGCCAACATCTGTTCAGTAGGCGTCACTGTCCATTGTTCACCACAACCTAAATCCAACTGCATACGGTGAAATAGTTCGCCGTGTTTTTGCGCATGAGGCCGCAACAACTTGTCATAGTTTGCAGCCAACTTATCCAGTCCGGCCTTGACAGCATCCAACGAAGCATTTCGGGCATCTTCCTGCGGGACAATACTCACTATAATTAATACTTCTTCTGCATTTCTGACTACCAACGATTTACCTTTCGTCTGTATGTTTCCTCCTCTCAAAGTAACCTTCGCCACTCCATCATATCCGCCGGGATCTTTGTCGTATGCGGCATGATAAGTGAGCCAATGCCCGGAAGCTTCCCGATTTACCTCAGAAAAGGCATGATCCAAATCGTGTTCAAAGTGTTCTCCTTCCCGTCCGGGAGTTTCCTCCAGACTAAGTTCCACATTTATTTTCCCTTTGTTGTTTGCTTTCAGGCGAATGACATTCACATTGTCTTTCCTTGAAGAAAAAACCGATTCTGTAAAACTGCCTGCACCTTGCTTCCAGACAACAGTCGCTTCCCCCGTCTCCAAGTTCAATTGCCGCCGGTAATCTGCTACCGGAAGAGGCAACTTGTCCAACTGACGGATGCAAAGATCGAAAGCCGGATGCGGAATTAACGGCCATCGTTGATTAGCTCCCATTGCATGCAATTGTCTTTCTGCCTCATCCGTCAACAGCCAAGCCGCTTCATCCGATTTACCTTTTTCCATTAGTTGACGAACGTATGGCATCAATTGTGCAGTTTGCGGAACAGTCACTTTATGCCTGTCCCATCCGCGGATAAACAATTCTTCATGAACACAAGTGATTCGTTCTTCCTGCGGACGTCCCGCTATCAAACTGCCAATCTTCCCATTGCCGGTCACGAAAGCGTCCTCCCATTGCAATGCAGGGTTCTTCGACCAGATAGTCCAACGACCGATAGAAGAATTAGCGGCAGCCAAAACACCTGTATTTAGCAAAAATCCCAATAATATTCCTAATCCACAGATTAAAACATGCTTCTTCATAGTTACTGATGATATTAATTCCATATATCATATACCTTAACCCGCACCCTGGAATCTCCTTTAAATTCAATAGCGCCGGGTAAGTTCCCTCTTTTTTTACGCTTTCTCCCCAAATAGTCTTTATCGAAAGCCTTCTTTCCATCCGGCAACTCAATCCGCTGTCGGGGAATAACAGCTTCTCCCAATTGCTGCGAATAGACCAATGCTTTAGTACATTCCTTGCTCAATGATTTCGTAGGGATGAACTCCAAATACCAACCATCAGCCATTTCTTCTACTCTATATTGCACCAGTGTATCTACTACATTCCCTTCCATCTTTGTCGGTAATTTGCTATTCTCGTACATACTCAAATTTTCCCGTAAGAGCAAATTATTGAAGTAACACACATTCCCGCAAGGACAATCATGGTATCCCTTAATTTGAGTGTCATGAGGAAACATATAAGGAGTTTGCCGTTCATCCACATCGCCTGTAGGCCATATTTTCCAAGCAATTGTATTGTGTACAAAAGCAACTCCTTGTGAAAGTTTGACTTGCGCCAGTTCGGGCGACAAAAATAAATTATTATCCACAATGATGGGACCGTGGTTCACTTCCAAGGAGAAATCCTGTACTCTGTTGTCGTGAAGGAGATTACGTGTCACCCTTGTACCTTGTGTCATCCAGTCCAGCCAAATGCCGCCCTCCGTCCGATAAATGTGATTGTGTTCTATCACAGCGTCTATAGCCGCATGCAGTTTGATACCGGCCAATTCGTATCCCCAAAATGAAGAACTTCCGATATCATGAACCACATTGTCGCTAATGGTACTGAAGATTGCTCCCAAACTACCTGCGATACCGGCTTGTCCACAGAAAGAAACACGATTGTGGCGTACCGAATGACTGCCGATATGCTCCCTGTTCCATTGGTTGTCCAATGCCCTTTTGACAGTGCCGACATATCCTTCTACGCTTTCTGCCTTATTATCCCATTCATCTCCGTATTTACCTAAAGTAATGCCCACACATTTTGAATGAGTAACCACATTGTCCTCTATAGTCCATCCTTTACTCCAATGTGTACCGATAGCCCCTATTTGTTCAGCAGTGGGCGGTGCCCATGGCGTAGCAGCTTGACTGACGTGAAAACCTCTTACTGTAATGTAGTTGACAAACGGTTTCTCCGGATAGAATACCGTCCGGCGTACATTAATCTCCACCAGTTCACGGTTCGGATCGCATCCCGGAAAATTGGCCCATATCCATGTACTGTCATTTCCTACTTTACTATACCACAACTGACGATTACCTTTATTCAGAAGCACATCTTCCAACCGTTCCGTTTCCGCAAGGGCACGGTCATTCAAATATACTTCTCCGGTATGCGACCATTGTCCTCTTGCCAACCAATCACCATGTATCGTATCATTGTACGGATTGAAGTCGCCGAACAAACTATTAGGGATCACCGTTTCCCATGTCTCATTGTTCAGCCGTCTCCAATTTTTAATGACTTCGGAACCTTTGATTTCCACTTTTTCTCCTTCAGCCGCCTGATAGGTTATCGGTCGCTCTTTAGATTCTCCTCCCCGCGGTGGAGTAACTCTCTCCCTGTAAACACCTTCGTGTACGATGACAACATCCCCCGGGTATGCCCGTTCGGCCGCAGTCTGAATATGACGCAATGGAGTTGTCGCAGAGCCATCGGCACTATCATTTCCACTAATAGAAACATGCCACTGCCGAGGTGATTGTAAAGACTTCACCTCTTTGGCTTGTGCAAAGACACACATATATAGCATTGCATAAGTAGCAATAACCTTCATTAAACTCATACTTATTCCTTCCCTACCTTTAAACTTTTACGGGTAGAAAAACCTTTACCCGTAGCATTTATATTGATTTTCGAAATCTCACCGGTTCTCACCAAAAATGAAGCGACTCCTGCTTCCAGTGGATACGAAGTAGGACCTACGATTTCTCCTCCTTGTACCGACAATTCTACAGGAATTCCGTTAACAGGACAAAGTACTCCTTGTTTGTCCAGCATTCTGACATATACAATCAGCAAGTCATTCTTTGTAGCCGGTTTGCCACTCTCAAAATAAGTAATATCCAGACGTTCCGGGACTCCGGGAGTCTTCACCGTATATTCTGCCACTTTTTTCCCTTGATGATAACCGACAGCTTTCAATACCCCTCTCTCCTTAGGTACTCCATAAAACGTGAACGGTGGGAAATGAAGATTCTTGCCATTGCCTCCATTCGGTACGGGAATATAGTCACTATCCGGGCCTTTGTCAGCTGTTTGCCGTCTGATAGTTTTACCATTTAAAACCAGTTCTACCTCATCCACATTACCGTACACCATTACTGTATCAGATAAAATTTCGTCCCTATACGCCGGAATAAATACCTCATAAGGCATCTTTCCCGAAGGTAGCATGCTACCTTCCGCAATCTGTGTTCTGAAAAAAGAAAGACTGAATTTAGGTAATCTAAAGATGTCGGCCACACCACTATAACAAATATTATCGCAACATCCCCGATTGTAATCATACATACTCCATACCGCATCCCCCATTGTCTTTGGATAATAAATACGGTATCGGTTGTGCGACCATTGCGCATTCCATGCGTTCTGAAGTTGAGCCTTTTCTCCGTCTCCCCGTCTGATACGTGTTGTGCTGTAATGCCCACCAAACTCATAATCATAATATTCGCGTATAAATCCCGGTTTACCACTATTATTGGGACGTTTGAAGCCTTCTTCCCAGTCATTGTAACAGACATCAAATCCTTTATAACCATACGAATCGCCTGATGTGAAACATTGATCTCCCGGCAGTTCCTCATGGGCAATCTTGACTACTCCGTCTTTCCACTCGGCCGGAGGCCATGACTCATTAAGCGTTGTTTCCCACATCACAATGGATGGATGATTACGATCACGACGAATCATGTCACGCACATCCCGGTGCGTGAGCGATATGAACAACGGATTTTTATTGAAAAACTGCCATCCAGGTATCGGTTCTATAGCAAGAAGTCCCAACTCATCGCAAGCATCCAATGCAGCAGTAGCTTGCGGATAATGTCCCAAACGAACAATGTTGAATCCGTTTGAACGAATTTGATACATATCACGATATTGTGCCTGATCGGAAATAGCATTACCTACATACGGATATTCCATGTGTCGGTTACTACCTACCAGCCTAAGCGGTTTTCCGTTGATGACAAACCCTTTTTCAATACTCATTTCTATATGACGTATTCCTATACGAGTTTCTTCCTTATCTACCACTTTCCCATTTTCTACGACTTCTGTCGACAACACATACAAATTCGGTTCATCCGGACTCCACAAAGCCGGATGTTTCACCTCCATGCGCTGATTGTTTTCTATTGTTACGCCAGGGTGCAATGTGAGTGTTTCTGAAATGTTCTGTACTTTTTTATCCTTTCCTTTCTGCTTTTTCCAAGTATAAAGCGTGTGTCTAAGTTCCACCACTTTTTCCTTATCAGAAGTATTCTTTATTTCAGTTTTCGCATCCACTACCGATAGCTCCTGCGACACCTTCGGATAGGTAATAAATATACCTGCTCCTGCCGGATGTCCGTCAAGAATGGGATGAGTAATATGTACATCAGCTTTCGCTATCAAGTGTACATTCCGATAAATTCCCCCATAATAACAAAAATCAAGTGTTTCCAACGGTTTTCCGGGAGGAATCAACGAATTGTTACGGTTGTCCAAACGGACTAATAATTCATTTTCTTTACCCGTTTTCAACAATCCGGTTGCGTCTACCACAAATGGGGTGTATCCTCCGGCATGTTGCATGACATGCTTACCGTTAATCCACACATCGGCCAAGTGCATCGCGCCTTCAAACTCTATCCAAATATGCTTCTTCTCCTCCTCCGGTGTAATGGTAATCTTTTTTTTGTAATAGCAGATACCTTGCCATTGATGCAGCACAGTCAATGGTTCTACAAATGGCGTATGCGGAAGAGTAATTTGTTCCCATTGTTTGTTCTCCAACTGCCGCAGTTCCGCTCCCAAAGTATTTTGCGGAACAGCCAATTCGCTATTTCCGTTCATATCCATGTGCTGCACATTGTATTGTGAACTCCAGTCACTTCCCTGATTCTTGATTTCCGCTTTCGACGTTTCATCGGAAATGCGACAAAAATTCCAATACTGACTGATACAACGCTTCTGCGCAAGCCCCGGAGTCCCGAGGCTAAACGCAAACAGCAATAGTAAAAAATAAAGTCTGTTATGATTCATCGTCCTATTTTATATCTCGTTGAATTCAATATTATTTTTCTCCATAGACTAATTTTCTCTTTCCATCCCAAGAAACAGCTTCAATGCGTGTGGAACCTTCGGGATAGCAAACCTTTGTTTCACTCAGGTCAGGAGAATCAGTTCCCACAATGGCAGCATATTTCAATTCATCTCCCTGATAGGTTTCAAAGACTACAGCATTTTTCCACACATCGTGATCGATGACAATCCAACCATTATTTCTTACCTTGACACCTTCATTATAAGTTCCTTCTACTGCTAATTTGTCCTTAAATGACTTCTCGCTATTGGCTGATAAGTAATAAAGCACGGGAGTGGCCGGTTTAGGATATTTGGAAGCATACTTCACCAACTCATCGCAATCTGTTTGGGTAATAGTCATTTGTCCACGTGCATAGTCGTCCAATTCCTTATCAATAGGTTTCAGCATACCTGCCTTGATAAAGAAGTCGGTCAAATCCTCTTTCACAACATCCATAGTATTGCGCATGAAATTGAGCTGAAGTTGCCCGTTAGTCAATTGTGATTCATCCGTATTGCGTACAATCTCAGCCACATCACCGTACCAATCGCGTTTTTCTCCTCCCACAATCTCACGATAATAGAGCAGCAACTGCCATAGCGGACAGAGTTTCACAAAGTGATCGCCTCCGTAAGGATACTTAGAAGGATCCATATTATCCTGGCCTTTTTGACAGAGCCACTGCTCTCCTTTAATGATGCCATAATTGAGATAAGAATTAAAACGCCCTCCCCGGACATTATTATCATTTCCATCGTTACACCTTTCATGTTCCAACGGCATATTCTCCCGATAGAATTTATATCGTGCACATACAGAATATACATTATTCGTCACTTCAGTGGTTGATACCCATTTCAATCCCGGTCTGATTTGATTGACATGTCCGAACTCATGCGCAATGGCCCAAACTCCTTCACGCAAAGATTTGGTAGTACTGGCCAATTCGTTCATACAACCTTCATACCATCCGGCTCCCCAACCATCAGCAAACAATCCGTCTTTGGTTACACGAGCAAACATATGGTTTTTAGGCCGACGCCCCCATTTATCTAATCCCATGAGTTCATGTTCCAATTCCACTATATCGTCATAGTTCTGTATCAATTTTCCTAAATTGTCACAATAAGTCTTTATACTGTTCACCCCAAACACCAGATTAACACGATCGCCTTTAATATCTATGCAACCATAAGTAGCTTTATTCAAAATTTCACGCCAGTCGGCCGATACATCCCGATGTTTGTCGTAATATCCGTTCACTTTACCGGAAGCGATATGCAATTTAAGAGCTGGTGCAGTTTTCCAATTCGGAGTATAATACTCAATATAACTCAATCCTCCATGTGCAATCCTCAACTTGTTAATACCCTCACTTAAAGGATATGAAGTCGGATCCGGTGTACGTTGTCCTTGTCTTATTGCATCGAAATCGTACACTTTCAAATTCACTTGTTCTCCATTGGTATTACCTAAAATTACGACAGCCTCCTCGCCATCCTTAAAATAAATAC